>NZ_RZRT01000002.1:49839-469750 GCF_003998295.1 Mesorhizobium sp. M7A.F.Ca.US.011.01.1.1
GAGGCGGGCGCGCGGCATTGGCGCTGCGCGACCTCGATTATCAGGGGCCAGTGACGCTGGTCGGCGACGAGCCGCATCTGCCCTACGAGCGCCCGCCTCTGTCCAAGGAGGCGATGGCCAGCGATGCGCCCGAGATCAAGGCGATCGCCAGCGACGCAATTCTGGCCGAGAAATCGATCCGGCATATACATTCCGTCCAGGCCGTGGCGATCGATCGCGCGGCGCATGCGGTGCGCCTGTCGGACGGATCGGTCCTGCCTTACGACAAGCTCCTGCTGGCAACCGGTTCGACGCCGCGCAAGCTGCCGATGCCGGGGCTGGGTCCGCGCTGCGTCTATCTCAGAACCTTCACTGACGCGCTCGCCATTCGCGCGCATCTCAACCGTGGTAACCGTATCGCCATCATCGGCGGCGGTTTCATCGGTCTCGAACTCGCGGCCGCGGCCCGCAAGCTGGGCGCCGCGGTCACCGTTATCGAGGCGCAGCCGCGCATCCTGATGCGCGGCGTGCCGGCGGAGATCGCCGAAATCATCCATGACGCGCATGTCGCCGAGGGTGTGGATATCCTGTGCGGCGACGGCATCGCGTCCATCGCCGACGACGGCAACGAGGTGCGGATCACACTTGCCGGCGGAAAGGAGATATCAGCCGATCTTGCCGTGATAGGCATCGGCGCCGTGCCGGTGACCGGGCTTGCGGGCGAAGCCGGTCTGGCGATCGACAACGGCATTGCTGTCGATACCGAGCTGCGCAGCAGCGACCCCGACATCTATGCCGCCGGCGATTGCTGCTCGTTCCCGCTCGCCGTCTATGGCGGCCGCCGCGTACGGCTGGAAGCCTGGCGCAACGCCCAGGAACAGGGCGCGCTGGCGGCGAGGAACATGCTGGGTGCCGGCGAGGAGCATGCGGCGGTGCCATGGTTCTGGTCGGATCAATATGGTCTGTCCCTGCAGATCGCCGGGCTGTCCGACGAAGGCAGCAGCACCGTGCGCCGCGACCTCGGCGACGGCGCCTTCATCCTTTTCCATCTGGCCGAGGACGGCAGGCTGGTGGCGGCCAGCGGCATCGGCCCCGGCAACGCGGTCGCCCGCGACATCAGGCTGGCCGAAATGCTGATCGGCAAGCGCGCGAAGCCGGCGCCGGAAGCACTGGGATCGCAGGACGTCAAGCTGAAGTCGTTGCTGGCAGCGTAGGAACGCTGTGCCGATTGTGGAAGTTGGCGCTGCCCCTCATCTGCCTGCCGGCATCTTCTCCCCGTATAGTGACGGGGAGAAGGGGGCCATCATCGCCGGTTTCGCCAGTCACCAGCATTGCAAGAAGGGCGCCGAGGTCGCGGCCAGCTACTTTCTCCCCGTCTCTATACGGGGAGAAATGCCCGGCAGGGCAATGAGGGGCGGCGCAAACGTCGGCGAGTTCGCTGCTGAATCCGCAACGCGCCCTAAAACAGCGCCTTCAGCTCCGCCAATTTGTCATTCACCAGCCAGCCATAGTAATTCTCTTCCGGCAGCTTTTCCGGCTCGCCGGCGGCGCGGCGCCTGTCGTTCTCAGCTTTCAAGGCATAGGCCCGCTGCTCCGGATTGCCGACATTGTAGAGCGTGGCGGTCAGTCCGGGATTGCCCGAAATGTCGAAGCCGGCAATGCTCTTGTAGGCATCGATCGATTTCCGGATCGTCGCCGCGACGTAAGGCAGCGTCAGGTCGGGATCCATGATGGTCTTGTAGACCGAGTTTGGGTCGCCGACGTCGAGCTTCGGCAGGCCCGAAACCTTGTGCACCAGATCGCTCATCTGCAGGGCGGTCAGCGGATTGAGCTGACCCAGGCCGAAGGTCTGGCCGGCATAATAGGGCTGGAAGAAGGTGGCGCCGAAACGATCGTCGGGAAAGCTCGTCCCGCCGACGCTCTTGCCGCGAAACGAACGGTTCCACACCTGCTCGCGGCATTCCCACAGATCATAGCTGTCGGACATTGCGGCGCATTTCTTGAATTCCGGCCGTTGCACGAAATCGGTGATGTCCTCGCCGTCATAGGCGAAGGACAGCTTGCTGGAGAGATAGGAGATCGCCTTGACGTAGTAGGTCTGCAGCCGGTCATAGGCGTCGACATTGTAGGTGTGCTCGCCGACGATCGCACCGACGATGTGCAGGGGATCGATGCCGTAGGTGGCTGCTGCCTTCTTGATCTTGCCGCGCAATTCGGCGTCGTTCTGCAGCAGGGCGTAGACCTTGCGATACTTCGCCTGGAAGCTGGTGCTGGTCGCTTGCGTGCGCCGGCTGGAGGCGCCGGGAATGTCGGGCTGCACGGCATTGCGATTTCCCGGCGGCACCAATGTCGCTGCCTCGGCGGCGAACAGCGTCGCCGCTAGCGTCAAGCCGAGAATAACCAGAATCAGTTTTTTCATGCACCCGCCGCCCAAGCAATTCCAGGAAAAGTGTGAAACGGTTTTCCGGAATTGCGTCAAACCAAGAGATCGAGAATTGCCGCGCAAACTAGGTAAAGCTCTTGGTCGAGTCGAGAGCGCCCCTTCACCCGGCACCACGAAAGCTGGCCAGATGATACCATCTGGCCACACATGATTTTGCTGGCCGGAAAATGTTGCCTGGACCGGCGCCGGAACGTTCCGGCGCCGTCGTTCAAAGGATGAACCGCGACAGGTCGGTATTCCTGGACAGGTCGCCGACATGCTTTTCCACATAGGCGGCGTCGATGGTGACGCTGGTCCCGTTGCGGTCGGGCGCGTCGTAGGAGATTTCGTCCAGCACCCGCTCCATCACTGTCTGCAGTCTTCTTGCGCCGATGTTCTCGACGCTCGCGTTGAGGTCGACGGCAATGCTGGCCAGCGAATCGATAGCGTCGTCGGTGAAGGTCAGCTCGACGCCCTCGGTCTTCATCAGAGCGATATACTGCTTGATCAGGCTGGCCTCTGTCTCGGTCAGGATACGGACGAAATCGTCCTTTTCCAGCGCCCGCAGCTCGACCCGGATCGGCAGGCGGCCCTGCAATTCCGGCAACAGGTCTGACGGCTTGGACACATGGAACGCACCCGAGGCGATGAACAGGATGTGGTCGGTCTTCAGCGGTCCGTATTTGGTCGCCACCGTGGTGCCTTCGATCAGCGGCAGCAGGTCGCGCTGCACGCCTTCGCGGGAAACGCCGGCGCCCATGCCGCCTTCACGCGACGCGATCTTGTCGATCTCGTCGAGGAAGACGATGCCGTCATTCTCCGTCGCATCGAGCGCCCGGCGCACCACCTCGTCCTGGTCGAGCAGCTTGTCGGACTCGTCGTTGACCAGCAAGTCGTAGGATTCCTTCACCGTCGTCTTGCGCATCTTGGTCTTCTTGCCGCCCATCGCCTTCGACAGCATGTCGTTGATGTTCAGCACGCCGATGTTAGCGCCCGGCATACCGGGGATTTCGAAGCCGGGCATGCCGCCAGCGCCGGTGTCGGCGACCTCGACCTCGATCTCCTTGTCGTCGAGTTCGCCGTCGCGCAGCTTCTTGCGGAAACTATCGCGGGTGGCCGGGCTCGCCGTCTTGCCGACCAGCGCTTCCAGCACGCGTTCCTCGGCGTTGACGTGGGCGCGTGCCTTGACGTCCTCGCGCATCTTCTCGCGCACCAGGCCGATGGCGATCTCGACCAGGTCTCGGATGATCTGCTCGACGTCGCGGCCGACATAGCCGACCTCGGTGAACTTGGTCGCCTCGACCTTGACGAAAGGCGCACCGGCGAGCCGCGCCAGGCGGCGCGAAATCTCGGTCTTGCCGACGCCGGTCGGCCCGATCATCAGGATGTTCTTCGGCATCACCTCTTCGCGCATCTGGCCCTCCAGCTGCTGGCGGCGCCAGCGGTTGCGCAAGGCGATGGCCACGGCGCGCTTGGCGTCTTTCTGGCCAATGATGAAACGGTCGAGTTCCGAAACGATTTCGCGGGGAGAAAATGTGCTCATATCACTAAATTCCACTTTGCCACTGCTTGATGGCCTCGAACGGATGCAGCAGCATGATCACGTTGAGTGTCAGATTGTCCCGGATGAGATAGCCGGTACCGAGTTCGAAGATGATGGCCAGGCTGACGATCACCCATATAGGTAGCCTTCGCGCCATCACAAATCCCAGCACCATGGCCAGTGTGTCGGACACCGAATTGATGATGCTGTCGCCGTAATAGTCGAGCGAGATGGTGCCGGCGCGGTAGCGCTCGATGATGAACGGGCTGTTTTCGAGCAGCTCCCAGCCGCCTTCGATGAAGACGGCGAACGCCAGCCTCAAGCCGATCGGCGAACGCGGGAACAGGAATCTTGCCAGCGCATAGAACAGGAAGCCGTGGATGATGTGCGAGAACGTATACCAGTCCGAAATGTGCTGGGAATTCTCCGAACTGTTCACGACACCATGCCAGAGCTTGACGTAGCCGCAGGTGCAGATCGGCGTTCGCCCCATGCCGTAGAGCGCCCCGGCCTGGAAGATGATCAGGGCGAGGACGAGCAGAAGCCCCATCCGCCAGCTGTCTTCATAGGCCGAATAGCTGCTCTCCGTGGCCGGTGTCGTCATCGGTTCATTCCCCCTCGTTTCGCGTCGCCGTCTCGATCATCACAAAGCCTTGTCACGCCTTCAGCGGCGGTAGCCGGCGGATCACGGCGGCCGGCAAGGTGGGTTTGACCACAATCCGCCGGATACGCTGCCAGCCAGCCCCGAACAGAATGATCAGCGCGCCAACAACGACCAGGATCAAGGCAAAAGGCGGGATACCCGTCGAATCGGAGGCGGAATTCACCAGATAATAGATGCCCAGCGAGCCGAAGTAAGCCAATGTCGGAACCAGAAGCGAACGGCGGTCGATGGCAAGCGCGACATAGAGGAAGCCAAGGATCAGGATCGTCAGCATGATGGTTGCATTGGCATCCGGCGCGATATGTCCGAATACGACGTTCTGGCCGGTTGCCATGATGAAGAGCGGATGCACCAGCATGGGCGCCGAGACGACATGCAGCCAGAAAGCGCAATCGGACCAGATCTTGCGTCGATCCCTATCGTAAATGTCAAAAGCTACACCCGTTGCGAACACGATCAGGCCGCAGATCAGCGGCATGTAAAGTGCCGCGCGAAGCAGTTCTGGAACATCCTCGAGGCGCGGCGGCGCAATCGCACCCGCTGTCACGCTGTCATACAGGATTATCGCCGTTTGCAGGAAGGCAAGCAGTGTGAAGGCGATGGCGATAGCCCCGGCAATGATGGGGACGCGAAAGCGCCAGAAATAGATCGCCGCCGCGATTATTCCTCCGCCCAGGAACAGATATCCGGCCCGAGACGCCGTCTGCCGCAACGCCAATAGCTGCCAGACAGTCTCCGGCTTGCGTATGCCGAAGCTGGCCTCCACTTGTAGCGCCAGAGCGGCCAGAATGGCGGCCATGAAAATCAGGGCAAGCACGGACGACGATAGTTTCATCCGGTGCTGACGCGTGACGATTTCGGCGAGCCCCCAGGCGAAAACCGCGAGGATGCCGGCGATCCAGAATGTCTGGCCAGGAAGCAAGGTGGTCAGGACAAAGAAGAAGCCGGCGCTGAGCAGGACGGTTCCGACAGTGACAAACAGATCGTTGCCGCCGCCCACCAGCCGCAGGTTTTCCTCGTCACCCTCGTCATCGGCGCTCCTCGCCTCGGGGGCGAGAGCGACCGTGCGTTCCATGGCCTCCAACTGATCGCGAAGGGTCTGCGAGATCAAACCTTTCGCGACTGCCTTGTCGAGGGTTTCGGCGCTGATCAATTGGGCTCCTGCGTCGCGTCGCGCGCCATCATCAAGGCCGGCCCGTACTCCGATGTTCTGGTGTCAAAAGCAACAAAGCCAGCCTTTTCATAGGCACGGATCGCCCTGACATTGGCGGGATCCGGATCGATGATGACGCGCGGAACACCTTCCTCGAAAAGCTGTTCGACGAACTGGCGCATGATCGCCGAGCCATGGCCGCGCCCGACCAGCTCCGGCACGCCGATCGACACGTCGATGCCGAGCGTGCCGAACGGCTGGTCGGCATAGGGGTGGTCGTCTTCCAGGTGCGGATCGTAGCTTTGCAGATAGGCTATCGGCTTGCCGTCGAGCTCGACGATCAGCGGCTCGACGGAAATGCTATCGATGTGCTCGCGAATGCCGGCGATTTCCGTCTCCGGATCGTCCCACCACTCGGCGACATGCGGCTCGGCGAGCCAGCCTGCAATCATCGGCAGGTCTTTCTCCGTCACCGGCCGAAAATCGTAGCTATCTTGTTGTTCGGCCATGATCTCTGGACGAACGGAACCGTTCGTCCGAGAAAGCCGGTTTCCACTTTTCGGGATCATGGTCGGCCTGCTCAGCCGACATCGAGCGTTTCGACGACAAAATTGTTGTTGGTATAGACGCAGATATCGGATGCGATCTGCATCGCCTTGCGAGCGATCTCCTCGGCATCCTTGTCGCTGTCCATCAGCGCGCGGGCCGCAGCCAGCGCGTAATTGCCGCCCGAACCGATGGCCATCACGCCAAATTCGGGTTCGAGCACGTCACCGGTGCCGGTCAGCGCCAGCGAGACCGACTTGTCGGCCACCAGCATCATCGCCTCGAGCCGGCGCAGATAGCGGTCGGTGCGCCAGTCCTTGGCGAGTTCGACGCAGGCGCGCGTCAGCTGGTCGGGATATTGTTCGAGCTTGGCTTCGAGCCGCTCCAGCAGCGTGAAGGCGTCGGCCGTGGCGCCGGCGAAACCGGCGATCACATTGCCGCCCTTGCCGATGCGGCGCACCTTTTTGGCGTTGCCCTTCATGATGGTCTGGCCAAGGCTGACCTGGCCGTCGCCGGCGATCACCACCTTGTTGCCCTTGCGCACCGTCACGATGGTCGTGGCGTGCATGGTCAGTTCATTGGACATTTACTGGCTCCGAGCAGCGCCATCCCGATAAGGCGATTGGCGCGGTACGAGTAACTTTGATCGGCCATATGTATGCATGGGGCCGGTGATTGCAAATCGCTCTCTGGCAAGGCCGATACCGCTGTCAGAGGCAACTGGCAATCGCCGGATCATGCTGCTAGAAGGCTTTCGTTTTCAAGCCTGCGAGCGCTTGAAGCCTCTGAGCCGGTCACGATGTGAACCTCTGGGACAAGGATAGAGTGATGCCGCCCCGTTCCGCCGAAGCAAGCCGCAAGACCAAGGAAACCGACATCTCCGTGTCGGTCCATGTCGACGGCTCCGGCAAGTCGGATATCGCCACGGGGGTCGGCTTCTTCGACCATATGCTGGACCAACTCTCGCGCCATTCCCTGATCGACATGACGGTCAGGGCCAAGGGCGACCTGCATATCGACGATCATCACACGGTCGAGGATACCGGGATCGCGCTCGGCCAGGCGCTGGCCAAGGCACTGGGCGAGCGGCGCGGCATTATGCGTTATGCCTCGATCGACCTTGCCATGGACGAGACGCTGACGCGCGCCGCGATCGACGTGTCCGGCCGTCCCTTCCTGGTCTGGAACGTTTCCTTCTCATCGCCGAAGATCGGTACTTTCGACACCGAGCTGGTGCGCGAGTTCTTCCAGGCGCTGGCGCAGAATGCCGGCATCACGCTGCATGTCACCAATCACTATGGCGCCAACAACCATCACATCGCCGAGACCTGCTTCAAGGCGGTGGCGCGCGCGCTGCGCGTTGCCCTCGAACGCGATCCGCGCCAGCCGGATGCGGTTCCCTCCACCAAGGGATCGTTGAAGGGATAAGGCCATGGCCACCTATGTCGTGATGGAACCGCCAGGCCGCAGCGAGAAGGCCGATGCAACGGCCTTTGTCCGCGATGGCTTCACCTGGCTGGGCCTCCTGGTGCCGCCGCTATGGTTCGCCTGGCATCGGCTGTGGATCGAGGCAGCGCTTGCCTTCGTCGTCATGGGCCTGCTTTCGATGCTGGGCCAGAAGCTCGGCCTTGGTCTGGCCGGCTCGCTGCTGTCACTGTTGGTTTCGCTCTATGTCGGACTGGAAGGGCAAGGCCTGCGCATCGCGGCACTTCGCCGGCGCGGTTGGCACGAATGGGGCGCGGTCGAAGCCGGTTGGCTCGACGACGCCGACACACGCTATGCGCTGGAAGCGGAAGCGCTTGCCGATGAGGTAGTGCCGGCGCCGCGCATGGTCCCCGATGCTGCCCTGGCGCGGCCAGCGCAGCCGGGCATGGCGCTGGGGCTGACCCACATTCCGGGAAGAAGCTGACATGCGGGTTGCGATCATCGACTACGGCTCGGGCAATTTGCGCTCGGCCACCAAGGCTTTCGAGCGCGCCGCGCGCGAAGCCGGCATATCGGCCGATATCGACCTGACCGCGGATGCCGAGCGGGTGGGCACGGCCGATCGCATCGTCCTGCCCGGCGTCGGGGCCTATGCCGACTGCGCGGCCGGCCTGCAGGCCGTCGAAGGCATGTGGGAAGCCGTCGAGGAGGTCGCGATCGTCAAGGGCCGGCCGTTCCTCGGCATCTGCGTCGGCATGCAGCTGATGTCGCAGCGCGGCCTCGAAAAGACAATTACCGAGGGCTTCGGCTGGATATCGGGCGACGTGAAGGAGATCATGCCTTCCGATCCGGCGCTGAAGATCCCGCAGATCGGCTGGAACACGATCGAGCTCAAGCGCCAGCATCCGCTGTTTGCCGGCATTCCGACTGGCGCAAGCGGGCTGCATGCCTATTTCGTGCATTCCTATCATCTCGATGCGCGCAAGGCGGACGAGGTTCTGGCGGTTGCCGACTATGGCGGCCCGGTGACGGCGGCTGTCGCCCGCGACAATCTCGTCGGCACGCAGTTCCACCCGGAAAAGAGCCAGGCGCTCGGCCTGGCGCTGATCACCAATTTCATGCGCTGGAGGCCCTGAAAACCGATGAGCAAGAAGGGCTACTGGATGGCGATGGTCGAGGTGACCGATCCGGAAAACTATCCGCTATACATTGCCGCCAACAAAGCGGCTTTCGACAAATATGGCGCAAAATTCCTGACCCGCGGCGGTCAGTCGTCGAGCCCGGAAGGGCCGTCGGGCAATCGCCATGTCATCATCGAGTTCGAGAGCTACGCGGTCGCACTCGCCTGCTTCCATTCGCCCGAATACCAGGCGGCGCTGAAATTCCGACGCCTCTATTCGACGTCGCATTTCGCCATTGTGGAAGGCGCCTGAACGGATGATCCTTTTCCCGGCGATAGATCTCAAGGACGGCCAGTGCGTGCGCCTCAGGCATGGCGACATGGCCACCGCGACCATCTACAACGACGATCCTGCCGCGCAGGCGCGGGCCTTCGAGCAACAGGGCTTCGAATGGCTGCATGTCGTCGACCTCAACGGCGCCTTCCAGGGCCAGAGCGTCAACAGTGCGGCGGTCGGCGCCATCCTCAAGGCAACGAAGAACCCGGTGCAGCTCGGCGGCGGCATCCGCACGCTGGCGCAGATCGAGGATTGGCTCGATCGCGGGCTGGCCCGCGTCATCCTGGGCACGGTGGCGGTGCGTGACCCGGACCTGGTCAAGCAGGCCTGCAAGGCGTTTCCGGGCAAGGTCGCCGTCGGCATCGACGCCAAGGGCGGCAAGGTCGCCGTCGAGGGCTGGGCCGAGGCGTCGAGCCTTGGCGTCATCGAACTGGCGAGGAAATTCGAGGGCGCCGGCGTCGCCGCCATCATCTACACCGACATCGACCGCGACGGCGTTTTGACCGGCATCAATTGGGACGCCACCATCGACCTCGCTGATGCCGTGTCGATCCCGGTGATCGCTTCCGGCGGCCTCGCCTCGGTCACCGACATCGTGCGCATGACCATGCCCGATGCGCAAAAGCTCGAAGGCGCGATCTCCGGGCGCGCGCTCTATGACGGTCGCATCGATCCAACGGAGGCGCTGGCGATCCTGCAGGGCCGGCCAGCGGCGGAGACGCGACCGTGAAAATCTCCATTATCCTCGCGTCCTATGACAGCGGCCACTACCATGGCGGCATGGGCCAGGGCCCGGACGCACTGATATCAGGCGGTCTCGTCGACGCCCTGACCATGGCCGGCCATGACGTTACGGTGGAAGACATCGGCAAGGTCGGAGACATCCAGGAGCGCGAGATCGCCACCGGCTTTGCTGTCTGCAACGCGGTTTCAGCCGAGGTTCGCCTTGCCCGTGACGCCGGTCGGTTTCCCATCGTCCTTGCGGGAAACTGCCTGACCAGCGCCGGCGCGGTCGCCGGCGAGGACGCCGATGCGATCATCTGGGCCGACCAGCATGGCGACCTCAACACGCCCGAGACATCCACATACGGCTTTCTCGACGGCATGGCGCTGGCGACCGTGCTCGGCCTGTGCTGGCGGCCGATGGCGTCGGCCATTCCCGGCTTCAAGCCGGTCGATCCGTCACGCTGCGTGCTCGTCAACGCCCGCGATCTCGATCCGGACGAGAAGCGGCTGCTTGAGACATTGCCGATCGTGCGGACGGAATGCTCCGGGGTGGCGCAGGCGGCCGAAAGACTGAAGATAGCCGGCGCCAGACGCGTGCACATGCATCTCGATATGGACGTGCACGATCCCCGGGAGCTGCAGGCCAACCGCTATATCACTTCGGGCGGCCCGAGCCCGGAACAGCTGCGCGACGCCACTTGCGCCATGGCGCTTGCGGTGCCGGTCGTCGGCATCACCGTCTCCGCCTACGACCCGGCCTTCGACGCCCAAGCCGATGTTCCGCCGCTGGTTGGCCAGTTGCTGAACGATCTCATCGCCACGATAGAGGGCCGCTGATGCTCAAAGCCCGTGTCATCCCCTGCCTCGACGTCAAGAACGGTCGCGTCGTCAAGGGCGTCAACTTCGTCGATCTCATCGACGCCGGCGATCCAGTCGAGGCGGCCAAGGCCTATGACGCGGCTGGCGCCGACGAACTCTGCTTTCTCGACATCACCGCTTCGTCGGACAATCGCGAGACCATCTTCGACATCGTCGCCCGCACCGCCGAACAATGCTTCATGCCGCTGACCGTCGGCGGCGGCGTGCGCCAGGTCGCCGACATCCGGAAGCTGCTGCTGGCCGGCGCCGACAAGGTATCGATCAACACGGCGGCGGTGAAGAACCCGGATTTCGTCGCTGAGGCCGCCGACAAGTTCGGCAACCAGTGCATCGTCGTCGCCATCGACGCCAAGAAGGTGTCGGGCACCGGTGAGGCCGACCGCTGGGAGATCTTCACCCATGGCGGCCGCGAAAAGACCGGCATCGACGCGGTCGAGTTCGCGCGGAAAATGGTCGATCGCGGCGCCGGCGAGATATTGCTGACCTCGATGGATCGGGACGGCACCAAGGCCGGCTACGACATCGCGCTGACCCGCGCGATATCAGACGCCGTGCGCGCGCCGGTGATCGCTTCCGGCGGTGTCGGCACGCTCGACCACATGGTCGAAGGCATTCGCGACGGCCATGCCGGCGCGGTGCTGGCCGCGTCCATCTTCCATTTCGGCACCTACACGATAGCGCAGGCCAAGGCGCATATGGCCGCCGCGGGGCTGCCGATGCGGCTGGACTCTGTGAATAATCGGCCCTAAATCATGATCCCGAAAAGTGGGAACCGGTTTTCGGAAAAGATCATGCTTAAACAAGCAGATAGATGACGCCATGGCTGAGTTTTCGCTGTCAGATCTTGAAGAAACCATCAGGGAACGCGCCCATTCCGGCGACCCGGACTCATGGACGGCAAAATTGTTCGCGCGCGGCATCGACAAGGCGGCGCAGAAGCTCGGCGAGGAGGCGGTCGAGACCGTGATTGCCGCCGTCAAGGGCGACAAACAGGCCCTCGTTTCGGAAAGTGCCGATCTTATGTATCATTGGCTCGTCGTTCTCGGCCTCTCCGGGGTTTCGCTGAGCGACGTGCTCAAGGAGCTCGAAGGCCGCACCCGGCGTTCGGGCATCGCCGAGAAGGCGTCACGGCCCAAGGGCTGACCGCGAGGAAGGGCAGGTATCTCGATGGATCAGCTCGCGCCGACCGAGAAATATTCCCCCTTTCGTTTCTTCTCCGCCGATCAATGGTCGCAATTCCGTGCCGACACGCCGCTGACGCTGAGCGCGGACGAATTTCGCCGCCTGCGCTCGCTCAACGATCCGGTCGATCTCGAAGAGGTCACGCGCATCTATCTGTCGCTGTCGCGGCTGCTGTCTGCGCATGTCGAAGCGAGCCAGCTGCTGTTTCGGCAACGCCAGGCCTTCTTCAACGCGGTCGACGTGGTCAAGACACCCTTCATCATCGGCATCGCCGGTTCGGTCGCGGTCGGCAAATCGACCACCGCACGCGTGCTGAAGGAGCTTTTGGCGCGCTGGCCGTCGAGCCCCAAGGTGGATCTCATCACCACCGACGGTTTTTTGCTGCCCAACGAGGTGCTGCGGCGCGAGAACCTGATGGAGCGCAAGGGTTTTCCCGACAGCTACGATGTCGGCGCGCTGCTGCGCTTCCTGTCGGGCATCAAGTCGGCGCTGCCCGATGTCCGCGCCCCTGTCTATTCGCACCTGACCTATGACGTCATTCCCGGCGAGTTCGTCACCATCGACCGGCCCGACATATTGATCTTCGAAGGCATCAATGTCCTGCAGCCCGGCAAGCTGCCGCAGGACGGCAAGATCGTGCCTTTTCTGTCGGACTTCTTCGACTTCGCCATCTACATCGATGCCGACGAGAAGCTGATCCACAACTGGTACATTTCCCGCTTCATGCGGCTGCGTGAGACCGCCTTCCGCAACCCGGACTCCTTCTTTCACCGCTACTCGCAGCTGTCGGAGGGTTCGGCGCGCGCCATCGCCGAAGGCCTGTGGACCAACATCAATTTGAAGAATCTCCGCGAGAACATCCTGCCGACGCGGGCTCGCGCCGACTTGATCCTGCGCAAGGGCGCCGACCACCTGATCGAGGAAGTGGCGCTCAGGAAGCTGTGACGGCCGGCTTCGTCACCCGCCGCAATGTCAGATTGATCCGCCCACCGTTTTTCAGCAGTGCCGAGGTCGAGGGATAGATCCGATCGACGCCGTGAAAGCACAGCCGCCCCTCGCCGCCGAGCACCACGACGTCACCACTTTGCAGCCTGAACGACTTGGTGGCGCCATCACGCATAGCCCCTTTGCGTGTCGCTTGGCCTACACGGAACAGGCAATCGTCGCCGAGTGAGACGGAGACCACCGGCGCCGAAAAATCGGCCTCATCGCGGTCCTGATGCAGGCCCATCTTCGCATCCGCGGTGTAGAAATTGATCAGGCATGCTTCCGGGGGGTGCGGATAGCCCGAGACCTCGCGCCACAGCTCGAGCAGCGCATCCGGAATCGGCGGCCAAGGCGTCCCGGTTACCGGATGCGCCGGCTGGTAACGATAGCCGTGCTCCTTGTCGGTGACCCAGCCCAGCGGCCCGCAATTGCTCATACGCACGCTCATCTCCTTGCCGGTGCGCGGCATGGCCGGCACGAACAGCGGCGCCTGCTGCACGATCCGTCTCACCTCGTCGACCAGCTCTTCCTGCGCGCTGCGCGACAGGTAGGCCGGCATGTGGCGGACGCCTTTGGGCAAGACGAGCACGGATTCGGTTACCTCTTGGATGGTTCGGAACCGTAAAATGCCACGATCAAATGAAAACGGCGACCCGAAAGCCGCCGCTCTAACTCTTTGTTTGGCACAATTCCGGACGGAAAACCGTTTCACACTTTTCCTGGAATTGCTCTTCACAAATTGGCAGCCGCCGATCAGGCGAGATCTGGGATGCGCAGCACCTGGCCCGGATAGATCTTGTCGGGATGGGTCAGCATCGGCTTGTTGGCCTCGAATATGACCGTGTTCTTGACGCCTTGGCCCTTGCCGTAGCTTTTCTCGGCGATCTTCCAGAGATTGTCGCCCTTCTTCACCGTGTAAAAGGTGGGCTCCTTGGCCGGGGCGGCGGCCGTGCCAGACGCTGGCGCGACCTGCAATTCGTCCGCCTGCACCTTGGAGACGCCGAGCGTGTTGCCGACGGCGATGACCGCCTTCTCGAAGATCGACTGGTCCTTGACCACGCCCTTCAGCACCGCCGTATCGCCCGTGACGACGACCTCGACGCCATCGGTGCCGAGCTTGTGCGAATCGAGCTCCTTCTTGAGTGTGTCGGCCGTGGGTGCGGCTTCTTCGTCGCCGCCGATGCCCAGTTTCTTGCCGACGCTCTTGACGAAATCGAACATGCCCATCCTTGGTCTCCCTTGCTAATGGCAATGGTGAACCTTGCATCTGCGGTCCAAAATGGGAAGTCGTTTTGTGCGCGTGATTGGTGTGGTGCTTAATCGTTCTCCACCCGGCCGCGCAGCTTCTTGATCGTGCCGCGCCCGGCCTTGCTCTTCAGCCGCCGTTCCACGGCACCCTTCGACGGCCGTGTCTTCTTGCGCGGCGGCGGTGGCGGTTCGGCGGCCTTGGCGACCAATGCCGTCAGCCGTGCCCGCGCATCCGCCCGGTTCTGTTCCTGGGTGCGGAAGCGGCCTGCCTCGATGACGATGACGCCGTCCTTGGTGGCACGCTGGCCGGCAAGCTTGATCGTCCGCTCGCGCACGCGCTCCGACAGACCCGTTGCGTTGGCCGCGTCGAAGCGCAGTTGCACCGCCGTCGCCACCTTGTTGACGTTCTGACCGCCGGGACCGGACGAGCGGATGAAATCCTCGTGCAGGTCCCCCGGATGGATCACCGCATCGCCTGATATGAAGATATTTTCGTCGCTCGCCATGCCGCAGTCATGGCGCGACGGATCGAAAAAGAAAAGGCCCGATCGAAACCGGGCCTTTCAACGAAAGCTGAACCCTGTGGCGCGATTACTCCGCCGCTTCCTGCATGCGCGGCGCCGCACCCAGCACCACGGCGTCGACATGGCTTTCGAATTTCTCGAAGTTGACGGCGAACATGCCGACCAGTCTTGCCGCCTGCAGGTCATAACCGGCCTTGTCAGCCCAGGTTGAGCGCGGGTCGAGAATGGCGCTGTCGACGCCCCGAACCGCCACCGGCACCTCGAAACCGAAATGAGGGTCGGTGCGGAACTCGGCCGTCTTCAGCGAGCCGTCGAGTGCGGCGGCAAGCAAGGCCCGCGTCGCCTTGATCGGCATACGCTTGCCGGTGCCGTAGGCGCCACCGGTCCAGCCGGTGTTGACCAGCCAGCAATCGGCGCCATGGCGGGCGATCAGCTCGCGCAGCAGATTGCCGTATTCCGATGGATGGCGCGGCATGAACGGGGCACCGAAACAGGTCGAAAACGTCGCTTCGGGCTCGGTCACGCCCTTTTCGGTTCCCGCCACCTTGGCGGTGTAACCGGAGAGGAAATGATACATCGCCTGCGCCGGCGTCAGTCGGGCGATCGGCGGCATCACGCCGAAGGCGTCGGCGGTCAGCATGATGATGTTGTTTGGATGATTGGCGCGTCCGGTCTTGCTGGCGTTGGGGATGAAATCCAGCGGGTAGGCGCAGCGCGTGTTTTCGGTCAGCCTTCCGTCGTTGAAATCCGGCACGCCATCGGCGTCGAGCACGACATTTTCCAGCACCGTGCCGAAGCGCTGCGTGGTGGCGAAGATTTCCGGCTCGGCTTCCGCCGACAGCTTGATCGTCTTGGCGTAGCAGCCGCCTTCGAAATTGAAGATGCCGTGCGGCCCCCAGCCATGCTCGTCGTCGCCGATCAACGTGCGCGAGGGATCGGCCGAGAGCGTCGTCTTGCCGGTGCCCGACAGGCCGAAGAAGATGGCGGCGTCGCCGGCCGCACCCTCATTGGCCGAGCAATGCATCGGCATCACGCCTTTCGCCGGCAGGAGATAGTTGAGCATGGTGAACACCGACTTCTTCATCTCGCCGGCATAGGAGGTGCCGCCGATCAGCACGATCTTGCGCGAAAGATCGACGGTGATCACCGTTTCGGTGCGGCTGCCGTGACGGAGGGGATCGGCGCGGAAGGACGGCAGGTCGATGATCGTCATCTCGGGCACGAACTGCTCGAGTTCGGTGGCACCGGGACGAATGAGCAGATTGCGGATGAACAGCGAGTGCCAGGCAAATTCGGTGATCACCCTGGTGGGCAGCTTCAGCTCCTCATCGGCGCCGCCGATCAGGTCCTGGACGTAGAGATCCTTGTCCGCGGCATGCGCCTGGAAATCGGCGAGCAGCGTGTCGAACTGGGCCGGCGAGATCGCCTTGTTGTTCTCCCACCAGACATGTGGTTCGGTGTCACCGTTGCGGACGACGAACTTGTCCTTGGGCGAGCGGCCGGTGTGCTGGCCGGTCTCGGCGACCAGCGCGCCATGGGCGGTCAAGCGGGCCTCGCCGCGCCGGATCGATTCCTCATAAAGGGCAGCCGCACCGAAATTATAGCGCACCACGCCGGTGGTTTTCAGGCCGATATGATCGATCGCGCAGGCGGAATTGCGTTTGCCGACTTCCGACATCGAGTGTCCCTCTTGGATTTGCCGCATCTTTGCCGGCACGTTTCCGGCACGCCCACTACGCGGGCTGAGATGGTCAGAACCAGAAAAGCCAAATGATATCAAATCATTAATCGATTTAAATATTTTGAAAGTTGTTTAAATCGTTTATATGTGCAAAAAGTTTCGCGGTTGCCAAAGGATTGGCGATGTACGTTCGTCCAATCCATGTCGAGGTAGGATTGTGGCCGCCGGCATGCCGCGCGTGACAGCGGACAAGGCCTATGCCACATTTTGTACCTAATTTGTCCTGCAAAAGCCCCTTCTCTACGACAGAAGGGACAGCTCATGAGGGAGCCGCTTGAAATGGCAACAATCGCGCTTGTCGATGACGACCGCAACATTCTGACATCGGTGTCGATCGCCCTGGAATCCGAGGGGTATCGCGTCGAGACCTACACGGATGGTGCGTCAGCGCTGGAAGGCCTGGCGGCACGCCCGCCGAACCTTGCCATCCTCGACATCAAGATGCCGCGCATGGACGGCATGGAACTGCTCCGCCGGATGCGCCAGAAGTCCGACCTGCCGGTGATCTTCCTGACCTCCAAGGACGATGAGATCGACGAGTTGTTCGGTCTCAAGATGGGCGCCGACGACTTCATCCGCAAACCCTTCTCACAGCGCCTGCTGGTCGAGCGCGTGCGCGCCGTGCTGCGCCGCGCCAGTGCCCGCGAGGCTGCCGCCAAGACGCCAAGCCAGCAGGCCCGCTCGCTCGAGCGCGGCCAGCTCGTCATGGACCAGGAGCGCCACACCTGCACCTGGAAAGGCGAGCCGGTGACGCTCACCGTCACCGAGTTCCTGATCCTGCATTCGCTGGCGCAGCGTCCCGGCGTCGTGAAAAGCCGTGATGCGCTGATGGATTCGGCTTATGATGAACAGGTCTATGTCGACGATCGCACCATCGACAGCCACATCAAGCGGCTGCGCAAGAAGTTCAAAGCCGTCGACGACGACTTCGAGATGATCGAAACCCTTTACGGAGTCGGATACCGGTTCCGCGAAGCGTAAGTAGCAGGGCCTGCTATTCGATGGCAGTGGAAACACAGCGAACAAGACCGGCGGGCGCCTCCAGGCGGCCGTCCCGGATCATGCCGTCCTTCGTCTCGAAGATCACGGTGCCGATGCGCCGCTTCCTTGGCCATCATATCTTTTCCAGCCTGACGCGGCGTATCCTGTTCCTCAACCTTGCCGGCCTCGCCGTCCTGGTGACCGGCATCCTCTATCTCAACACCTTCCGCGACGGACTGATCGACGCCCGCGTCGAAAGCCTGATGACCCAGGGCGAGATCATCGCCGGCGCCATTGCCGCGTCGGCGACCGTCGAGACGGATTCGATCAGCATCGACCCGGAAAAGCTGCTTGAGCTGCAGGCCGGCGAAAGCCTGGGACCCGGCTCCGACCAACTCGACAATCTCGACTTCCCGATCAACCCGGAGCGGGTCGCGCCGGTGCTGAGAAGGCTGATCTCGCCGACCAGGACCCGCGCACGCATCTATGACCGCGACGCCAATCTGCTGCTCGATTCGCGCCACCTCTATTCGCGCGGCCAGATCCTGCGCTACGACCTGCCGCCGGTTGAAGAGGAAGAGCCCGATCTTGTCGAGCGCATCCAGAAATTCGTCTTCGACTTCTTCCGCAACACCGAGCTGCCGGTCTATCACGAGCAGCCGGGCGGCAATGGCGCCGCTTTCCCGGAAGTGGTCAAGGCACTCACCGGCAGCCCGTCGACCATCGTGCGCGTCTCGGAACAGGGCGAGCAGATCGTTTCGGTGGCGGTGCCGATCCAGCGCTTTCGTGCCGTCCTGGGCGTGCTGATGCTGTCGACCGAAGGCGGCGACATCGACAAGATCGTCGCCGCCGAGCGCAAGGCGATCCTGCGCGTCTTCGGCATCGCGGCCCTTGTCACCGCCATCCTGTCGATGCTGCTCGCCTCCACCATCGCCAATCCGCTGCGCCGGCTGTCGGCGGCGGCGGTTCGGGTGCGGCGCGGCGTCAAGAGCCGTGAAGAGATCCCCGACTTTTCCGACCGTCAGGACGAGATCGGCAATCTGTCGATCGCCATACGCGACATGACCAACGCGCTCTACGCCCGCATCGAGGCGATCGAAAGCTTCGCGGCCGATGTCTCTCACGAGTTGAAGAACCCGCTGACGTCGCTGCGCAGCGCGGTGGAAACCTTGCCGCTGGCCAAGAACGACGATTCGCGCGGCCGGCTGATGGATATCATCCAGCACGATGTCAGGCGGCTGGACCGGCTCATCACCGATATTTCCGACGCATCGCGCCTGGACGCGGAGCTCGCGCGTGAAGATGCCGGGACGGTCGACCTGAAGAAATTCATCACCGATCTCGTCGCCGTTTCGCGCGAAGCCACGCGCAACAAGAAGGCGGTCGAAATCGAGTTCAAGGCCGCCAAACTGCCGCAAGGCGTCAAAGGCTACGTCGTCGTCGGGCATGATCTGCGCATCGGCCAGGTCATCACCAATTTGATCGAGAACGCCCGCTCCTTCGTTCCCGAGGATCATGGCCACATCAGCCTGTCGCTGACGCGCGCCGGCAAGTTCAACATCGTCACCGTCGACGACAATGGTCCCGGCATCCGGGCCGACAACATCGACCGCATCTTCGAGCGCTTCTACACGGACCGGCCGGCCGGCGAGGCGTTCGGCCAGAATTCGGGCCTTGGCCTGTCGATCTCCAGGCAGATCGTCGAGGCCCATGGCGGCACGCTGACCGCCGAGAACATCCCCGGCACCAAGCCCGGCGAGATCAAGGGCGCACGCTTTGTGGTGACGTTGCCGGCCGAAGGCTGAGAGCATGAATTCCACCACGCTTGGTCCAGCCGTGCAGCCTGAAAACATTCACGCGACAATGGTTTTGATCGGCGAGCGCGGCATTCTCGTCACCGGAGCCTCCGGCTCGGGCAAGACGACGCTGGCGCTGGCGCTCATCGACCATTGTCGCCATCGCGGCCTGTTCTCGCGGCTCGTCGGCGACGATCAGCTCTTCGTCGAGGCGCATGCCGGGCGGCTGCTGTGCCGCGCTCCCGTCGCCATAGAAGGGCTCGTCGAGGTGCCGGGGCTCGGCCCCCGACCTCTGCCATTCGAGCCGGCAGGCCTCGTCGACCTCCATGTCCGCCTGGTGCCGGCCGGCGAAGCGGTGCGCTTCCAGGAGGATGCCGCAAGCAGCATCGCGGGCTGTCTGGTGCCGCGGGTCGACGTGGTCGAACGCAATGTCCCAGCGGTCTTGCCGGTCGTGATGGCGCGGCTGTCGATCGCGCCTTTTCTATGATCCGTTCCGGGTTTTTTGCTGCAATGCGTCAAAATGGCATGTGCCTGCGCAATTTTGGGCTTGTCAACGGGCCGTGCGTCGACAAGATAGCGCTCCCGCCGCCTGGATTGGCTGGCGAGCATAAAATGCGCCTGTGAAGCGGCGATGACGGGAGCCACCAAAGAATGATCGGACTCGTGCTTGTAACGCACGGTCAACTGGCCACCGAGTTCCGACATGCCGTCGAACATGTCGTCGGGCCACAAGACAATTTCGAAACCGTGGCGATCGGTGCCGACGACGATATGGAGCAGCGTCGCCGCGACATCGTCGACGCTGTTGCCCGTGTCGATACCGGGGCGGGCGTCATCGTGCTGACCGACATGTTCGGCGGCACGCCCTCCAACCTTGCCATCTCGGTGATGGAATCCGGCCGCACCGAGGTGATCGCCGGCATGAACCTGCCGATGCTGATCAAGCTCTCCTCGATCCGCAAGGGCGACAATATGGCCGCCGCGCTCGATGAGGCTCAGGCCGCCGGCCGCAAATACATCAACGTCGCCAGCCAGCTCCTGAGCAGCAAATGACCGCGCTGTCCCCGGAAAAAGAACAAATTGTCCGGGATTTTCCCATCATCAACCAACGTGGCCTTCATGCGCGCGCTTCGGCGAAGTTCGTCCAGCTGGCCAGCGGCTTCGATGCCTCGGTGCATGTCGAGAAGGATGGCGTCAAGGTCGGCGGCACCTCGATCATGGGCCTGATGATGCTGGCGGCAAGCCCCGGCTATTCGATCCGCGTCACCGCCAGCGGGCCGGAGGCCCGGCAGGTCATCGACGCCCTGGAGCAGCTGGTGGCGTCCCGCTTTGGCGAGGAATGCTGAGTGCAGATGCGTGTCTGAGAGACATGCAGGGATAAAGATTTCTTTATATCCCATTGTCGTCCTTGCTCCGATCTGCTAGTCAGGCCGGCAATTCGCGCCCTTCGACGCGCCGACCGGCGCGGGCGCATCCGCAACAAATTCGCAAGCACAACATTCGCATCGGAGTACTGCCATGACGGGTAGCAAGGACTATGTGGTCGCCGACATCTCGCTTGCCGGCTGGGGCCGCAAGGAACTCGAGATCGCCGAAACCGAAATGCCGGGCCTGATGGCCTGCCGTGAGGAATTCGGTCCCAAGCAGCCGCTCAAGGGCGCGCGCATCACCGGTTCGCTGCACATGACGATCCAGACGGCGGTGCTGATCGAGACGCTGAAGGAGTTGGGCGCCGATATCCGCTGGGCCTCCTGCAACATCTTCTCGACCCAGGACCATGCGGCCGCGGCCATCGCCGAAGCCGGCATCCCGGTGTTCGCCGTCAAGGGCGAGTCGCTCGAGGAGTATTGGGACTACACCGACAAGATCTTCCAGTGGGCCGATGGCGGCCTCTCCAACATGATCCTCGATGATGGCGGCGACGCCACCATGTACATCCTGATCGGCGCCCGCGCCGAGGCCGGCGAGGATGTGCTGTCCAACCCGCAGAGCGAGGAAGAGGAATACTTCTACGCCCAGGTCAAGAAGCGCCTGAAGGCTTCGCCCGGCTTCTTCACCAAGCAGAAGGCGGCGATCCGCGGCGTCACCGAAGAGACGACTACCGGCGTCAACCGGCTCTACCAACTGCAGAAGAAGGGCCTGCTGCCCTTCCCCGCCATCAACGTCAACGACTCGGTCACCAAGTCGAAGTTCGACAACAAATATGGCTGCAAGGAATCGCTGGTCGACGGCATCCGCCGCGGCACCGACACGATGATGGCCGGCAAGGTCGCTGTCGTGTGCGGTTATGGCGACGTCGGCAAGGGCTCGTCGGCCTCGCTCAAGGGCGCCGGCGCCCGCGTCAAGGTCACCGAGGTCGATCCGATCTGCGCCCTGCAGGCGGCGATGGACGGTTTTGAAGTCGTCACGCTGGAAGATGCGGCCCCCACCGCCGACATCGTCATCACCACCACCGGCAACAAGGATGTCGTCACCCTCGACCATATGCGCTCGATGAAGGACATGGTCATCGTCGGCAACATCGGCCACTTCGACAATGAGATCCAGGTCGCCGCGCTGCGCAATTTGAAATGGACAAACGTCAAGCCGCAGGTCGACATGATCACCTTCGCGGACGGCAAGCGGATGATCCTTTTGTCGGAAGGGCGGCTGCTCAATCTCGGCAACGCCACCGGCCACCCGAGCTTCGTCATGTCGGCATCCTTCACCAACCAGGTGCTGGCCCAGATCGAACTCTACACCAAGCCCGGCCAGTACGAGAACCAGGTCTATGTCCTGCCCAAGCATCTCGACGAAAAGGTCGCGCGCCTGCATCTCGACAAGCTCGGCGCCCGTCTGACCGAACTGTCCGGTGAACAAGCCGCCTATATCGGCGTCACGCCGCAGGGTCCGTTCAAGCCGGAACACTACCGCTATTAACCAAAGCTAAAATTACTACCAGATATTGAGGCCGGGCGATTGACTTTTCGCCCGGCCATATTTTTGCGCGCCATCAGCCTTCACGGCGATTCGGCGAGGGGTTATTGTCAGGTGATTCGGCGATGCTTCCAGCCCAAGAGGGTCAAGAGAGGCACGCATCAGGGCGGTCTTGCATTCAGGCGGCGGAGAGGACCAAGACATGCCGGGGCAACACCCGCACAGAGCGGGACGGGCCGTTTCCGGCGGCCATGACGATTCGGGGATTGCTGGCTCCGCCCAGGAAGGCGGGAGCCTGTCTTGGCGCGCCCGCGCGTCGACATTTCTTGCCACCGCCGCGCTCACGGTCCCCTTGGCTGGCGCCGTCGCGCATGCCGAAACCGCTGCTGCCAGCGTCGCCGGACTGTCGCTGAGCGCCATCGAGGTCATGCAGCTTGCCGTGTTCGTCGGCGTGACGGGTGCCGCACTGATATCGGCCATCGTTCTCATCCGCGAAAGAGCCCGCACCTCGGCGGAGAATGTCGAACTCAGGAGCCGCCTGGCCGACATCAACGCGGCGCTCCGCCGTTCGGAGGCGCTGCTCAATCTGCGCGACCAGCGCGTCGTTGTCTGGGCCGCGGAAAACAAGAAGCCCGAGCTCATCGGCACATTGCCCGTCGAAAGCGGCGCTCCCGAGGATAGGGCCGCTTTTCTTGCTTTCGGCCGCTGGCTGATGCCGCGTTCGGCGGCGGCACTCGAACATGCCGTCGCGGGATTGCGCGAAAAGGCCAGACCCTTCGACCTCGTCATCGAATCGCAGGCCGGCGCGCCGCTCGAAGTGCATGGCCGCAAGAGTGCCGCGCATGTGCTCGTGCGTTTTGTCTCGCTCTCGGAGACGCAGCGCAGCCAGGCCAGGCTGAAGATCGAGAACCAGCGGCTGGCCGCCGACCACGACACGATGATCGGCCTGCTCGACGCGTTGAACATGCCGGCATGGCTCCGCGGCGAGGATGGCGGGCTGAAGTGGGTCAACCGCGCCTATGCCGATGCCGTCGAAGCCGAAAATGCCGAAGCCGCGGTTCGGGAGAAAAAGGAGTTCCTCGGCGGTCAGGCGCGCGATGCTATTGCCGCCCAGCACAAGACGCATCCGGTTTTCGAGCAGTCGCTGTCCACCGTGATCGAAGGTGACCGCCGTGTGTTCGCGGTCACCGATTTCGCCGGCAGCGATGGCTCGGCCGGCCTTGCCTGCGACACCAGTGCCATTGAGGCCGTTCGCGGCGAATACGAACGGACCGTGCGAAGCCACGCCGACACGCTCGACCAGCTCAACACGGCGGTCGCCATTTTCGACACCGACGAGAAGCTGCGGTTCTTCAATCAGGCCTTCCAGAAGCTTTGGGGGCTGGACGCCGGCTTCCTGCACAGCGCACCCGACAATGCCTTGCTGCTCGACCGACTGCGCAGCGAAGGCAAGATCGCCGAACAGCCTGAATGGCGCCGCTGGAAGGAAGGCCTGCTCGGCGCCTATCGCGCCGTCGAATCCCAGGAACATTGGTGGCATCTGCCGGATGGCAAGACCATTCGCGTCGTCGCCAATCCGCAGCCCAAGGGCGGCGTGACCTGGGTGTACGAGAACCTGACCGAGAAGATGGACCTCGAAAGCCGCTACCAGACAGCGGTGCGGGTTCAGGGCGAGACGCTCGACAATCTTGCCGAAGGCGTGGCGGTGTTCGGACCCGACGGCAGGCTCCGGCTGTCGAATCCTGCCTTTGCCACTCTCTGGGGATTGAGCGGTGAAGCGGCCAAGCCCAGCGTCCATGTGTCGGCGATACGTGACCTCTGCGACCGGCAGGCCGCGGACAGCCCCTGGCCCAGCTTCGTTGCCGCCATCACCGGCTTTGACGACGAGCGCCGCGACCGCCACGGACAGACCGAGCTCAACAACGGCAATGTGCTGAGTTACGCCATGATCCCGCTGCCCAACGGGCAGGTGATGATGACCTTCGTCGACGTTACCGACAGCGTCCATGTCGAGCGGGCGCTGAAGGACAAGAACGAGGCGCTGCAAAAATCCGACCAGCTCAAGAACGAATTCGTCCAGCACGTCTCCTATGAACTGCGCTCGCCGCTGACCAACATCATCGGCTTTACCGAACTCCTGTCGCAGCCCACGACCGGTCCGCTGACGCAGAAGCAGCGCGAATATGTCGAGCATGTCAGCTCGTCCTCCTCGGTCCTGCTCACCATCGTCAACGATATCCTCGACCTGGCGACGGTGGACGCCGGCATCATGCAGCTCGACATTTCCGAGGTGCAGGTCGATCGCACCATCGCCGCTGCGGCCGAACTGGTGGCCGACCGGCTGGAAGAGCATTCGATCAGTCTCCAGGTCGACGCCGTCGCGGCGCCGAAGACGTTTCACGGCGATGAGGTCCGCGTCCGCCAGATCCTCTACAATCTGCTCAGCAACGCCGCCAATTACGCCCCGGAAGCCAGCATCATCCGGCTCACTTGCCGCCATCTGGCGGATGGGGTGGAATTCTCGGTTCATGACGACGGCCCCGGCATGCCGCCGGATGTGCTCGATTCGGTGTTCCGCCGTTTCGAGCCGCGCGCCAATGGCGGCCGCCGGCGCGGCGCCGGCCTCGGCCTGTCGATCGTCAAGAGCTTCGTCGAGCTGCATGGCGGCAGCGTTCGCATCGAAACCGGCAAGGACAAGGGCACGACCGTCATCTGCACCTTTCCAGACATGCCGGGCATCCGCGCCGCGGCCGAGTAGCGCGTTCGATGACCGGACTGGTGCTGGAGCGATTACTCGCCGACGAGACCCACACAGCGCGGCTGGGCGAAGATCTGGCGCTGTCGCTGCGCCCGGGCGACGTGCTCGCCCTCAAGGGCGATCTGGGCGCCGGCAAGTCGACGCTGGCGCGGGCCTTGATCAGGACCCTGGCCGATGATGCCGGCCTCGACGTTCCGAGTCCGACCTTCACATTGGTGCAGAGCTACGACACCCGCATTCCGGTCCATCATTTCGATCTCTATCGCCTGTCCTCGGCGGACGAGATAGATGAGCTTGGGTTCGACGAAGCCCTGGCGCAAGGTGCTGCTTTGGTCGAATGGCCGGAACGGGCGGAAGCCCATCTGCCGAAAACCACGATCCTGATCGAGCTCGTCCAGCATGGCGACGGCCGGCTGGCGCGATTGTCGGGGCAGGGAACTGCCTTCGATCGGGCGGCACGGTCGCTGGCCATGCGCGACTTTCTCGTGAACGCCGGCTGGGGGGAAGCGCAACGCCGCCATTTCATCGGCGATGCTTCGGCCCGCTCTTACGAGATCGTTTCGTTGCCGGACCAAAAGCCGCGGGTCTTGATGAACTCGCCACGGCTGATTCTCGGTCCCCCTGTGCGCGGCGGCAAGCCCTATGCCGAGATCGCGCATACCGCTCAGTCGGTCTCGGCCTTCGTTGCCATCGACCGCGTCTTGAAGGCAGGCGGCGTCAGCGTTCCGCAAATCCATGCCGAGGACCAGGAGCAAGGCTTCCTTTTGCTCGAACATCTTGGTTCGGAAGGGTTTCTCGGCAGTGATGGCCAGCCGCTGGCCGAGCGCTGCGCGGCGGCGGCCGAGCTGCTGGCCATGATGCATGGCAGGACTTGGCCCAGGCGCCTGGAAACAGGACACGACGGCTTCCACGAGGTGCCGCCTTTCGACCGCGACGCCATGATGATCGAAGCCGATCTGCTGGTCGACTGGTACGTGCCGGCAATCACTGGCGCTCCGGCAAGCGACAGCTTGCGCGCCGGTTACCACAAGCAATGGAACACGCTGCTCGACCGGCTGCACGGCCGCGAGGTCACGCTGATGCTGCGCGACTTCCATTCGCCCAACATCATCTGGCGCGGCGACCGTTCAGGGCATGATCGATTGGGCATCGTCGATTTCCAGGATGCGCTGATCGGCCCCTGTGCCTATGACGTCGCCTCGCTCGCCATGGACGCGCGTGTTACGATGTCGCCCGACATCGAGAGAAAGACGCTGGATGCCTACGTCGCTGCGCGCCACGCAGCCGGCGCTTTCGACGAGGCAAGCTTCCTGGAATCCTACGCCATCATGGCGGCGCAGCGAAATTCCAAGATCCTCGGCATCTTCGTTCGCCTCGAAAAACGCGACGGCAAGCCGTATTACCTGAAGCACCTGCCGCGCATCCGCGATTATCTGCGCCGGGCCTTGTCTCATCCGGCGCTGGCAAGCCTGCGCGAGTTCTACGACGCCCACGGTTTGCTGGAGGAGCGAGCGCTGTGACAGCAGGACCGGACACCGCCATCGTACTTGCCGCCGGCCTTGGCAAACGCATGCGGCCGATCACCGACACCATTCCCAAGCCGCTGGTCAGGATTGCCGGCAAGACGTTGCTCGACTGGAGCTTGGACAGCCTGGCCGCCGCCGGCGTCGGCAAGGCGGTCGTCAACGTTCACTACTTTCCCGAACAGATCGTCGCCCATGTCGCCGCGCGCCGCGCGCCAAAAATCGTCATTTCCGATGAGAGCGAACAACTGCTCGATTCCGCCGGCGGCATCGTCAAGGCGTTGCCGGAACTGGGCGATCAGCCCTTTTACATCCTCAACGCCGACACCTTCTGGATCGATGACGGTCCTCTCAATCTCCAGCGCCTCGCCCTTGCATGGGACGCGGCGAAAATGGATATTCTGCTGATGCTGGCGGATCTCCAACAGGCGACCGGACACTGCGGCAGCACCGATTTCCTGGTGGCGCCGGATGGCGGCTTGCGGCGTTCGAAAGGCGACCCGGCGGGGCTGATCTATGCCGGCGCGGCGATCGTCCATCCGCGCCTGTTCAGGCAAGCACCGGCCGGGCCGCACTCGCTTAACGCCTATTTCGATTCGACCATTGCCGCGGGGCGCCTGTTCGGCATGCCCATGCAGGGCCACTGGATCACCGTCGGCACGCCCGATGCCGTACCGCTCGCGGAAGCGGCGGTCGCCGGCGCGCTCATCGAGTCGCAATGAGCGGCTCCAGCCGCGTTTTCTCGATCCCGCCCGGAGCGCCGTTTCTGCCGACGCTTGCCGAGGCGCTGCTGGCCGGCCGTCTTGTCCCGGGGTTTCGATTTGACGGCGACCCGCTCGCTTTGGCCGATGTCACCATCTATGTGCCGACACGCCGTGCTGCGCGCGCTCTGCGGGGTGTCTTCGTCGACAGCCTGGCGGCACGCGGCGGCGGCGGCTCGGCTATCCTGCCGGTCATCCGGCCACTGGGCGAGTTCGACGAGGATGAGGCCGCATTCGAGACCGAGGCATCGGCGGCCATCGATCTCGCGCCGCCGATCGCCGCGATCGAACGCCTGTTGCTGCTGACGCCGCTGGTTCGTGCCTGGAAACGCCGGCTGCCGGCGCATGTCGCCGCCCTCTTTGCCGAGGAGATCGTCATCCCGGCTTCCACCGCCGACGCAATTTGGCTGGCGCGCGATCTCGCCCGGCTGATGGACGAGATCGAGACGGAAGGAGCGGACTGGGCCAAGCTCACCGATCTGGTGACCGGCAACCTTGCCGGATGGTGGCAGGTGACCCTCGAATTCCTCGGCATCGTCACCGAAGCCTGGCCGAAATTCCTCGCGGAAAGCGACCGCTCCAATCCGGCCGCGCATCGCAGTGCGCTGATCCGCGCCGAGGCGGCGCGGCTGCTGCGCAATCCGCCCGCCGGCCCCGTCATCGCCGCGGGCTCCACAGGCTCGATCCCCGCCACGGCCGAACTGCTTGCCGCGATCGCGCGCTTGCCCGGCGGCGCCATCGTGCTGCCCGGTCTCGACCGTACGCTGGACGAAGCGTCGTTCCAGGCAATCGCCGCGCCTGGCGCGCGTCCAGCCGTGCTCGGCCACCCGCAATATGGCCTGGCCAGGTTGATTGCCAAGATCGGCGTGCTGCGCGGCGATGTCGAGGAGATCGGCGCGGCCGAACCGCAGCTTGCGCTTCGCGCTGCCCTTGTCGGCGAAGCGCTGCGGCCGGCCGAGACCACCGAACTCTGGGCCGAGACACGTGCGGGCTTCCCGGCCTCCGATATGGCCGGCGCCTTCGCCGGGGTGACCTTGCTCGAAGCTGCAAGCGAACGTGATGAAGCCGTCGCCATCGCCGTCGCGCTCAAGCGCGCGGTTGAACAGCCCGGCCAAAGGGCGGCTCTCGTCACCGGCGACCGCGCGCTGGCGCGGCGCGTCTCGATCGAGCTCCAGCGCTTCGGTGTCGTTGCCGACGATGCCGGTGGCACGCCGCTGGCCAACACCCCGGCGGCCAGCCTGCTCAGGCTGGCGCTCGAGGCGCTGTTCAGGCCAGGCGATCCGGTCGGCCTGCTGTCGCTGCTCAAGCATCCGCTGCTTGGCCTCGGCCTCGAACGGGCCGATGTGCGCCACGCGGGGGAGCTGATTGAACTGGTGGCGCTGCGCGGCGGCACCGGCCGCCCCGACATCGTTTCGCTGCCGGAACTGTTTGAGGCCCGCCTCACCGGCCTGGGCGGCGGCAGCCGGCAGCCCTTCTGGTTTTCCCGGCTGACCGTGCGCTCCATCGAAACCGCCCGGAATTTGCTTGAACGTCTCAAGCAGGCGCTGGCGCCGCTCGCAGCCTTCCGCGGCCGGGACGATGCCGACCTTGCCGCGCTTGTCAGGGCCAGTGTCGCCACCCTCGAAAATCTCGGCCGCACCGCCGATGGTGGCCTTGGCGAACTCTATGCCGGTGACGCCGGCGAGAAGCTTGCCGAACTGCTGCGCGGGCTGGTCGCGGCTTCGGCTTCGCTATCCTTCGCGGCGACCGAGTGGCCCGATATCATGGCGGCGCTGATCGCGCCTGAAACGGTCAAGCCGGCACACGGCACCGACCGGAACATCGCCATCTGGGGCGCGCTGGAAGCGCGCTTGCAGACCGTCGACACGCTGGTCATCGGCGGGCTCAACGAGGGCGTATGGCCGCGCAAGCCCGAGAGCGACCGCTTCATGTCGCGGCTGATGAAGACCGGCATCGACCTCGAACCGCCCGAGCGGCGCATCGGCCTTGCCGCGCATGATTTCCAGATGGCCATGGGCGCCAGGAAGGTTGTGCTGTCCCGCTCGGCGCGTGCCGGCGACGCACCCGCCGTGCCGTCGCGCTGGCTTCAGCGGCTGCTGACCTTCATCGGCAAAGATCAGGCAGTGGAGCTGCGCCGGCGTGGCGACGAACTGCTCGCCTGGGCGCGCGCGCTGGATACCGGCCCAAGGCAGGATTTCGCGCCACGGCCGCAGCCGAAGCCGCCCCTGTCGGTGCGCCCGACGCATTTCTCGGTCACCGAGATCGAGACCCTGCGCCGCGACCCCTACGCCGTCTATGCCAGACGCATCCTCGGCCTAATGCCGCTCGATCCGGTCATTCGCGATCCTGGTGCGGCCGAGCGCGGCACGCTGTTTCATGCCATCCTGCACCTCTTCTCGGCGCGCGTCGCCGATCCGCGCGCGCCCGATGCGCTTGCCGGCCTCATCGCCGCCGGCCGCGCCTGTTTCGCCGAAGCCGACCTTCCGGCCGATGTCGAGGCCGTGTGGTGGCCCCGTTTCGAGAAACTCGCCGCAAACATCATCGAGTGGGAGCGCACGCGCGCCGATGCAGTGACAAGGCGCCATGCCGAGGAGCGCGCCGGAAAGACCGTCGTCGGCCAATCCGGCGTGACTCTGTCCGGCTACGCCGACCGCGTTGACCTTTTGGCCGGCGGCATGGCCGACATACTGGATTACAAGACGGGGTCCTCGCCGTCCAAGGCGCAGGCGCACACGCTGCTGGCGCCGCAATTGGCGCTGGAGGGCGCGCTGCTCAGGCGCGGCGCCTTCAAGGATTTGGGCGCGCGCGAGCCCTCGCAACTGGCCTTCATCAGGCTGAAGCCGAATGGCGAGGTGTTCGAAGAGTCCATCCTCGAACACAATCGCCAGCCGCGAACCGCCGCCGATCTTGCCGAGGAGGCCTGGGCGCGGCTGGAAAAGCTGTTGATCCACTATGCGGACCCGGCGACCGGTTATCTGTCGCGCGCGCTGCCGTTTCGCGAAGGCGAGACCGATGGCGACTACGACCATCTCGCCCGCGTGCTCGAATGGTCCGCCGGCGGCGACGCGGGTGACGAGGGAGGGGAGGCATGAAAAAGGCCTATCCGATCCCCAGCGACACCGCGACCAGCCAGGCCCGCGCCGCCGATCCCGGCAATTCCGCCTGGGTGTCGGCGAATGCCGGATCCGGCAAGACCCATGTGCTGGCCCAGCGCGTCATCCGGCTGCTGCTGCGCGGCACCGATCCGTCGAAGATCCTGTGCCTGACCTATACGCGTGCCGCCGCCGCCAACATGTCGAACCGGGTGTTCTCGACGCTGTCGGAGTGGACGACGCTTGGTGACGCGGACCTTGCGGCAAAGGTCGAGGCGCTGGAGGGCCGCCGGCCCGATCTCGAGACCATGCGCCGGGCGCGGCGCCTGTTCGCCGAGGCGCTGGAAACACCCGGTGGGCTGAAGATCCAGACCATCCATGCCTTCTGCGAATCGGTGCTGCACCAGTTCCCGCTGGAAGCCAATATCCCGGCCCATTTCGAGATGCTCGACGGCCAGATGGAGGCCTCGCTGTTTGCCGCGGCTCGCCGCGAGATGATTTCGGGCACATCCGCCGGTGACAAGGATCTGGCCGAGGCTTTTGCCGCCATTCTTGATCGGGGCGGCGAAGCCGGGCTAGACGCCTTGCTGGGTGAGATCGTGCGCAAGCGCGACGGCTTGCGCAATTTCATCGACGCCGTCGGGCGTGACGGCACGCGCTTCCAGGCCCTGTTCGACGAATTCCATTTCCATCCAGGCCAGACGGCCGAGGGCATAGCCGCTTCGGTATGGCCGTTGCAGGGCTTCCTGCCCGACTATTTTGCCGGCTTCGCCCACGCAGCCGAGGCCACCGACGCCAGATCGGTGCTGAACAACATCCTGCCCTATGCGCGGCAGGCTTTCGCCGAGGGCGATCCCATTCGGCGCCTGCAACTGCTCGCGCGAGCCTTCCTCAAGACCGATGGCGACGCCTACGACCCGGCAAAGGCCTTCAAGAAGGCCCTGGTCGACCGGCTGCCGGATCTGGCGGAGCGCTATCTCTCGGCCGCCAACGCCATCGTCGAAACCACCGACCGGCTGGCCCTGTTCCGGATGCTGGAGGGTACAAGAGCGGCGCTGACCATCGCCGACTGGCTGATCGCCCGCTACGAAATGCTGAAGCGCAGCCGCGGCTTTCTCGATTTCAACGACCTGATCACCCGCACCGTCAACCTGCTGGCGCGACCAGACGCCGGCCCCTGGGTGCAGTACAAGCTCGACCAGGGCATCGACCATATCCTGCTCGATGAAGCGCAGGACACCAGTCCGGACCAATGGGAAGTGGTGAAACGGCTGGCGGAAGAATTCTTTGCCGGCTTTGGCGCGCGCGACAGGGTCCATCGCACGGTCTTCGCCGTCGGCGACGAGAAGCAGTCGATCTATTCGTTCCAGGGTGCTGCCCCGGACTCCTTCGCCGACGGCCGGCTGTTGTTCGCCGGACGAGTGCGTGACGCCGAGGCGTCCTTTGCCGACCTCAAGCTGACCTGGTCGTTCCGCTCGACCGACGATGTTCTGACCGCGGTCGACCGCGTCTTTGCCGACGCGAGCGTGCGGCGCGGCATCAGCCATGATCCCGATCCGCTGCGCCACCAGGCGATCCGCACCGACGCACCGGGCTATGTCGAGGTGTGGCCGTCAGTCGGCGCCGATGTCGTCGATGAGCCCGACGACTGGACGCAAGCCATCGACCATGCGCACGCGCCGGCGGTGCGCGTGGCCGAGAACGTCGCCGCCACCATAGCCGGCTGGATCGGCAGTGGCGAGATCATCGAAGGTCGCGGCAAGCGGCTGCGGCCGGGCGATGTGCTGGTGCTGGTGCGCAAGCGCGATCGCTTCGTCCATGCGCTGACCCGCGCACTCAAACGCCGCGACATTCCGGTCGCCGGCGCCGACCGGCTGAGCCTGCCCGGGCACATCGCGGTCAAGGACCTGATTGCGCTCGGTCACCTCCTCATCCAGCCGCAGGACGACCTGTCGCTCGCCGCCGTGCTGCGCAGCCCGATCTTCGATCTGCCGGAAGAGACGCTTTTCACGCTCGCCGCGCAGAGGCCGGCTGGCCTGTCGTTGATCGCATCGCTGCGCCAGCACGCCGGCGAGAGCGAGAGACTGGCGAAGATCGTCGCTCAGGTCGACATCTGGACGAACGAGGCCGCCTTCAAACCGGTGTTCGAGTTTTACGCTTGCCTGCTGGCGCGCGATGGCGTGCGCCGCAAGATGATCGCGCGGCTTGGGCCCGAAGCCGGCGACATTCTCGACGAGTTCCTGAGCTTCTGCCTTGCCGAGGAGCGAACCGGCCTGCCGGGGCTGGAAGCCTTCCTGTCGACGCTGGAAAACGCCGGTCCCGAGATCAAGCGGGAGATGGACCAGACCCGCGACGAGGTCCGGGTCATGACCGTGCACGCTGCCAAGGGGCTAGAAGCGCCGGTCGTGTTCCTGGTCGATGGCGGTTCCGCCCCGTTCAGCGACCAGCATTTGCCGCGCCTGATGCCCTTCGACGGCTCCGGCGCGAATTGGGACGGCAAGGGCTATCTCTGGCGCTCGGCCAGCGACGTCGCCAACGGCTTTTCGAAAGCAGCGGCAGCGCGGGCACGAGAACTCGCCGACGACGAATACCGCCGGCTGCTCTATGTCGGCATGACCCGTGCCGAGGACCGGCTGATCGTCTGCGGCTATCACGGCAAGCGGGCGCCGAACGCCGGCACCTGGCACTCGATCGTCAGCCGCGCGCTGATCGGCGCGCCGGAAAGCGAACAGCGTGCGCATCCCGCCGGCGGCGAGCCGGTGCATCGTTTCCATGTCACCAAGCTGCCGCCGGTCGCACAGGCTTCCAGCGAGCAGGCGCGGCGGACGGATGCTTTCGGGCCTTTGCCGGCGACTTTGTTCCGGCCCTTGCCGCCCTTCGAGGACCTGCCGCGCCCGCTGTCGCCATCCGGCGCCTCGGCGCTGATCGACGAAGGCAAGGAAGCGGTGGTCGACAAGGCGTCGCCGGTGCTCGACGCCGATGCCGAGCCTGGCTTTGCCGTGCTGCGTGGGCTTGCCCTGCACAAACTGCTGCAGATGTTGCCCGGCATTGCCGAGCCCGAACGCCAGGGCGCGGCGGAACGCTATCTCGCACGAACGGGTGCGGACTGGCCTTCGTCAGAGCGTGAAAAGGCCCTGGCGTCGGTCACATCAATCCTTGCGGATCCCGGCTTCGGTCAGCTGTTTGCACCGTCGTCGCGCGCCGAGGTCGCGATCATGGGCAGCCTGGAGGTCAAGGGCAAAAAGCGCTCGATTTCCGGCAAGATCGACCGCTTGGCGGTGACGCCGGATACGGTGTCGATCGTCGACTACAAGACCAACCGGCCGGCGCCCGCCACTCTGGCCGAGGTGCCGCCGGCCTATCTGCTGCAGCTCGCGCTCTATCGCGCCTTGCTGCAACCGCTTTATCCCGGCCGCGCGGTCAAGGCGGCCTTGCTGTTCACCGAGGCGCCGCGGCTGATCGAACTGCCGGCCAAGGCCATGGACGACGCCCTTGCTCGACTCACGGGAGCGTGACACAACACCTGCTTGAAGAAGGGCGCGATCACCACCACATTTGGTGCGACGAAAACTTTCGAAAGGATTTTCCATATGGCAACCGTCAAGGTCGACAAGAGCAATTTCCAGGCCGATGTGCTGGACGCCAGCGTACCGGTCGTGGTTGATTTCTGGGCGGAATGGTGCGGCCCCTGCAAGCAGATCGGGCCGTCGCTCGAAGAAATCGCCACCGAACTCGGCGCCAAGGTCAGGATCGCCAAGCTCAACATCGACGAGAATCCGGAGCTTGCAGCCCAGTTCGGCGTGCGCTCGATCCCGACGCTGATGATCTTCAAGGGCGGCGAAATGGCCGACATGAAGGTGGGTGCGGCGCCCAAGACCGCGCTGTCGCACTGGATCAACGGCAATCTCGCCTGATCCATCTGAAATTCATGACCATCAGCCCGGCCTCGTGCCGGGCTTTTTGTTGGCGTCATCGCTGGGCCGCTCTGGCCCTGACGTACGGCCACTCCGTGTCTTCTGTTGGCGGCCGAGCAGGGAGAAGCGATATGACTGGATCCGCCAAGGCCACCGTCTTCATCGACAATGAGCGCGTCATCGTCACCGAATACCGCTTCCAGCCTGGCGACAATACTGGCTGGCATCGCCATGGCCATGACTATGTCGTGGTGCCGCTGATGGACGGCAAGGTGAAGCTGGTGACCAAGGATGGCGAGAGCTTCGCCGAGATGAAGAAGGGCGCGCCCTATTTCCGCAAGGAAGGCGTCGAGCACGACGTGATCAGCGCCAATGAGGGTGAATACGCCTTCATCGAGATCGAGCTGAAGTGATGGCGTGCCATCATCTGCCATCTTGATGGCAGGGGCAGGAAGGCTATATCTTTTTCAAAAGGGAGTTTGAAATGGCCGAACCCCAGCTTTCCGTCCGCAGCGCAAAAGCACGTGATCTTGCGCATCGACTCGCTCGTCGCGAAAACCGCTCAATAGCTGATATCGTCGAACGCGCGCTTGAATCCTATGAGATTCGCGAGGCCGGGCGAGAACCGGCATCCGCCTTCTACTCTCGCCTGACGGCAAGCGTTGGCGTCGACATCGATCTGGAAAAAATCATCCGGGAAAGCCGCAAGGTCCATACAGGGCCGGAGCTTTGATTTTCGTCGACACCAATGTGATTTCAGAGAGCCTTAGAAAGGCGCCTGACGCGGCTGTCATGGCTTGGCTGGTCCGCAACGATACCGAACTGGCGCTCCCACGGTGGCGATTGCCGAAATCGCTTTCGGTATCCAAAAGATACGACCTGACGAGCGTGCCGATCGCCTGGAGCAAGGTCTCTCCCAATGGCGCCATCGCTTTGCCGGTCGCATTTTTGGGCTGACGGAGGAGGCGGCTCTGGCTTATGGCGAGATTATGGGAACGGCGACGCGCCAGGGCCGGGGCATGTCGGCACCCGATGGCATGATTGCAGCGATAGCGCGCGTGAATGGCGGTCGGCTGGCAACGCGTAACCTGAATGACTTCGGCCCGGCCAACCTCGAGCTGATCTCACCTTGGGATTTCTAATGCATGTCGCCCAAAAGTGATCTCGGTTTTGGGAAGACGACATGCATAAAAACAATGGCCTAAAGCGGGTCACCTGAATCCGTTCAGACGCGACACGCTTTAGGGCGTTTCACCGTTTCACGGAAAGGAGGAATGCTCTACCAATCGGCGATGCGGTCGCCGCCGGCGAACTGTGCGCTTTTGCCGGTGTATTCGAACAGCTCGATCTTCAGGCCGTTGGGATCGCGGATCCACGCCTGGAAAGTGTCGTCGCAGGCGTGCTTCTTGGCCGTGACGTCGATGCCCTTCGATTTGATGTGATCGATCGCAGCATCGATGTTTTCCACCTCGAGGCAGAAATGGTTGATCTGGTTCTGCTCGGTGTAGGCCGTGCCGTCCTTCTGGAACACCTCGATGTGGCTGCGCCCGCCGCAATTGAGATAGAACCCGAAAATCTTGCCGTCGCGCAGGAAATTGAACTGCGCATCCAGGCCCAGCACGTCGCGATAGAAGCTTCGCGTTGCCTCCAGGTCATGCGCGAAGATGCAGACGTGAGCGAGCTGCTTGACCTTGATCATGACGGGTTCCTCGCAACTCCGACCTCAGGTCGGCGGAGTGCCGTTCTCGGCCAGCACCGCGCCTGTCAGATACAACGAACCGCTGATCAGGATGCGTGGCGCCGGGCCGTCCCAGGTGTCGCGCAGCAGCATCAGTGCGCTGGCGACGGAACTCACCGGCTCGGCGGTCAGCCCGGCTTCCGTTGCGCGGATCGCCAGTTCGTCGTTAGGCACGCCGGCCTCGCTGAGGCTCACCGGCACCGTGTAGACATGCCGGGCGAGGCCCTTGAAGGCACGGAAATAGCCGCTCTGGTCCTTGGTGTTGATCATGCCCGAAATGAGGAACAGCGGACGCGAGTTCTTCTCTTCCTGCTCGGCCAACGCTTCGGCAACCACCACGCCGGCGCCCGGATTGTGGCCACCGTCGAGCCAGATGTCGGCGCCCTTGGGTGCCAGTTCGGCCAGCCGGCCCTGCATCAGCTTCTGCATGCGGCCGGGCCAGGCGACATTGATCATCGCCTTTTCGGCGGCACGATGGCTGATCTCGAAACCGGCCGCCTTGACCGCAGCGATCGCCGCCGCCGCATTGGCGAACTGGTGGCGTCCGGGCAGCCTGGGCGGCGGCAGGTCCATCAACCCGTCTTCGTCCTGGTAGACCATGCGGCCGTTTTCCTCGAAGGCAAGGAAATCCTGGCCGTAGACGAAGGTGGGGCATTCAAGCCGCTCGGCGGTTTCGATCAGCACCTGCAGCGCCGTCTCGCTCTCCTGCGCGCCGATGACCACCGGACAGCCGGGCTTGATGATGCCGGCCTTTTCGGCCGCGATCAGTTCGACACGGTCGCCGAGATAGGCCTCGTGGTCGAGCGACACCGGCATGATCACCGACACGGCCGGCTCCTTGACGACATTGGTCGCGTCGAAGCGGCCGCCGAGCCCGACCTCGATGATGGCGGCGTCGGCCTGGTGTTCGGAAAACAAGAGGAAGGTGACTGCGGTGAGGATCTCGAAGACGGTGATCTTCTCGCCTTCATTGGCTCTGGCCGCACGGGCAATGGCATCGGCGAAAACCCTGTCTTCGACCAGCCTGCCGCCGCCATCGGCGGCCAGCCGGTAACGCTCATGCCAGTTGACCAGATGCGGCGAGGTGTGGACATGGACGCGGTAGTCCGCTGCCTCGAGCAGGGCGCGCGAAAAGGCGGCGCACGAGCCTTTGCCGTTGGTGCCGGCGATGTGGATGACCGGGGGCAGCCGATCCTGCGGATTGTCAAGCCGCTCCAGCAGCCGCGAAATGCGGTCGAGCGAAAGGTCGAACCCTTTCGGGTGGAGCGCCATCAGGGCTTCGATTTCGCGGTCGGCGGCAAGCGTCGTCATGGCAGAATCCCAGCACATGAGCCTGAAAACCAGAATCGGTTTCGGATGGCCATGGCAATCAAAAAGCTACAGCGCGCCGAAGCCCTCGTGCAATCGCGGTCGCGGCGCTTCGTGTCGCTTCAGGCTTGCGGCCGAGCTTCCGCGGCGACCGCCGCCGGCGGGAGGACTTCCGGCTCCAGCGGCTTTTGCTCCTCCCGCAGCTTGAGCAGCATCTTGAGCAGCCGCGATATGGTTTCGCGCAGCTCCAGCCGCGACACCACCATGTCGACCATGCCGTGCTCCATCAGATATTCGGAGCGCTGGAAGCCGTCGGGCAATTTCTCGCGGATCGTCTGTTCGATGACGCGCGGTCCGGCAAAGCCGATCAGCGCGCCGGGCTCGGCGATGTGCACGTCGCCCAGCATGGCGTAGGAGGCGGTCACACCGCCCGTGGTCGGATTGGTCAAAACGACGATGTAGGGCAGGCCGGCTTCCTTCAGCCGGTCGACACCGACCGTTGTCCGCGGCAATTGCATCAGGGACAAGATACCTTCCTGCATGCGCGCGCCGCCGGAAGCGGCGAACAGGATCAGCGGCCGCTTGCGCTGCAGGGCCACTTCGAAGCCATGCACGATGGCGTCGCCGGCAGCCATGCCGAGCGAGCCGCCCATGAAGGCGAAGTCCTGCACCGTGACCACAACCGGCAGACCCTCGACGGTGCCCAGCGCATTGATGATCGCGTCCTCAAGGCCAGTCTTGGCCTTGGCGTCCTTCAACCGGTCGACATAGCGCTTCTCGTCGCGGAATTTCAGCGGATCCTGCATCACCTTGGGGTTGTCCAGGGTCTCGTATTTGCCGCCATCGAAGAAGAATCTCAGCCGCTCCTTGGCCGAGATCTTCATGTGATGGCCGGACGAAGGAATGACGAACTGGTTGGATTCCAGGTCCTTGTGGAACACCATCTCGCCGGTCTCCGGATCCTTGATCCAGAGATTCTCGGGCATGTCGGTGCGCCGGCCGAGCATCGAATTGATCTTCGGGCGAACGTAATTGGTGATCCAGTTCATCGCTTCGGCTCCTGTCCTGACGAGGATTGGGAAGAGATAGGAGAACTATTCGGCAGCAGCAAGGCGGGCCGAGCGCACGCCTTGCGCAAGGCCGCTGACCAGCGTGGCGACGGCTTCGGCCGGGTCGGCGGTCTTCTCGCCCTTCGGTCCCAGCACATTGGCCACCGCATTGACGATCGCGGTGCCGACGACGACGCCATCGGCATTGGCGCCGATCACCCGGGCCTGCTCGGCGGTCTTGACGCCGAAGCCGACGCAGACCGGCAGGTCGGTGTGGCCCTTGATGCGCTTGACCGCCGCCGCCACCTTGCCGGTGTCGGCCAGTGCCGAGCCGGTGATGCCGGTCATCGACACGTAGTAGACGAAGCCCGACGTGTTCTGCAGCACCTTGGGCAGGCGCTTGTCGTCGGTGGTCGGCGTCGCCAGCCGGATGAAGTTGATGCCGGCCTTGAGCGCCGGAATGCACAGTTCCTCGTCCATCTCCGGCGGCAGGTCGACGACGATCAGCCCGTCGATGCCGCTGGCGATCGCGTCCTTGAGGAAGCGGTCGACGCCATAGATGTAGATCGGATTGTAATAGCCCATCAGCACGATCGGCGTCTCATTGTCACCGGCGCGGAAGTCAGACGCCATCTTCAGCGTCTTGACCAGCGTCTGGCCGCCCTTCAGCGCCCGCAGGCCCGCTGCCTGGATCGCCGGGCCGTCGGCCATCGGATCGGAGAACGGCATGCCGAGCTCGATGATGTCGGAGCCTGCGCCGGGCAGTGCCTTCATGATCGACAGCGAGGTGTCGTAGTCGGGGTCGCCGCCCATGAAATAGGTGACGAGCGCCGGGCGGCCTTCGGCTTTCAGTTTTGCCATGCGGCGGTCGATGCGGGTGGCCATGATCAGATCTCCATGCCCAGCATCGAGGCTACGGTATGCACGTCCTTGTCGCCCCGGCCGGACAGGTTGACGATGACGATCTGGTCCTTGTCCATGGCAGGCACGATCTTCACCGCATGCGCGATGGCATGCGCCGATTCCAGCGCCGGGATGATGCCTTCGACGCGCGTCGTCAGCTTGAAGGCCTCCAGCGCCTCGTCATCGAGGATCGGCACGTATTCGACGCGGCCTGAATCGCGCAGCCAGGAATGCTCCGGCCCGACGCCGGGGTAGTCGAGGCCGGCCGAGATCGAATGGCCGTCCATGATCTGGCCGTCGGCGTTCTGCAAGAGGTATGTGCGGTTGCCATGCAGCACGCCCGGCGCGCCGGCATTCATCGAGGCGCAATGCTCGATGCCGTCGAGGCCGCGTCCGCCGGCCTCGATGCCGATGATGCGAACCTCTTTGTCGTCGAGGAAGGGATGGAACAGGCCGATGGCGTTCGAGCCACCGCCGACAGCGGCGATGATGGTGTCCGGCAACCGGCCTTCCTGCTCGAGGATCTGTGCCCGCGCCTCGATGCCGATCACCGACTGGAAGTCGCGCACCAACTCCGGATAGGGGTGCGGGCCGGCGGCGGTGCCGATCAGGTAATAGGTGTCCTCGACATTGGTCACCCAGTCGCGCAACGCCTCGTTCATGGCGTCCTTCAGCGTGCCGTGACCAGCGGTCACCGGCCGCACTTCGGCGCCCAGCAGCTTCATGCGGAAGACATTGGGGCTTTGCCGGGCGACGTCGGTGGCGCCCATATAGACGACGCAGGGAAAGCCGAAGCGGGCCGCGACCGTGGCCGAGGCCACGCCATGCTGGCCGGCACCGGTCTCGGCGATGATGCGCTTCTTGCCCATGCGCTTGGCCAGCAGGATCTGGCCGAGGCAATTGTTGATCTTGTGCGAACCGGTGTGGTTCAGATCTTCGCGCTTGAAATAGACCTTTGCGCCGCCCCCGAGGCCCTTCGCCGAGGAAACCTCACGAAGATGCCTGGTCAGCCCCTCGGCGAAATAAAGCTTCGACGGCCGTCCGGCATAGTGGGTCGACAGGTCAGTCAGCTCGGCCCTGAAATCCGCATCGTTCTTGACCTCGTTCCAGTGCCGCTCCAGATCGAGGATCAGCGGCATCAGCGTTTCGGCAACGAAACGACCGCCGAAAATGCCGAACATGCCCTGTTCATCGGGCCCAGTGCGGAAGGAATTGGGTGTCGCCGGCTTGTTCATCGCCGATCTCCTGGCATCTTGACTTATGAAGCATGTCCCTGTCGGAAAACCGGTTCCCACTTTTCCGGGACATGCTCTGGTTTAAGGCAATACTAGGCTGCGCGGGTGTTCCGCGCGGCCCTGACGGCCCGGAAAAACTGTTCGATCAGCGCCGGATCCTTGATGCCCGGCGCGCTTTCCACGCCTGAGGAAATGTCTATTCCGGGCGGGTCGGCAAGCCGAAGGGCATCGCCGATATTGGCGGCGTTGAGCCCACCGGAAAGCATGTAATCGACGCTGCCGTCAAGGCCGGCTAGGATGTGCCAGTCGAAGGCCACGCCATTGCCGCCCGGCAGTTCGGAGCCTTTCGGCGGCTTGGCGTCGAACAGGAACCGATCGGCTATGCCGATGAACGGCTTTAACCGTTCGAGATCGGCGGCCTCGCTGAGCGGCAGCGCCTTCATCACCGGCAGGCCATAGCGGGCTTTGACCTCGGCGACGCGCTCGGGCGTTTCCGCACCATGCAGCTGCAGCATGTCAGGCTGCATTTTGGCAACGATTTCATCAAGGAAGGCGTCGCTGGTATCTACGGTGACGGCAACCGCCATCGCCTTGCCGCGCGCAGTCTCGCGCAGACGGCCAGCCTCGGCAGGTTCGACATAGCGTGGGCTTTTGGCGAAGAAGATAAACCCGACATGGCTGGCGCCGCCGGCCAGCGCCGCGGCCATTGCCACGTCGGTCTTCAAGCCGCAGATCTTGATGTCGAGTGCCATGGCGCGGGAATTGGCATGAAAAGCGATAAAAGTCGAGAAAAAGCATGCTGTTTGCCGGCACGGCCAAAGGCGCTACCTATGGATGGACAGGATGCAAGGCGGGAGCACGATCATGACCGACAGGACAATTGCCGAACTCAGGCAGAAGATAGCGCAGGCGCGCGAGGTCATCGCGCACCTGATCGACAAGGCTGCCTTCAATGGCGCCGAAGCGCACCGGGCGCTCGACTATTTCGGCGGCGATGAGTTCGACGGCAATTTCCTGCCGTGGCCGCATCATGGCGATGAGGGGCTGCGGCCTGAGGATTTGAACGCCGCCAACGACGACTGAGCGATCTACTCGAACATGATCGCCTGCAGCGCACCGCCATTGCGCTTCAGCCAGTCCTTGCAGCGATCGGTGTCGGGGCAGAGCTTTTCGCACAATTTCCAAAATTTCGGACCGTGGTTCATCTCCTTGAGATGCGCCACTTCATGCGCCACAAGGTAGTTGATGACCGGCGACGGCGCCATCATGATGCGCCAGGAGAAGGACAGATTGCCTTCGGAGGTGCAGGAGCCCCAGCGGCTCGACGTGTCCTTGAAGCGGACGGCCTTGGCGCGTTTGCCCAACGCCTGGGTGTGCTTGAGCACCAGCTTCTCGATGTCCTTCTTGGCCTCGCGCTTGAGGAAGTCGGCGATGCGGCGCGGTAGGTGTATGCGATCGCCGTGCACGATCAGCAGCGGGCCGCGCTCATCGCTCGACACCGTCACGGTCCCGCGCTTTGATGGCTCATGGACGATGCGGTGCGCCACGCCACGCACCGGGATCCTGATGCCGGGCCGCACCTGCGGCCGCGTCGGCACCTTGGCCAGTCGCTGCTCCAGCCAGTCCTGGTGCCGCTCGAGGAACCTGTCCACCTCGCCGCGGCGCAGGCCTGGCGGCACGGTGATGCGCAGACCCTGGCCGCCTGAATCGATGCGCAGCGTCATTCGGCGCGCCCTGGCGCTCTCGACGATCTTGAGCGGCAGCGTGCGGCCGGCGACGCAATATTCGCGTTCCACGACAGGCGTGGGCTTGGGCTTTGTCAGATTGCGCAAGAAGCCGAGAGTCATGGCGGGACGATACGCGATTCGAGAAAAACGACTAGAACAAAAAAGAAACGGCGCCGCTCGCGCGACGCCGTCGTCATACCTTGGCCTGTCCTACAGCGCCGCGCGTCCTCTGGGACGCGCAAAGGACGCTGTAGCACTTTAAGTTGGCGCATGACCCTTTCCGAAAACCGGTTCCGGTTTCGGGGTTATGCGTCGGGCCTCAGTCGTCAAGCAGGTTCGAACCCTTGCCACGCTTGGTGGTCGTTGTCCCAGTGCCCGGATCGGTCTTCGTCGGAGCCGTCGACTTGTTGCGGTTGGCCATGAACCGGTCGAACTCGTCCTGATCCTTGGCGCGGCGCAATTCGCGGGCATACTCGTCGAACTGGGTCAGCATCTCGTCGAGCTTGCGACGCTCTTCGTTCAGGCGCTCCAGTTCCTTTTCGCGCCAGTCGTCGAAAGCGACGTTGCCGGTGCGGGCGGAGCCATTGCCCCAGCGCGCGGCCTTGTCGGAACCGCGGCGGCATCCGGCGAAGATGCCGTCGGTCGCGCGGTTGACGTCACGCTTGAAGCCATCGAGGCGGTCGCCCCAGATGATGTAGGCGAGCATGGCGAAGCCGAGTGGCCAGAACACCATGAAACCCACAACCATCAACGCGATGGTTGCCGGCGTCCAGGCCGGACGGATCAATGCGGATGTGTTCATTTTCTCCCATTCCTTCGGTTGGAGACAGCCAAACCCGGCTGCGTGGAATCGAAATGGGAAGAGAAAAACGGCGATTCAAGACAATATCCGCCAAATCCGGACAAGCATCTGAAATGATTATCGCTTTTTGATCATATCGAGGGAAAGCACGACCAGCCCGGCAATCAGGCCCCAGAATGCGGCGCCAACGCCGAACAGCGTCAGGCCCGACGCGGTGACGACAAAGGTGACGGTGGCGGCCATGCGATCCGCCTCTTCCTTCAGCGCGATAGACAGCGCGTTGGCGAGCGACGCCATCAGCGCCAGGCCTGCCACCAGCACGATCAGGCTCTGCGGCAGCACCGCGAAGATCGCCACCAGCGAGGCGCCGAAAATAGCAAAGATGAGATAGGCGAGCGCATAAAACGGCCCGGTCTTCCAGCGCTCGGCGGGATCGGGGTGGACGTCCGGTCCGGTGCAGATCGCCGCCGAGATCGCCGCCAGATTGGTCGTCGAGCCGCCGAACGGCGCCGAGAGCAGCGAAAACAGGCCGGTGACGCCGATCAGCGGGCCGGGCTCCGGGTGATAGCCGGCGGCGCGCAGCACGGCGAGGCCGGACAGGTTTTGCGACGCCATGGTGACGAGGTAGAGCGGCAGTGCCAGGCCGATCACCGCCTTGGTGGTGAAGTCAGGCGCAATCAGCGTCAGCGTCGACAGTTCCGGTGTCGGCAGGCCGCCGACACGGCCGGTGAGGAAAGCGGCGAGGCCACCGCCGATCAGAACCGCCAGCACCGATAGCGCCGGGTTGAACAGCCTGATGACGAAGAAGGCGGCGATCAGCGGCAGGATCAGCCACGGGTCGATCGGAATGGTCTTCACCGCATTGAGCGCGAAGGTGACGACGATACCGGCCAACATGCCCGAGGCTACGGAGGGCGGTATCCTCGAGATCAGCTTGGTCAGGGGCCGAAACAGCCCTGTGGCGATCAGAAGGACGCCGGTGACGATGAAGCCGGCGACGGCCTCGCTCATCGAAAAGCCGCTCGATGCCGCGATCAGCGCCAGGCCCGGCGTCGACCAGGCGGTGATGACAGGCATTTTCGTGCGCCATGACAGCCACAGGCTCTCGATCGCCATAGCCAGGCAGATCGTCGTCACCCAGCTTGCCGTCTCGATCTGCGTCGCACCGACTGCGGTGGCGGCGGCGATGACGATGGCCAGCGTGCCGCCGAAGCCGACGATCGCCGCGACGAAGGCGGATATCGGGATGGATACGCGCATCAGTTTCCCCTCTGCGCCATCGCATCGACGGCCCGCACCAGCATGTCGAGATCTTGGGGTTGCGACAAGCGATGGTCGCCGTCGAGGATCAGTGACAGTGTCACGTCGTCGGCGGGCAGCAAGCTGACCAGCTTCAGTGCGTGGCTTGCAGGCACGTCCGCATCGGCCAGGCCCTGCAGGATGTGCACAGGGCAATGGGTGTCGATCGGGCCTGTCATAACCCGGTTATCGCGCCCGTCCTCGATCAGCGCGCGGGTGTAGATGTAGGGTTCCGTGGAATAGTCCGACGGCTCTTCGAAGAAACCCTTTTTGGCGAGATCGCGCTTCTGCGCCTTGGTCAGCACCGGTTCGACCAGGTCGGCGGTGAAATCCGGGGCCGGCGCCAGCAGCACCATGCCGGCGACGTTGCTATCGCCTGCCTTGCGCAATTCCTGCACCATGCGCAGCGCGATCCAGGCGCCCATCGAGGAGCCGACCAGGATCTGGCTGCCCCGGGTGAAATGCCTGAACACGGCAAGGCTTTGTGCAAGCCATGTCGAAATCGTGCCGTCGGCAAAGGCGCCGCCGGATTCGCCATGGCCGGAATAGTCGTGGCGCAGGAAGGCGCGGCCCTCGCTTGCCGCCCAGTCCGACAGCGTCTGAGCTTTCGTGCCCAGCATGTCCGACTTGTAGCCGCCGAGCCAGACGATGCCTGGCGCAGAGCCAGCAGTATGGCGCACCGCGATGCGCGATCCATCTACATCCAGAAAGATTGGGGGCGTGGCAGTCATGGCTTTTCCTCAACGCGGGTCTTGTGACACAGCCGGTGGCGTGGCGAAAAGTGCTCACTATGTTCTTTGTTTGGTGCAGGGCAGCGATCAGGGTGATTTTCTGTCAATGCTGTGCTATTGACTCCGCCCGCGCGCTCACCACATTGCGCGTCCACGCATCAAGACTGACGAACCTGAACGAAACGGCCAAGGAGACCACGACCATTCGCAGACCTTTCAAAGCAGCGGCGCCGACCAAGGATGGCCCGCGCTCCAACCGTGACATCCGGGTTCCCCGGGTCCAGCTTATCGACGCCGATGGCCAGAACCGCGGCGATATTTCCATCAACGATGCGTTGCTGCTCGCCGAAGAGGCTGGGCTCGATCTCGTCGAGATATCGCCCAATGCGGTGCCCCCCGTCGTCAAGATCCTCGATCTCGGCAAGTTGAAATACGCCAACCAGAAGAAGGCGGCCGAGGCGCGCAAGAACCAGAAGGTCATCGAGATCAAGGAGATCAAGATGCGCCCGAACATCGACAGCCATGACTACGAGACCAAGATGAAGGCGGTTCGCCGCTTCTTCGAGGAAGGCGACAAGGTCAAGCTGACGCTGCGCTTCCGTGGCCGCGAGATGGCGCATATGGAACTCGGCATGCAGCTTCTGAACAAGGTCCGCGAGGAAGTGGCGACGATTGCCAAGGTCGAAGCGGAACCGAAGCTCGAAGGCCGCCAGATGATGATGGTGCTGTCGCCGCGCTAGAGCGATCCCCGTCAAAAGCAAAGGCCGCTTCGGCGGCCTTTTGTTTTGTTTTGCCTCCGCCATGATTTCTCCGCAACTTGCTTCGACAAGGATTCTGGTTGCCGGTCCTCGCGGCGAAAGGATTCTCCCATGACCGCTGCGGCACGTTCTACGAGTGAAATGGGTCGCTATCAGCGGCGCCGGCGCGTCCTGCTGGCGCTGCTAATCGGCGCTTTTTGCGCTTTGCTGATCTTCGGCGGCTCCCCGCACGATGAACTAACCCACGAACGCATAGAGGCGCACGGGATCGCCCTGATACTGATCGGGATCGGCGGCCGGCTCTGGTCGATCCTCTATATCGGCGGCCGCAAGTCGGCCGAAGTGGTTGCAACCGGCCCATATTCGGTGATGCGCAACCCGCTGTATTTTTTCTCCACCGTAGCGGCCGTCGGCATCGGCACCCAGACCGGCAGCGCGATCGTCGCGGTAGCGTCGGCGGTTTTGTGCGCGGCCGCGTTCCACATCGTCACGCTGCGCGAGGAACGGCATTTGACGACCGTGCTCGGGGCGCCGTACAAGGACTACGTTGCACGGGTGCCGCGTTTTTTTCCCAATCCCCGGCTTTATCGCGATCAGGCCGAGGTCACCTTCACACCGCGCATCTTCAATCACACGCTGCGCGACGGCTTGATGTTTCTGGTTTCCATACCGTTTTTCGAACTCATCGAGTCCGGACAGGAAAGCGGTGTAATTCCCGTCCTCTTCTGGCTGTATTGAGCTGCGGTAGGCAGTCAAAAGAGGCGACATGCATTAAATCCGCCTGAATTATCCTGCAAGCCGTCCCAACGATCGGCGGGGCCCTGTTTTCTTGGCCAGAAGCTGCGATCGCCGGCAATTTTTTCGACGATCGGATTCCGCCATGGTCAATGAAATCAAGTCTGCGCCTGTCGAGGCACACGGGCTGGGCAACTACCAGCATATGCGCCGGATAGTGCTTGCCGTTCTCGTGGTCGTGCTGTTCGCAGCATTGCTATTTGGTCAATCGACGTTTCCGCCTGAAACCTGGGTGCATGAGTCGATCGAAATGTTCGGCGTGCTGCTGATTTTCCTCGGCATCGTCGGGCGCCTTTGGGCGACGCTCTACATAGGCGGGCGCAAATCTTCCGAGGTGGTGACCGGCGGGCCTTACTCGATCACCCGCAACCCACTCTATGTGTTCTCGACCGTGGCCGCGGCCGGCGTCGGCGCCCAGATCGGCTCGTTCTCCGGCATCATCCTCTTTGCGCTGCTGTGCGCGGGTGCCTTCCACATCGTCATCCTGCGCGAAGAGAAGTTCCTCAAGGAAGCGCTCGGCGCGCCGTACCAGGCCTATCTGGAGAAGGTGCCGCGCTTCTTCCCGAAGCTGTCGCTCTACCAGGAGGGCGATACGGGCAGCTTCAAGCCCCGCCTGCTGCTGACCACGCTGCTCGACGGCCTGGTCTTCCTCGTCGCCCTGCCGGCCTTCGAGCTGATAGACGGAGCCCAGCTGTCAGGTATGTTGCCGGTCTGGTTCACGCTGCCCTGACCAAGGACACGGCGCCGCATCTCCACAGGTGTTGCGCGCGGGCCGTCTTTGACGTATAGCACCGCCGTTCAAGAAAACCGCCCGGCAGGGCATGCCGTGGCGGTTTCATTTGCTTTTCGGGCTTTGGTCGGCCCGAAGCGAACAAGAAGCGCGATAGTGCGCCAACAATACGGAGTAGCAAAATGCCCAAGATGAAGACCAAATCGGCCGCCAAGAAGCGGTTCAAGATCACAGGTACGGGTAAAGTCCTGTCGGCTGCGGCCGGCAAGCGTCACGGCATGATCAAGCGTTCCAACAAGTTCATTCGAAATGCCCGCGGCACGATGGTTCTGGCTGAACCGGATGGCAAGAAGGTCATCAAGAATTTTCTGCCGAACGGTCTCTAGGGAATGATGCCAAAAAGTTGCAGACTTTTTGGAAAACATCATTCGCCAAAATAAGATCATTCGGTCCGGACGCGCATTTGTTTTACGCAATTCCGAACGGAAAACCGCAAGGCACTTTTCCTCGAATTGCTTTTAAGGAGATCATGACATGGCACGCGTAAAAAGAGGCGTCACCTCGCACGCCAAGCACAAGAAGGTCCTGAAAGCCGCGAAAGGCTTCTACGGCCGCCGTAAGAACACCATCCGCATCGCCAAGCAGGCGGTGGAAAAGTCGATGCAGTATGCGTATCGCGACCGCAAGAATCGCAAGCGCTCGTTCCGCGCGCTGTGGATCCAGCGCATCAACGCCGCGACGCACGAGCATGGCCTGACCTATGGCCGCTTCATCGACGGCCTCAACAAGTCGGGCATCGAGATCGATCGCAAGATCCTGTCGGACATGGCCATCCATGAGCCGCAGGCTTTCGCAGCCCTGGTCGCCAAGGCCAAGGTGGCGCTCGAATATCTGAAGAACACCACGCCGAACGCTTTTGAAAGCGCTGTCGCCTAAGACCAGCGCTTCCCAAGCATTCGCAATTCTGATTTGGGGAACCCGCGCTGGCACGGCTGGCGCGGGTTTTTCTTTTGCCTGAACTTTCAACTTAAAAGTGACTTTCACTTTGAGCTGATTTCCAACGTAGCGAGTTTGACCGTGAACGACGCAACCACTGGCCTGGATACGCTTGAAAACTCACTTCTGGCCGAAATCGCCTCGGCCGCCGATGAGCCGGCCATCGAGGCCGTGCGCATCGCTGCCTTCGGCAAGAAGGGCGCCGTGTCCGAGATGCTGAAGACCCTTGGCGCCATGACCGCCGAGGAGCGTCAGGTCAAAGGCCCCGCAATCAACGGGCTCAAGAACCGCGTCACAGATGCGCTGACTGCGCGCAAGGCCGAGTTGAAAGATGTGGCGATCACCGCACGCCTCGCCGCCGAAAGGGTCGACGTGACGCTGCCGGTGCGGCAGTCGCCGGCCGAGCGCGGCCGTATCCACCCGATCAGCCAGGTCATCGACGAGATTGCGGCGATCTTCGGCGACCTCGGTTTCTCCATCGCCGAAGGTCCCGATATCGAGACCGATTACTACAATTTCACCGCGCTGAATTTCCCAGAAGGCCATCCGGCGCGCGAGATGCACGACACCTTTTTCTTCCAGCCGGACGAGAAGGGCGAGCGCAAGCTTTTGCGCACGCACACTTCGCCGGTGCAGATCCGCACCATGGAGACGAAGAAGCCGCCGATCCGCATCGTCATTCCGGGCAAGACTTACCGCCAGGATTCGGACGCCACTCACTCGCCGATGTTCCATCAGGTCGAGGGGCTGGTGATCGACAAGACGGCCAACGTCGCCAACATGAAGTGGGTGCTGGAGGAGTTCTGCAAGGCCTTCTTCGAGGTGCCGCAGGTCAAGATGCGCTTCCGGCCGTCCTTCTTCCCGTTCACCGAGCCGAGCCTCGAGGTCGACATCCAGTGCGACCGCTCGCGGCCGGGCGAAGTGCGCTTCGGCGAAGGCTCCGACTGGATGGAGATCCTCGGCTGCGGCATGGTCCATCCCAACGTGCTGCGCCATGGCGGGCTCGATCCGGACGAATATCAGGGCTTTGCCTGGGGTATGGGCATCGACCGCATCGCCATGCTGAAATACGGCATGCCGGACCTGCGCGCCTTCTTCGATGCCGACGTGCGCTGGCTGTCGCATTACGGCTTCAGGCCGCTCGACATGCCGACGTTGTTCGGAGGCCTGAGCGCATGACAGCGCCCTTCGCCGGCGGCTGCCGCTGCGGCGCCGTGCGGTTCGAGGCATCAGTCGAACCGCATCACGTCAGCTATTGCCATTGCGGCGATTGCCGGCGGGCCAGCGGCGCGCCGGTGTCGGCCTTTGTCGGCTTCCTGGCCGGTCAGGTCGCGTTCACCGGCAAGGCGCTGAAGATGTACGAGAACGGCCCGGTGACGCGCTCGTTCTGCGGCACTTGCGGCTCGCCCATCGCCTATGTCGACGAGCGGCTGGAAGACGACATCTATTTCATGCTCGGCGCCATGGACATGCCAGCCGATTTTGAACCCACGCTGCATGCCTATGTCGGCGAGCAACTGCCCTACCTGCATATGTCCGACGACCTGCCGAGACATCTGAAATCAAGCGTCAAAAGACCAGACGGAACAGTCCCATGAAATTCACCCTCTCCTGGCTCAAGGATCATCTCGAGACCGACGCCACGCTCGACGAGATCGTCGAGCGGCTCACCTCGATCGGCCTTGAAGTCGAGCATGTCGACGACAAGTCGAGCTTGAAGCCCTTCGTCATCGCCAGGGTGCTGACGGCGGTTCAGCATCCCGATGCCGACCGGCTGCGCGTGCTGACCGTCGACACCGGCGACGGCAAGCCACCGGTGCAGGTCGTCTGCGGCGCGCCAAACGCCCGCGCTGGCCTGATCGGCGCCTTTGCCGCGCCCGGCACCTATGTGCCCGGCATCGACGTGACGCTGGCGGTCGGCAAGATCAGGGGGGTCGAAAGCCACGGCATGATGTGTTCCGAGCGCGAGTTGGAACTGTCAGACGAACACAACGGCATCATCGACCTGCCCGAGGATGCGCCGGTCGGCACCAGCTTCGCCGCTTATGCGCATATCGACGATCCGGTCATCGAGGTCAATTTGACGCCGAACCGGCCGGATGCCACCAGCGTCTACGGCATCGCCAGGGATCTGGCGGCGAGCGGGCTTGGCCGCCTCGTCGGCGGCGCCATCATGCCGCATGTTGGCAACGGCATGTGTCCGGTCAAGGTAACGATCGAAGCGCCGGAGCTTTGCCCCGGCTTCGCGCTCAACCTGGTCAAGGGCGTCAAGAATGGGCCGTCGCCAAAATGGCTGCAGCAGCGGCTGATCGCCATTGGTCTGAGACCGATCAGCGCGCTGGTCGACATCACCAATTACGTCACCTTCGACCGCGGTCGCCCGCTGCATGTGTTCGACGCCAGCAAGGTTGCCGGCAATCTCGTCGTGCGTCGTGCGCGCGATGGTGAAAAGGTGCAGGCGCTCGATGGCCGCGAATACACGCTGACGCCGGAAATGTGTGTCATCGCTGATGACAATGGCGTCGAGTCCATCGCCGGCATCATGGGCGGCGAGCATTCGGGCTGCGACGAGAACACGACCGACGTGCTGATCGAATCGGCCCTTTGGGATCCGATCACCACGGCGCGCACCGGCCGCACGCTCGGCATCATCACCGACGCGCGCTACCGCTTCGAGCGCGGCGTGGACCCCGAATTCATGGTTCCCGGCGTCGAGTTGGCAACGAAACTGGTGCTCGATTTCTGCGGCGGCACGCCGACCGAAATGGAAGTCGTCGGTTATGCCGGCTATCAGCCGAAGATCGTTTCCTTCCCGCTTTCGGAAGTGAAGAGGCTGACCGGCATCGAGGTTCCCAGGGCGGAAAGCCTCGACATCCTGTCGCGCCTCGGCTTCAAGCCGGAGGGATCGGGCGATGTCGTCGATGTCGCCGTGCCGTCCTGGCGCCCCGACGTCGATGGCAAGGCAGACCTGGTCGAGGAAGTCATGCGCATCCACGGCGTCGACAACATCGCGCCGCAGCCGCTCGGTGCGCATGACGCGGTCAACGCAAGGATCCTCACCACGCTGCAGGTCCGCACCCGCACGGCCAAGCGCGCTCTTGCCGTACGCGGCATGATGGAGGCCGTCACCTGGTCGTTCATTCCGGCCAAACACGCCGAACTGTTCGGCGGTGGCCAGAGCGCGCTGAAGCTTGCCAACCCGATCGCCGCCGATATGTCCGACATGCGGCCGTCGCTGCTGCCCGGGCTGATCGCCGCTGCACAGCGCAATGCCGACAAAGGTATTGGCGACGTGGCGCTGTTCGAAGTGTCGGGCACCTATGAGGGCGACGGCGCCGACCAACAGCGGCGCGTCGCCGCCGGTGTGCGTCGCGGCACCGCCAAGCTCGACGGCTCCGGCCGCAACTGGGCCGGCAATTCCGGCCCGGTCGGCGTGTTCGACGCCAAGGCCGACGCGATCGCCGCGCTCGAAGCCTGCGGTGCGCCGGTCGAGCGGCTGCAGATCGAGGCCGGCGGTCCAGCCTGGTACCATCCCGGCCGTTCCGGCACCATCAAGCTCGGCCCGAAAACCGTGCTCGGCACCTTTGGCGAATTCCACCCGAAGACGCTGGAGGGGCTCGATGTTTCCGGGCCGCTGTGCGGCTTCGAGGTGTTCGTCGATGCGGTGCCCGAACCGAAGGCCAAGCCGACGAAAACCAAGCCGAAACTGGAACTGTCCCCCTTCCAGGCGGTCAAGCGCGACTTCGCTTTCGTCGTTGACAAGTCGGTCGAGGCCGGCACGCTGGTCCGCGCAGCCCTTGCCGCCGACAAGAAGCTGATCACCGCGGTTTCGGTCTTCGACATCTTCGAAGGCGCTTCGCTGGGCGAGGGCAAGAAGTCTATTGCAATCGAAGTGTCGATCCAGCCGGTTGAAAAGACACTGACCGACGAGGATTTCGAGGCACTGGCCAAGCGTATCGTCGAGAATGTCGGCAAGCAGACGGGTGGCGTTCTGCGCGGCTAAGACTTGCGAGCAGATGGCGAATCGCCCTCCAAAGGGCGATGGACCATCTGCGGTATTCCGGACTTCCTTTCGAAGAACAGCGCGCGGCGTTTCTCGCCATCGTGCCTGCCGACCCGCTGGTCCGCGACGCGCTGGCGCTGGCTCGCACGCTCGACCTGCCGGACTGGCTGGTGGTGTCCGGCGCGCTCTACAACAGTGTCTGGAACCACCTGACCGGCAAACCGTCGGGCTACGGCATCAGGGATGTTGATCTTTTCTACTTCGATGACAGCGACCTGTCCTACGAAGCCGAGGACGCGGTCATCCGCCGTGCGGCGGCGCATTTCGAAGGACTGCCGCTGCCGGTCGAGGTGCGCAACCAGGCGCGGGTGCATCTGTGGTATCCGCAGAAATTCGGGCAACCGTGCCCGCGCTATTTCAGCTCCAGCGAATCCGTCAGCTATTTCGCGTCGAAGACCCACGCGGTCGGTGTCCGATACGACGCGGATGGGCAGCTCGATCTGGTTGCACCATTCGGGCTCGACGACATTTTCTCGTTTCGCATCGTGCCGAACCGGGTGATGGACAACCAGCGAACGCATGAGGTGAAGGGTGCGCGGGCGAAGGAGCACTGGCCGGAGATTTCAGTGGTGGCTTGGTAGGAATGCCGGAATGTCGGCGCGAGGCACCCCCCTCTGTCCTGCCGGACATCTCCCCCGCAAGGGGGGAGATCGGATGTCACGCCGGCTTTCGCCAATCACCAACATCGAAGGAGAGGTGCCGGCAGTGGAGCTGCCAATCTCCCTCCTTGCGGGGGAGATGGCCGGCAGGCCAGAGGGGGGTGTCTCGCGCCAGGGTCTCACAATCTTCTACGTCCCGCGCCACGCAAAAGGGACGCCGAAGCGCCCCCTTCGACTACCAAGTGGTGATCAGGCTCACCCATTCACCAGCGCCAGAAGCTCCTCAGTATAGCGCTTGCCCATCACCTTATCCGGCGAAAGCGCATCACCAATCGCCGCAACCTCTGCCGCGCTCAGTTCGATCCCGGCCGCCGCCGTGTTCTGCTCGAGATGACGGATTTTTCGCGCGCCGGGGATCGGCACGATGAAATCGCCCTGGTGCAGCACCCAGGCCAGCGCCAGCTGCGCCGAGGTTGCGCCCTTTTCAGCCGCCAGCTTTTCCAGCGTGGCGATGACGGCGGCATTGGCTTCCATCGCCTCGGCCTGGAAGCGCGGCAAGGTCCGGCGCCAGTCGTCGTCGCTCAAGGCCTCGGGCTTGCCGATCGTGCCGGTCAGCAGGCCACGGCCGAGCGGGCTGTAGGGAACGAAGCCGATCCCGAGTTCGCGGCAGATGGCGAACACCTCGTCCTCCGGGTCGCGGCTCCACAACGAATATTCGCTCTGCACGGCAGCAATTGGATGCACGGCATGGGCCCGGCGGATGGTCGCGGCACTCGCCTCGGACAGGCCAAGCGCGCGCACCTTGCCCTCGCGCACCAGTTCGGCCATGGCGCCGACGGTGTCCTCGATCGGCACGTCGGGGTCGACGCGGTGCTGGTAGTAGAGGTCGATCACATCGGTGCCCAGCCGTTTCAGCGAGGCCTCGGCGACCGCCTTGACGTGCTCGGGGCGGCTGTCGACGCCCGCCATGCGGTCGAGGCCTGTACCTTCCTCCAAAATCTTGAAGCCGAATTTTGTCGCGATCGTCACCTTGTCACGCACCGGTTTCAGCGCCTTGCCGAGCAGGATCTCATTCTCGAAGGGGCCATAGACTTCCGCCGTGTCGAAGAAATTGACGCCGATGTCGACGGCGCGGTGCAGCGTGGCGATCGCATCGGCTTCCGCTTGGCCGCCATAGGCGAAGCTCATGCCCATGCAGCCGAGGCCGACGGGGTAGACGTTCAATTCAGTTCCTAGCTTGCGGGTTTGCATAACGCGTCTCCTTGTTGCGATGTGGCAGAAATAGCGCCTTGCCTTGTGTTCGATAATCGGTTTTCATCCGCACGGGCTGTACTAAAAGATAGATCAATGAATCGAGCGCATCTTTCACAACTGGCGGTGCTGGCGACTGTCGCTCAATGCGGCAGCTTTCGCGGCGCTGCCAGGGAATTGGCCATCGCGCCTTCGGCGGTTAGCCACGCGGTATCCAGCCTCGAAGCCCGGCTTGGCGTGCGCCTGTTGGCACGCAGCACGCGCAGCGTTGCCCCGACCGAGGAGGGCGCGCAACTACTCGAGCGATTGCGGCCGGCGCTTTCCGAGATCGACCTGGCGCTGGAGACGGCAATCGAAGCGCGCGACCGGCCGGCCGGTAATCTGCGGCTGACCGTGCCGCGCACGGCAGCGCATCTGGTGCTGACGCCGCGGCTGGGCGCCTTTGCGGCGGCCTATCCCGACATCGTGCTGGAGATCGCCATCGAGGACCGCTTCACCGACGTGGTGGAAGGCGGCTTCGATGCTGGCGTCAGGCTAGGCGAGAGCCTGCAGGGCGACATGATCGCGGTGCGCATCGGGCCGGACCTTCGCGGCGCGGTGGTCGGCGCCCCGGTCCATTTCGAGGCGAGCCCTAAGCCGCGCCACCCGCGCGACCTGGCCGGCCACCGCTGCATCCGCTTCCGCTTCTCCAGCGGCATTCTCTACCGCTGGGAATTCGAGAAAGGCCGCGAGACGATCGAGATGGCGGTGGAGGGACCGCTGATCCTCGATGAGGACCATCTGATCGCGCAGGCGGCGGTCGACGGCGCCGGGCTCGCCTTCGTCTTTGAGGATTATGTCCGCGCCCCGCTCGCCGACGGCAGGCTGATCCGCGTGCTGGAGGATTGGTGTCCGTCCTTCGACGGCTTCTTCGTCTATTATCCGAGCCGCCGACAGATGCGCCCGGCGCTGCGCGCCTTCGTCGATTTCTTCAAGGTGAGTGGATAGCCCACCCTCCCCCTTGTGGGGAGGGTCGCGCAGTAAAATGCCGCGAAGGCGGCTTTTGCGAAGCGGGGTGGGGGTCTCGTAGGGCGCACCCCCACCCCGTCTCGCAGTCTTCGCTTCGCTCCGACCGCGAGCCGACCCTCCCCACAAGGGGGAGGGTGAAGCGCGTCGGAAGAAAGCCGCCTCACCGTTCGTTCACGTCCCATGCAAACATCGATCACCAACAGCACCACCCGCTATGGCTGGGGCGCGATCATTCTTCACTGGCTGATTGCGCTGATCTTCATTGGCCAGTTCGCTCTCGGCTTCGTCATGGTGCGGCTGACCAGTCAGCGCACCGCCTTCGAGCTGATCCAGCTGCACAAATCCTTCGGCTTTCTGCTGCTCGGCCTGATCATCCTGCGCATCGCCTGGCGCCTGGGCAATGCAACGCCGGCGCTGCCGCGTTCGGTCGGGTCTGTGGAACGTCGGGCAGCACCGTTGGCCCATTTTGCGCTCTACGCATTCCAGCTTGCCTTGCCCTTGTCCGGCTGGGCGCTGGTGTCGGTCTCGATGCTGGAGATCCCCAGCCTGCCGTTCAACCTGTTCGTCATGCCGAACCTGCCACTGGCCGAATCGGATGGTGCCGAAAGCTTCTGGGCGGCGGCGCATTGGTATCTCGCCTATGCCGGTATGGCGCTCGTGGCTCTCCACGTCGCGGCGGCACTGCGGCATCATTTCCAGCTCAGGGATGGCGTGCTCACGCGCATGATCACGCCTTCGTCAGATCCGGAATAGAGCGAGCGGTTCATTCGTTCATGGAGTGAGGGCGCAAGAAATGCGCTGCCTCCAACAAGGAACATCCCATGTACACGCGCATCCTCGGATTTGCGGCGGTCGCCGCTTGCCTTGCCATGCCTGTTTCAGCGGCCGTCGCGCTTGGTGACGCCGCCGGCAGCTATTCGATCAGCCCGGCCAGCTCCAGCATCCGCTTCTCCATCGACAAGGTCGGCGGCGGCGGCCTCAATGGCGCCTTTGCCCGCTTCAAGGGGTCGATCCGCATCGACAACAGCGATGTCGGGCGCTCGCAGGTCAATTTCACCATCTTTCCCGAAAGCGTCGGCACCGGCCAGGGCCGTATCGATGCCTTCCTGCGCTCCGACGCGGTGTTCGATGCTGCCAAGAACCCGGAAATCCAGTTCCGCTCGACCAGCGTGACCCGAACCAGCGACACCACGGCCCTCGTCAGCGGCCGGCTGACGGCGCGCGGCAAGACGTTCCCGGAAAAATTCACGGCCGAGCTTGGCGGTCTCAAGGCTGGCACCATAAAATTCCATGTCACCGGCAAGGTGTTGAGGTCACGCTACGGCATGGATGTCGGCACGCCGATCTATTCCAACATCGTCGACTTCGACATGACGCTGACGGGGAAAAGGGGCTGACCCTCGTCATTGGCTTTTCCGGCAATTTCGGGCAAACCTCGTGGCCTGTAATCGTGATGGAGAAGCCTGATGTTCCGATGGGGTGTGTTGTCGACGGCCAAGATCGGCCGCGAGCATTTGTTGCCGGCCATGGTCGAGGCGGAGAACGGCGTGCTGTCGGCGATCGCCAGCCGCGACCTGTCGAAGGCCAAGGCGCTCGCCGACCGCTTCGGCGCGCGCCATGCCTTCGGCTCCTATGAGGAACTGCTTGCCTCCAACGAAGTCGACGGCGTCTACATCCCGCTGCCGACCTCGCAGCATGTCGAATGGACGGCAAAGGCCATCGAAGCCGGCAAGCACGTGCTGGTCGAAAAGCCGCTGGCGCTCGACGCCAAGGACATCCTGCCGCTGATCAAGCTGCGCGACCAGAAAAAGGTGCTGGTCTGCGAGGCCTTCATGGTCATCTACCACCCGCAATGGATCAAGGTACGCGACCTCATCGCCAGCGGCGCCATCGGCCGGCTGCGCCATGTGCAGGGTGCCTTCTCCTACTACAACGTCGACCCCAGCAACATGCGCAACCAGCTCGACCTCGGCGGCGGCGCGCTGCCCGACATCGGCGTCTACCCGACCGTGTCGACGCGCTTTTCGACCGGCAAGGAGCCGCTGCGCGTGCAGGCGACGATCGAGCGCGACAAGACATTCGGCACCGACATCTACTCCTCGATCCGCGCCGATTTCGGTGACTTCGAACTGTCCTTCTACCTGTCGACGCAGATGGCGGCGCGCCAGGTCATGGTGTTCCACGGTGAGAAGGGTTTCATCGAGTTGTTCTCGCCTTTCAATGCCGGGCTCTACGACCACCACCGCGTCGAACTGCACAACCAGAACCACTCCGAGGCGCAGGTGTTCCGCTTTCCCGGCACGCAGCAATACCGGCTGGAGGTCGAGACCTTCGCGCGTGCGGCACAGGGCGGCAAGGAGCGCGTCTTCACGCTGGAGGAATCTGTGCTCAACCAGAAAGTCATCGATGCCATCTTCCGCGCCGGCGGCACGGACGGCTGGGAGACCGTCTGACCCCGGCAATAAAGTAACCGGCTAATTCTGGGAGGAAAGATGGCTGACGATGCGGACGTGATCATTGTCGGCGCCGGCCTTGCCGGGCTGGTTGCCGCCGCCGAGCTTGCCGAGGCCGGCAAGAGAATCATCATCGTCGACCAGGAGCCGGAGCAGTCGCTCGGCGGCCAGGCGTTCTGGTCGTTCGGCGGCCTTTTCCTCGTCGATTCGCCCGAGCAGCGGCGCATGCGCATCCGCGATTCGCATGACCTGGCGTTGGAAGACTGGCTGGGCACCGCGGCTTTCGATCGGCCCGAGGATTTCTGGCCGCGCAAATGGGCGGAAGCCTATGTCGGCTTTGCCGCCGGCGAAAAACGCTCCTGGCTGATGCAGCGCGGCCTGAAATTCTTCCCCGTGGTCGGCTGGGCCGAGCGCGGCGGCGGCAATGCCATCGGCCACGGCAATTCGGTGCCGCGCTTCCACATCACCTGGGGCACCGGGCCCGGCGTGCTGGAACCTTTTGTCCTGCGCGTGCGCGAGGCGGAAAAGCGTGGATTGATCAGCTTCAGGTTCCGGCACCGCGTCAATGAATTGACCCGCACGGGCGCTGTTGTAACCGGCGTGCGCGGCGACATCCTGCAGCCAAGCCCCGTCGACCGCGGCCACAAGAGTTCGCGCGATGTCACCGGCGATTTCGAGCTTCATGCGCAAGCGGTGATCGTCGCCTCCGGCGGCATCGGTGCCAACCACCAGCTTGTCCGCGAAAACTGGCCGCAACGGCTCGGCGCTGCACCGAAGCGCATGATCGCCGGCGTGCCCGATCACGTCGACGGCCGCATGCTGGCGATCACGGAACAGGCCGGCGGTTCGATCATCAACCGCGACCGCATGTGGCACTATGTCGAGGGCATCAAGAACTGGGCGCCGATCTGGACCGACCATGCGATCCGCATCCTGCCCGGCCCGTCATCGCTGTGGCTCGATGCCCGCGGCAAGCGCCTGCCGGTGCCGCTCTATCCCGGCTTCGACACGCTGGGCACGCTCAGCCACATCATGAGCACCGGCTTCGATTATTCCTGGTTCATCCTGACCAAGAAGATCATCCAGAAGGAGTTCGCGCTGTCGGGCTCAGAACAGAACCCCGATTTGACCGGCAAGAGCTGGCGCCAGGTGCTCGGCCGCGCCACCTCGGGCATTCCGGGTCCGGTCAAGGCGTTCATGGAAAAAGGTGAGGATTTCATCGTCGAGGCCGATTTGCCGGCGCTGGTCGCGCGCATGAACGCGCTTGCCGGCGGCGAGCCGCTTCTTGGGGTGGCCCAGGTCGAGCGCGAAATCCGCGCCCGCGACCGGCAGCTCGACAACCCGTTCTCCAAGGATATGCAGATCACCGCTTTGCGCGGGGCGCGCGCCTATCCCGGCGACCGGCTGATCCGCACGGCAAAGCCGCACAAGATGCTCGACCCGGCAAACGGCCCGCTGATCGCGGTGCGGCTCAACATCCTGACCCGCAAGACGCTGGGTGGCCTGCAGACCGATCTCGACAGCCGCGTGCTGGGTGCCGATGGCCAGCCGGTCGCCGGGCTCTACGCCGTCGGCGAAGCCGCCGGTTTCGGCGGCGGCGGCGTGCATGGCTATGCGGCGCTCGAAGGCACCTTCCTCGGCGGCTGCATCTTTTCCGGCCGCAGCGCCGGCCGGTCGGCGGCTGCCTCGGTGTAATAAGGTTTCAGGCGGCGAGGCGAAAAGACCGCTCACCAGTGCCAGGCACCCTGTCCAAGGGCAGCAACCGCGTCAACGATCCGGGTAAAACTCGCGCGGGCGCGGCCGACCGTGTGCCGAGCCCTGAGATAGCCATGCACCAGGCCCGGTTCCTCGAACCAGTATGCCCGTCCGCCGGCCGCGACGATGCGGTCGCGATAGGCTTCGCCGTCGGACGACAGGGGATCGCATTGCGCGGTGATCAGCACTGTCGGCGGCAGGTAGGCGAAATCGGCGTCGGCAAGCGGCGACTGCGTGATGTCGCCGGTGCCGTCTTGCCCGCCGGTGCGGATGTTCTTGTAGAATTCGAGATCGCGCGTTGTCAGCATCGGCGCTTCGGCATGCGTTATGTACGATCCTTGCGACCGGTCGCCGCCGAGGCCGGGATAGATCAGAACCTGGCCGATCGGCCTTTTCGAATGGCCGCGCGTGGCGTGACTGACGGCGGCGCAGAGATTGCCGCCGGCGCTGTCGCCGCAGAGCACGATAGGATGATGGCGATTGGCGGCGGCCCATTCGAAGGCGCTCGTAGCATCGTCGAAAGCGGCCGGATGCAGATGCTCCGGCGCCAGCCGATAATCGACCGAGACCACCTCATAGCCGGTGCGGGCGCACAGTTCGGCGCAGACATCGTCATGGCTGTCCAGTCCGCCGAGGATGAAACCGCCGCCATGGGCATAAAGCACCGTCACTGCCGCCTGCGGCGCGCTTCGGTAGATGCGGATCGGGATGTCGTGCCTGAGGGTTGAAATTGCGGAGGTTTCGACCGCAACGCCGTCGGGATGGCCGGCAAAGAACTCGCGGCACATCCGGTCATAGATCTCGCGCTGCTGCGCGATCGTGTAGTCGATCGTATCGGGCGGGTAATAGGAATTCGTCCGCTCGATAAAGGCCCACGTCTCGGCGTCGATGAGGGTTTTGTAGTCGGTCATGAGTGAGGCTGCCGAAGTCGAACCTGGGCACCCCCCTCTGGCCTGCCGGCCATCTCCCCCGCAAGGGGGGAGATTGGCAGTTTCGATCGCGGTGCTCTTCTTGCAGCGTCGACTATTGGCGAAAGCAGAAACGACGTCCGATCTCCCCCCTTGCGGGGGAGATGCCCGGCAGGGCAGAGGGGGGTGTGACGGAACGCCATCGTTCCTGCTACTTCCCCTTCCAAACCGGCTCGCGCTTTTCGGCGAAAGCGCGAAAACCCTCCATGCCGTCCTCGGAGCCGTAGAGTGCATCGACCGTCGGCAGCTGCCGCCGCGTCACCCTGTTCATCGCGTCCTGGAAGGTCAGCGCCTCGGCCACACGCGCGGTCTCCTTGATCGCGGCAAAGACCAATGGGGGACCGCTGGCGAGCAACCGGGCGATCTCCCAGACGCGCTCCTCGAGCTTTTCCTTGGGCAGCACTTCGTTAACCAGGCCCCAGCGATGCGCCTCGGCGACATCCATCCAGCGGCCGGTGAGCAGCAGGTCCATGGCGACATGATAGGGGATGCGCTTCGGCAGTTTGATCGTCGCCGCGTCGGCCAGCGTACCGGCGCGGATTTCGGGCAGCGCGAAGGAGGAATGGTCCGAGGCGTAGATGAGGTCGCAGGACAGCGCCAGCTCGAAGCCACCGCCGACCGCCATGCCGTTGACGCAGGCGATGACCGGCTTGTTGAGGTCGCGCAGTTCCTGCAGGCCGGCAAAGCCGCCGACGCCATAGTCGCCGTCGACCGCATCGCCGCCGGCGGCGGCCTTGAGGTCCCAGCCGGCGCAGAAGAACTTGTCACCGGCGGTCTTGACGATGGCGACGCGCAAATCCGGATCGTCGCGGAACGCCTTGAAGGTCTCGCCCATCAGCCGCGAGGTCTTCAGGTCGATGGCGTTGGCCTTGGGCCGGTCGAGGGTGACCTCGAGGATGGTGCCCTCGCGGCGGGTCGAAATGACGTCAGACATTCTTGTTCTCTCCCAGCACCAGCAGCGCGTCGGCGATCCAGGCGCCTTTGCCCTCTGCACAGACGATCAGCGGGTTGATGTCGAGTTCCTCGATCTCACCGGCATTCTGCTGCACGAAGGCGGCAATGCCCGAAATGGCATTGATGGCAGCCGCGACATCGGCCTTCGGCCGGCCGCGATAGCCTTCGAGCAGCGGGAACAGTTTCAGGCCGCGCAACGCCGCCTCAATATCGTCGCGCGTCGCCGGCAGCATCAGCGTGACGCTGTCGCGCAACAATTCGACCAGCACGCCGCCGGTGCCGAGCGTCATCACCGCGCCGAACATAGGGTCGCGGGTGAAGCCGACGATGAGTTCGGCGACGCCGTCGCGCACCATGCGCTCGACATAGAGCCCGGTGCCGAGTGGCAACAGGTCATGCGCTGCGGTGCTAACGGATTCGGCATCCCTGAGATTGAGCCTGACAGCCCCAACTTCGGATTTGTGGGTGACGCCGAGCGCCTTCAGAGCGAGGGGAAAGCCAAGCGCCATGGAAGAGATCACCGCCTCGACCGCATTGGCGGCGCGTTCGCCCTTCGGCACCGGCAGGCCAGCCTTGATCAGCCGTGACTTCGCCTCGGCCTCATCGGGCGTGACGTGGTCACCGCCAGGCGCACCAGCAGCAGAAGTGTCGATCTGCTGCGCCTGCGGTTCAGCCCAAGCCCAGCCGATGAAGGCCGCCGCCCCGGCTGCATCCATGGCTTCCGAAATGCCGAACAACGGCACCATGCCGCGCGCCATCAACTCGGCCGTGTATTCCTCCGGCAGGTTCTCCGGCAGCGAGGAGACGATCGCGCCATGCGCCTTGTTGGTCTTCAGCGCCGATTCGAAGGCGCGCAGCGTCGCCCACCAGTCGGTGACCGAGCAGCGGTCGGGGCGCGGAAAATCCAGCACCAGCATGTTGAGGTCGAAACCGCCCGACACCATGGCCGTGAAGGTGGCGGTCATCGCCGGCTCGTTGTTCCAGATGAAGGTGTGGTAGTCGAGCGGGTTGGCGACCGCGACCAGCGGCCCGAGCGTCGATTTGACATGGGCGCGGTGGCTGTCGGTCAGCACAGGGAAATTGACCCAGCGCCCTTCGGCGCTGTCGGCCATGACAGAGGCCTCGCCGCCGGAGCAGCTCATCGACGACAGCCTGTATCCGGGCAAAGGTCCGGTGATGTGCAGCAGCTTCAGCGCCTCGATGAAGGCGGGGATCGAATCGACGCGCGCAATGCCGAGCCGCTTCAGGAACGCACCCGAGGCCGCGTCCGAGCCGGCGAGCGAGGCGGTATGCGAGACGGTCGCCTGCCTGGCCTGTTCGGAACGGCCGACCTTCATGGCGATGATCGGCTTCTTCAACTCGCGGGCTCGCGCCGCCAGCCGTTCGAAGCCGGCTACGGAATCGAAGGCTTCGATGTGCAGGCCAAGCGACGTGACGCGCTCATCCTCGATCAGGCCGAGCGCCATTTCGGACAGGCCGGTCTGCGCCTGGTTGCCGGCGGTCATCAGAAAGGCGATCGGCAGGCCGCGCTTCTGCATCGTCATGTTGATGGCGATGTTGGAGGACTGGGTGATGATGGCGACGCCCTTGCCGCCCTCAGCCAGTCTTATGCCGCCATGCTGGTCGGGCCACAGAAGCGCGCCGTCGGCATAATTGATCAGGCCGTAGCAATTCGGCCCGATGATCGGCATCGAGCCGGCCGCCCCGACCAGCTCGGCCTGCAGCCGCTCGCCATCATCGTCATAGGCCTCGGTTTCGAGGAAGCCGGCGGCAAAGCAGACGGCACCGCCGGCGCCGCGTTCGGCCAGCGCCTTGACCACCTCGATGGTCAAATGCCGGTTGACGCCGATAAAGGCAGCGTCCGGCGCGTCAGGCAAATCGGCGACCGAACGATAGGCCTTGCGGCCCGCGACCTCGTCCTTGGTCGGATGCACCGGCCAGATCTCGCCGGCAAAGCCCATCTTGATCGATTGGGCGACGACGGCCGCGGCCTGCGCACCGCCGAACACGGCAATCGATTTCGGCCGCAGGAGACGCTCAAGTTTATGCATATGTTATGCCCCAAACGGACGCAGCAGCGCCCGTGAAATGATGTGGCGCTGGATTTCCGACGTGCCCTCCCAGATGCGCTCGACGCGGGCGTCGCGCCAGATGCGCTCCAGCGGCAGATCGTCCATCAGCCCCATGCCGCCATGGATCTGGATCGCCTCGTCGGCGACGTATGCCAGCATCTCGGTGGCCTTCAGCTTGGCCATGGCCATGTCCTGATCGGTGACGGTACCCTGATCGTACTTCCAGCCGGCCTCGAACACCATCAGGTCGGCGGCCTTCAGTTCGGTCGCCATGTCGGCGAGCTTGAACGACACGCCCTGGAACTTGCCGATCTGCTGGCCGAATTGCTGGCGCTGCGCGGCGTATTCCACGGCATGCCCAAGCGCCCGCTCGGCGCGGCCGAGGCAAGTGGCGCCGACCTGCAGCCGGGTGGCGCCGAGCCAGGAATTGGCGACGTCGAAACCCTTGTGGACTTCGCCCAACACTTGGGCGGCGGGCAGCCGGCAATCGTCGAATTCGAGGATGGCGTTGGTGTAGCCGCGATGCGAGACGTTGCGGTAGCCATCGCGGACGGTGAAGCCTTTGGTGCCCTTGTCGACGAAGAAGGCGGTGATCTTCTTGCGTTTGCCGCGCGGCGAATCCTCTTCGCCTGAGGCCATGAAAACGATGGCAAAGTCGGCGAGGTCGGCGTGGGAGATAAAATGCTTGGTGCCGTTCAGCACCCAGTCGTCGCCATCCTGCACCGCCGTCGCCTTCATGCCGCGCAAGTCGGAGCCTGCGCCCGGCTCGGTCATCGCCAGGCAGTCCCATTTCTCGCCGCGGATGCAGGGGAACAGATATTTCTCGCGCTGCTCCGGCGTGCCGGCCAGAAGGATGTTGGAGGGCCGCGCCACGCAGGTCCAGTGCAGCGCATAGTTGGCGCGGCCAAGCTCCTTTTCGTAGAGCAGCCAGGTCACTGTATCGAGGCCTGCGCCGCCGACATCGGCCGGCATGTTGGCGGCATAGAGCCCAGTCTCGATTGCCTTGACCTTGATCTCCTCGATCAGGTCGCGGCGCAGCACGCCGGTGCGCTCGACCTCGCGCTCATGCGGGTAAAGCTCATTTTCGACGAACGCACGCGTCGTCTCGACGATGAGCCTCTGTTCCTCCGACAGACCGAAATCCATGCTCTCAGCCCTTCTTCTTGCCGGTCTTTTTCTTCGGCTTTTCGGCTTTCTTCACCGGCTTCAACGCTTTGGCTTTCTCGGCAGCCTTGGAGGCCGTCGGTTTCTTCGCCGCCAGTCTGGCCAGCTGCCTGGTATAGTCCTTGTGCAATGCGCCGGCGCCCCAGCCCTTGCCTTTGTTCTGCTTCGACAGCGCATCCATGATCGCGACCAGATTGTCATCGCGGATCTTTTCCAGCTCGCGGATCGACATGCCATGCGCCTGCTCGTCCGACTGGGTGGCAATCAGGTCGACCAGCTCGTCGTTGAACTCCGGCACGTCCATCAGCTTGGTCCATGGCCATTTCAGGCAGGGCCCGAACTGCGCCATGAAGTGGCGCATGCCGGCCTCGCCGCCGGCGACGCGATAGACCTGGAACATGCCCATCTGCGCCCAACGCAGGCCGAAGCCGTAGCGCATGATATCGTCGAGTTCCTCGACCGTGCAGATGCCGTCCTTGATCAGCCACAGCGCCTCGCGCCATGCCGCTTCGAGCAGGCGGTCGCCGACGAAGGCCTCGATCTCCTTGCGGATGACGACCGGCTTCATGCCGATTGAGGCATACATCTCCTTAGCGACCTCGATCGCCTCGGGAAAGGTCTGCTCGCCGCCCACGATCTCGACCAGCGGCAGGAGATAGACCGGGTTGAACGGATGGCCGACGACCAGCCGCTCCGGATGCTTCTTCATCGCCACCTGCATGTCGGTTGGCTTGATGCCCGAGGTCGAGGAGCCGACAATCGCATTGGCCGGCGCGTGGGTATCGATCTCGGCGAGCACCCGGTGCTTGAGGTCGAGCCGTTCCGGCACGCTTTCCTGAATGAAATCGGCATCGGCCACTGCCTCGGCGATGGTCTTGGCGAAGGTCAACTTGCCCTCCTTGGGCAGACCGCCGGGAACCATCTGCCTATAGGCGCGGCGCGCGCCCTTCATCACTTCACCAACCTTGCGCGATGCCTCGGGATCGGGGTCGAAGATCGACACGTCGATGCCGTTGAGCAAGAGCCGCGCCACCCAGCCGGCGCCGATGACGCCGCCGCCGATGGCGGCTGCCTTGTTGATGATGCTCATGCGGAAGCTCCGGTTCTTGTCGTGGCTGTTGCGGGATCGACGAGCGGCACGCGCTCACCGGCGCGGATCACCGAGGGATCGTAGGCCTTGCGGGCAAAGACCTCGATCACAAGGGGCCGGAAGAATTCGATGGGCAGCGTGTCATAGTCGGGGTCGAAGCTCGACTGGTCCCAGCGCTCGCAAAACTGGTCGCAATCGTCGAAATAGGCGTGGCCGGCAAAGCGATCGCGCGCATGGCGGTTACCGCCCAGATGATGGGCATAATAGAGCCGCTGGAAGTCGCCATGTTTCTCCACCACCCAGGTGCATTGTTCGCGCACGAAGGGTTTCAGGATCGAAGCGGCATATTCGTCGTGATTGTAAGGCGCATAGATGTCGCCGATGTCGTGCAGCAGCGCGCAGGCGATCCAGTCGGTGTCGGCGCCGTCACGCCAGGCACGCGTCGCCGCCTGCAGCGAATGGCCGAGCCTTGTGATCTTGTAGCCCGACAGGCCCGCGTCGAGTTGCACCAGCGCGTCGAGCAGCCGTTCGCCGGTCCTGGCCGCATAGTCGATTTCATGCGCGGTCAGGAACTCGTAATCGTCCCGATCGCCATCCTTCATCGCGGTGAATTTGACGGTAGTCATGTCGACCCTTCCGATGAATGAACTTCTTGTTTCAGCATGATCTTATCCGAAAACCGGTTCCCACTTTTCGGGATCATGCTTATGCCGCTATCGGCGCCCGCTTGGTCAGGTTCAGCTTCTTGCGCACTTCCTCGGGGCCGATGATCCTGGCGCCCAGATTGGTGACGATGCTGGCGGCACGCTCGACCAGCTGAGCATTGGTCGCCAGCACGCCCTTGTCGAGCCACAGATTGTCTTCCAGCCCGACGCGGACATTGCCGCCGGCCAGCACCGCCGCCGCGGCATAGGCCATCTGGTTGCGGCCGATGGCGAAGGCCGACCAGTTCCAGGTCGACGGGACATTGTTGACCATGGCCATGAAGGTGTTGAGGTCGTCAGGCGCGCCCCACGGCACGCCCATGCAGAGCTGCACCAGCGCATCCGGGTTCAGCACCTTTTCCTCGACCAGTTGCTTGGCGAACCACAGATGGCCGGTGTCGAAGGCCTCGATCTCCGGCTTGACGCCGAGCGCCGTCATCATGCCGCCCATGGCGCGAAGCATGCCGGGCGTGTTGGTCATGACATAGTCGGCTTCGGCGAAATTCATGGTGCCGCAGTCGAGCGTGCAGATTTCCGGCAGGCACTGGCGCACATGTTCCATGCGGTTGGTGGCGCCGCCCATGTCGGTGCCTTTTTCGTTGAGCGGCAGCGGCGCTTCCGGCGATCCGAACACCATGTCGCCGCCCATGCCGGCGGTCAGGTTCAGCACGACGTCGACATTGGCCTCGCGGATGCGCTCGGTCACCTCGCGATAGAGATGCACGTCGCGCCTGGGCTTGCCGGTCTCGGGATCGCGCACATGGCAATGCACAATGGCGGCGCCCGCTTTGGCCGCATCGATGGCGGAGTCCGCGATCTGCTTTGGCGAGCGCGGCACATGCGGGCTGCGGTCCTGCGACCCGCCGGACCCGGTCACGGCACAGGTAATGAAGACCTCACGGTTCATCGCAAGCGGCATGGAACTCTCCTCCGATAGAAACAGACCACAACAATGCCCGACTTGCCGGAAACTGTTTTGCGTTTTACGAAGCTTCCATGACAAAAAGCGAAAAACCGACGATCTTTCGCGCCGAGCGTCTGCCGCTCAAGGTGACGCTGCTGGTGTTTTCCGGCTCGTCGATCATGTGCGTGGCCTCGGCCGTCGATCCGCTACGCGCCGCCAACCGTATCTCCGGCGAGACCCTGTTTGATTTTCGGCTGGTCTCGGTGACCGGCGAGGCTCCGGTCACCACATGCGGCCTGCCGGTGGCGGTCAGTGGTCGTTTCGACGCGGCCGAGCCGACTGACGTTCTCGTCGTCGTCGCCGGTTTCGGCACCCAGAATTATGCAACCTCGGCTCTGTTGTCCGGACTGCGCCGGGCGGCACGCACGGCGCGTGCTTGCGGCGGTGTCGAGGCGGGCACCTGGCTGGTGGCTCGCGCCGGCCTGCTGGAAGGGCGCAGTGCCACCACCCATTGGGAGGACATGGAGGATTTTTCCTCGGCCTTCCCTGGCGTCGATGTCCGCCCGGATCGCTATGTCATTGACGGACCGGTGTTTACCTCGGGTGGCGCGTCGCCGACCTTCGACCTGATGCTGCATCTGATCCGCACGCGGCTCGGTATGGCGGTGGCGCTCGATGTCGCCAGCGTCTTCATCTACGACCAGGCGCGCGCCGCCACCGACGCACAGCCGCTGGTCTCGCTCGGCCGGCTCGATGGCTACGACCCGCGCCTTGCGCAAGCCATCCGGCTGATGGAATCGCATGTAGACCAGCCGCTGACTATCGAAGCGGTGGCCAAGCGCACCGGCGTGACGGCGCGAACCCTGGAGAGCATCTTTCGCAAATCGATCGGCGAGACGCCGGGCGCCTATTACCTCAGGCTGCGCCTCGCCGCCGCGCGCCGGCTGGTGGTAGACACGCGAGTGGCGATGGCCGATATTGCCGGGCGGACCGGATTCTCGTCCGCCGCCGCATTTTCGAGGGCGTTTTCACGGACTTTCGGCGAAGCGCCGGTCAGATTGCGGAGGGGGTAGGTTTCAACGGGCGATCAGGCCGCGTTCTGACGGTCGCCGTCGATCTGCGAGCGCATCTGTCTGGCAAGATGGGTCTCGAAACGGCTGGCAACGGCGCGGTCCCATTCGTTGGAGCGGCGCGTACCATCCTTCGGATGCGGCATCGCCATCAGCCGGTCGATGATCGATCCGGCCTCGCCAGGTGAGAGCAGGGCGTCGATTTCACGTTCGTTCTGCATATCGGTTCGCCTCCTTCTTCATCTCCCGCCACGAGCCAGTCTTATACGAGATTCGTGACGGCAGTTTGAAGGCAAGAGCGAGGTCATTGAAGGGCGTCGAAGGGCAAAACCATGTCGCGTGACCGGGCCATGCGCAAAGCTGTTCCTGCGCCTTGGCAGGTCAGGTCAAGGAGAGATCTACAGCCGCTTTTCGAACAGCACCGTGGTGAAGCCACTGTCCCATTCGTCGTCTGGATAGCGATTTTTTTCGATATAGCCGACCGCCTTGTAGAGTGCTTGTGCGGGCAGGTTGAACGTGTCGGTTTCCAGCCGCGCCTGCGCCAATCCGGCGGCGCCGATCGCCTGTTCGGCATGGGAAAGCAGCTTGCGGCCGACACCTTGGCCTTGACGGGACGCCATGACGTGCAGGGCCTCGATGAAATCCGCGCGCCAATGGATCAGGCCGGCGACCTCGCCATCGATCTCGGCAACGGCGAATTCAGGCCAGCTCTGGTCGACATAGCGCCCGCCAATATCCGTCTCGACATAGCGCCGCGCCGCTGCTTCGGTGATGTTCGGCAGCCATGTGCCTTCGAAGGTTTCATGCAGCACCTGCTTCAACGCCGGAATATCGCTCGCCTGCGCCGGGCGCACGATGATTCGATCCTCTGCCATTTTCCGTCTCCCGCCAATGCATGTCGCCCAAAAGCGCACAGCGATTTTGGGATGGCGACATGCATAAAATAAAGGCTGCCGCACGGGCCCTCTTTCGGCGACACGCGTGGCATCTTGATTACACGCTGGCTGCCGAAGATCTGTGCGATCCTCGGCAGCCTCGTGCGAAGTGGGCTGACTAGCAGATGGCGATGGCGGCGGCTTTCAGCCAGTAGTGTCGGATGTCGGTCCAGAGATGGAGCGGCGCGCGCCTTACACGTAGCGGTTGACGATATTTTCCAGCAGTTCCTGGCGGCCGGACCTCGGCTGCGGCTCGATCTTCTTCTTGACGACACGCTCGGCGATATCCTCAAGCGTGCGCTTGCCGGCGAGCATCGCCTTGCCCTCGGCCGTGTTCCAGCCGGCATAACGTTCGGCCAGCGGCGCCGATAGCGCCTTGTCCTCGACCATGCGGGCCGCGGCTTTCAGGCCGCGTGCGCAAGAATCCATGCCGCCGATATGGCCGATCAGCAGGTCCTGCGGATCGAGCGACTGGCGGCGCAGCTTGGCGTCGAAATTGGTGCCGCCGGTCTTGAAGCCGCCGGCCTGCAGGACCTGATAGTAGGCCAGCGCCATTTCTGGCACGTTGTTGGGGAACTGGTCGGTGTCCCAGCCCGACTGGTAGTCGTTGCGGTTCATATCGATCGAACCGAAAATGCCGAGCGCATTGGCCAGAGCCAGTTCGTGCTCAAAGGAATGGCCGGCCAGGATGGCGTGGCCCTGCTCGATATTGACCTTGACCTCCTTCTCCAGCCCGAAGCGCTTGAGGAAGCCGTAGACCGTGGCGACATCGTAATCGTACTGATGCTTAGTCGGCTCCTGCGGCTTCGGCTCGATCAGGATCGTGCCCTTGAAACCGATCTTGTGCTTGTAGTCGACGACCATGCTGAGGAACCGGCCGGCCTGTTCCTGCTCGCGCGCGAGGTCGGTGTTGAGCAGCGTCTCATAGCCTTCGCGCCCGCCCCACAGCACGTAGTTTTCGCCCTTCAGCCGCTTGGTGACGTCGATGCAGCTTTTTACCGTCGCCGCCGCGTAGGCAAAGACGTCCGGATCGGGATTGGTGGCCGCACCCGACATGAAGCGGCGGTTGGAGAACAGATTGGCGGTGCCCCAAAGCAGTTTGACGCCGGTCTGCTTCATCTTGCCCGCAAAGTAATCGGCGATCTCGTCGAGGCGCGCGGCACTTTCGGAAAAGTCCTTGCCCTCCGGCCGCACATCGGCGTCATGGAAGCAGAAATAGGGCGCGCCAAGCAGCGAGAACATCTCGAAGGCGACGTCGGCCTTGAGCTTGGCCAACTCCATCGTGTCGGTGCCGCCGGCCTTGGGGAACCACGGCCGGTCGAAGGTCTGGCCGCCGAACGGATCGCCGCCCGGCCAGGCAAAGGAGTGCCAGTAGGCGACGGCGAAGCGCAGATGGTCTTCCAGCCGTTTGCCGGCGACGACCTCGTCGGGATTGTAGAATCTATAAGCCAGCGGATTGGTCGAATCCGGCCCTTCATATTTGATTTTCTTGATGTCGCCGAAGAATCCGCTGCTCATGATTTCTGTCCTCTCACAAAGTTCTGCCGCCATTACCTCAGGCGTAATTGGTTTCAGGCCAGCGCTGGTCGAAAAGGGTCATGTCAAAGCCACCAAACGAAGGAGACAGACCATGACCGACCTCACCAATATCGCTGAAAACTACATCACCGCCTGGAACGAAAGCGATGCCGGCCGCCGGGCCGAATTGCTCAAGGCGACCTTCACGGAAGACGTCAGCTATCGTGATCCGCTCATGCAGGGCGACGGCCATGAAGGCGTCGCGGCTCTGATCGACGGCGTGCAGCAGCGCTTTGCCGGCTTCCGGTTCTCGCTGAAGGGCACGCCGGACGGTTTTGCCGACAAGATCCGCTTTTCGTGGAATCTCGGACCTGAGGGGACGCCTTCGGTGATCGAAGGTACCGACATCGGAATCATCGAGAACGGCCGCCTGAAGAGCGTCACCGGCTTTCTCGACAAGGTGCCTGCGCAGTGAGCCGGACAGCCGCGGCGTGGGCGAAAGATCGCTCACGCCGTGGCGACCTTGATTGCCGGATAAAGCGCCCGGTAGCGCTGATAGGCGTCGGCATAGACCCCGCCAAGCGCCGCGTCCGGTTCGATCGTCGCATCCGTTCTCGGTGCCGTACAGACTTCAAGCGGATCGGCACCCGTCGCAGCAATCAGACCGAGCCGTGCGGCACCAAAGGCGGCGCCGAAATCGCCGTCGGCGGGAATGTCGACAGGCAGTTGAAGCGCGGTGGCAATCGCCTTCAACCAGTAACGCGAGCGCGAGCCGCCGCCGATCGCCGTCACTCGCGTCAAGCTCGTGCCGGCCGTGGCCAGGGCTTCGAGGCTGTCACGGAAGGCAAAGGCTACACCCTCCAGCACGGCCTGGGTCAGCACGGCACGGCTCGATTCATGCGCCAGCCCTGTGAACGCGCCGCGAATGGCGGCATCATTGTAGGGTGTGCGCTCACCTGAAAGGTAAGGCAGGAAGGACACGCCTCCGGGCGCCTTCAATGTGTCGCCGAGCTCAGTGGTCAATTCGCCGGCGCTCTTCCCGGTGATTTCGGACAGCCAGTTAAGCGAATCCGTCGCCGACAGAATGACGCCCATCTGATGCCAGGTGTTCGGCAGCGCGTGGCAGAAGGTATGCACGGCACTTGCCGGGTTGGGCAGGTAGGAAGCGTTGGCGGCAAACAGCACGCCCGATGTGCCGAGCGAGACGAAAGCGTGGCCGGCGCCGACCGTGCCCATGCCGCAGGCCGAGGCCGCATTGTCGCCGGCGCCGCCGGCGATCGGAATGCCGGCCTGGACGCCCCATTTCGATGCCAATTCGCTGCGCAGTGCGCCTGCCTTGTGCGTGCCCTCAACCAGCGACGGCATCTGCCTCTCGTCGAGCGACGTCGCTGCGAGCAGGTCCGTACTCCAGCGCCGCTTGCCGACATCGAGCCAGGACGTACCGGCAGAATCCGACATTTCCGAAATGTGTTCGCCCGAAAGCCAGAGCCGCAGGAAATCCTTGGGCAGCAGCACTTTTGCCACCTTGGCGAAGACAGCGGGCTCGTTGTTCTTCACCCAGGCAAGTTTCGGCGCGGTGAAACCGGGAAAGACGATGTTGCCGGTCAGGGCGCGGAAGCGCGGATCGGCATCGAGGACAGCCGCCTCGGCATGACTGCGCGTGTCGTTCCACAGGATGCAGGGACGCAGCACCTTGTCGGCGGCGTCGAGCAGCGTGGCGCCATGCATGTGGCCGGACAGGCCGATGCCCTTGACCGCGGCGAACTCTTTTGGATGCCTGGCCCTGAGGTCGGCAATCGCCTCTTCGCAGGCGCGGATCCAGTTGTCCGGGTTTTGTTCCGACCAGCCGGGATGCGGCCGCGACACGTCGATCGACGCATGGCCGGAACCGATGACGGTTTGCCCGGCATCGATCAGCAGCGCCTTGACGCCCGACGTCCCGAGATCGAGGCCCAGATACATGTCTTCCTCCCACGCCAGTTAATTTTTTCGGGTCTCGAAAAAATCTGGCTTGGCCAGTTTTTAAAACAAGATCCGCTTCGGGTCAATTCTCGGACAAATCGGCGGCGCGTCGCACAAATAGCGCTGACAGCGGACTGTCGGGCCGCGCCATCGAACGCTCCGCCGTGAGCGCCCTGGCCAGCGCACCGTCACCGGCGCGCAACGCTGCCTCGATCAGCGTCAGGTCGATCACATCGCGCTGGGCGTGGCTGCCGCCGAAGCGATGAGCGATCGACCGAATCGGCCGGATCAGGCGCACGGCCTCGGCGTAGCTGCCCTCCCCGAATGCTTTGATGGCGAGCGTCAGCGGATGGCCGACATCCCGCGTGAAAGCCGCATTGTCGTCGCTGCCACGCATGGCATCGCGCTGAGCCTCAAGCAAAGCGAGGGCCGGCACATCTAACCCTGCACCGACAAAGGCCATCATCGCGTGGGCATCGTTGAAGGCATAATTGCCGGCGCCGGCCTTGTGCCAATTGGCGGCGAGCGCCGCCCAGCGGTCGCCGACATTGACGCCGCGGAGGGCGAGCCGCCACAAGACTGCCGAGGCATCGACCATGTTGAGCGCCATCGTCGATTGCACGCTGTAGATAGGGCCGTCATAGAGGGCCAGCACCGCGTCGGTCTCGCCGAGATCATAGTGGAACAGCGCCAGGTGCCACCAATTGTGCACCTGCAGGAAGCTCTCCCTTGTCCACGCTTCCGGGTTGGCCTGCATCCAGGCGATGCCATCCCTTTGCCGGCTCTGCATTTCCATGACATGGGCGACGGCGTGCTGCGCCCAGCCATCGCGCGGCTCCATGTCGACCGCCGCGCGGCCAAGCTGCTCGGCCCTGACATAATCACCCATTTCCTCCAGCCCGAAGGCCTGCATGCCGAGCATGGCGTGGTAGCCGGGCATGCAGCTTTGCCATGACGGCAGGGCCCGTGCGATGCGGTCGCGCAGCATGCGTGCATTGCCGGTGAAGAAATCGATCTGGTGGCCGACCTGCAGCGCCAGCCCGTCGCGGGGGGTCTCGATGGCGACGTCCTCGAGAATGCGGCTGGCTTGATGCCATCGTCCGCTGGCGAGATGCCCGAGGGCCGAGACATGCGCCCGCTCGCGCGTGGTCGCGGCAAGCGGCAGTGCGGCCTCATGGCAGGCCTTGGCCACGGCCGTCGCCTCCCGCTCGGTGGCGAGGCCGAACAGATAACCCTTGAAGACATGCGCCATGACGAAGCCGGGATTTTCCGCGATGGCGCGGTCGACGGAGGCTACGGGATCGCCGACGAAGCACTGCAGTTCACGCACTGCCTGGCTGTAGGGGGTGAATCCCGCCTCCGTGGCGCCCGAAAGTGCCAGGCCGAATGCGTCCCTGGTTGCCATGCGATGTCCTTTTATCGACCCGTGACAGGCCCTCGATCCTTCGGCCCAAACCGATCCTAAAGCATGGGCCACGGCAACGCCAACCGCGCGCTACGCCAGGTCATTTGAGTAGTCTTTGCAGTTTAGCAACCATGCGGGGTAGATTAGGCTTTGTAAAATCGAATGAATTGTGTCTTCATTACGGCGACTGGCGGGGGCTGGAAATCGCGAATCGAGAGGGGACGCGATGCGGCATATGAAGAACTCACTTCCGAATAGTCGTTCGGAGGATGTGCAGGTGGCAGTTGCTTCGCTACGGCGAAAGCCGCAGCCGCTACACCCGTGGCTTATTAGCATCTTCTCAACTACGGCTTTTGCGTTGCTGCCCAACTCCGCCGCGTTTGCCGCATGCGTGCTGGGTCCATCCGCCGGAAACACCGTCTACACCTGTGATAGCGGCGACTCAGGCGGCAGCCTCGCCGATCCCGATGGCGACAACACGCTGAATTTTCCCGCCGGCGGCACCGGGCAGATATCAGGCAACGTCACCTTTGGTGTAGGCACGGATCGCATCGATATGCAGTCAGGCACCATCACCGGCGCCGTCGATCAGGGTGGCGGCACGGATTTCTTCACCATCGGCGCGGGTACCGTCGCCGGCAATGTCCAGCAGGGCGCCGGCATCGACGACTTCAACATGAGCGGCGGCCAGATCGGTTCGCTCAACCAGGGCGATGGCCTCGACACCTTCACCATGACCGGCGGGCGCATCGTCGATTTCTTCGACGATGGCGACCGTGCCGTGATGACCGGTGGCCGCATCGGCCGCGTCAACATGAAGCTCGACCAGAACTACTTCAACATGTCCGGCGGCACCATCGACCGCAACCTCGTCACCGGCTTCGACAAGGACACGATCATCCTGTCGGGCGGCACCATCGGCGGCAACATCAGCGTCAGCGGCGGCAACGACAGCGTCACGGTCACCGGCGGTACGGTCGGTGGCGATATACTGATGAGCGTTGGCGCCGATAACTTCGTCTGGAATGGCGGCGGCATCATCTATGGCGCCGTCGACCTCGGCGGCGACAACGACACCGCCGAACTCAGCAACCTCACCAACGCCAATCTCGGTGCCACGAATACCATATCGGGTGGTCTCGGCACCGACGCGCTGACCCTGGACAACGTCAAACTGGACGGGATCAGCCGGCTCCAGAACTGGGAAAGCATCGACGCCACCAATGACACCGAGCTGACGCTCGACGGCAATCTGGTGCTCGGCGACAGCGGCACCGGCACAGGTTCGCTCAGTGTCGATGCCGCAAGCACGCTCTATGGCGGCGGTTTCAACGCGGCGATCCAGGCGTTTACGGCGGGTCAGTTGGCGCAGGTCACCAATGCCGGACGCATCGACCTGACCAATGGCAGCACCGGTGCCACCGACAGCCTGACGATTTCGGGCAATTATATCGGCCTGGGTGGCCTGCTGCTTATCCAGACCGAGCTCGGTGACGATTCCTCCGCATCCGACAAGTTGGTCCTGTCGAGCGGAACGGCTTCCGGTTCGACCGGCATTTCCGTGGTCAATCTCGGCGGCGCGGGGGCTGCGACCACGCAGGACGGCATCATGGTCGTCCAGGCAATCAACGGCGCCACCTCGGGCGCCACGACATTTGCGCTCGACGCCCCGGTCGCCGCCGGTGCCTTCGAATATTACCTGTTCAAGGGCGGCGTCAGCGCCGGCAGCGAGGAGAACTGGTACCTGCGCTCGACGCTGAACACGCCGGCCCCGCCGGCCGCAGCCCCGCCGGTGCTGGAACCTGCTGCGCCGCCGGAACCTGAGCCGCCGGCAACCGAACCGCCGCCGCCGCCGCCCATCGACCCTGCGCCGCCGCCACCGCCGGAATCCACCCCCGGCGACCCCGATCCGGTTGATCCGGCGCCGCCGGTCGTGCCGACCGATCCGCCGCCCGCGACACCACCGGCACCACCGCCGGCACCAGTGGCAGATCCGCCCCCGCCGCCGCCGGTGGTGCCAACGGAGGTGCCCGACCTACCGACACCAGCGGCGGGCGAGGAGATCCTGCTCTATCGCATCGAGGTTCCGGTCTATTCGGCCTTGCCGCCGGTCGCCGAACATCTGGCGATGACGACGCTCGGCACCTTCCACGAACGGCGCGGCGAGCAGAGCCTGTTGTCGAACACCGAGCTGTTGCCGGTCTGGGGCCGCATCTTCGGTCAGGACAGCAAGATGGCGTATTCAGGAACGGTATCGCCGTCCTTCGACGGCACCCTGTTCGGCCTTCAGGCGGGCTTCGATCTGTTCGGCCGCGAAACCGCGTCGGGCCAGACCGATCGCGCCGGCCTGTTCGTCGCCTATGCCAGCATGAATGGCGACGTGCGCGGCCAGGCGCTGGGCTGGGACAATCTGTCCGTCGGCAGCATGGATATCAACGGCACCAGCGTCGGCGGTTACTGGACCCGGATCGGTCAGGGTGGCTGGTACCTGGACGGCGTCCTCATGGCCACCTTCTTCGGCGGAAACGCAACATCGTCGCGCGACATCGGCATCGATGTCGGCGGGACCGGCATCACCGCTTCGCTGGAAGGCGGCTATCCCATCGCGCTGGGGCAAGGCTGGACGCTTGAACCGCAGGCGCAACTGGTCTGGCAGCAACTGTCGCTCGACGATGCGTCGGACCGCTTTGCTTCGGTTTCCTTCGATACGGACGGCAGCGTGACCGGCCGGCTCGGCGCACGGCTGCAAGGCGAAACAACGATCAATGGCATGGCGCTGCAGCCGTACCTCAAGGCCAACATCTGGCACGATTTCGGCGGCACGAGCCATGTCAATTTCGACACCACCGATATCTCCACCGAGGGCAGATCGACCTCGTTCGAATTCGGTGGCGGTGTGATCGCCAAGGTGACGGACAAGGTCAGCATCTTCGCCACCGGCGACTACACCACCAATCTCGGCGGCGACGAGCGTCGGATCCTCGAAGGCAATCTGGGGTTCAGCGTCAAATGGTAAGGCCGGTCATGACCCCGAAAAACAGTTTCGGGGTCATGGTCAGACAGAGAGCCTAATTGCTGGAACGCATCGCCACGGTGGCGATGCCGGCGCCGACCAGCAGTGTGCCGCCGGTGCGGTTGAAGATGCGGATCGCCTTGGGATTGCGCACCATGTTGCGTGCGCGTGAGGCGATCAGCGCATAGCCGAAAGCATTGGCGAAGGCGAGCGCCAGGAAGGTCGTCTCGAAGATCAGCATCTGCGTCCAGAAATCGGCGTGCCGGTCGAGGAACTGCGGCAGGAAGGCGACGAAGAAGGTGATACTTTTCGGATTGAGCGCGGTAACCAGCCAGGCGTGCGCCATCATCTTGGCCGAGGAGACCGCGTCGGTGCGCGGTTCGGCCTTCAGCGCGCCACCGGCGCGAAACAGTTTCACGCCGAGATAGATCAGATAGCCGGCGCCGATCAGCTTCAGGATGGTGAAGACGGTCGCCGAAGCCGCCAGCAGCGCGCCGATGCCCAGCATCGACAAGGTCATGGCGGTGAAGTCGCCCAGCGCCACGCCGACGGCCATCGGCAGCGCGGTGCGCCAACCCTGGCCCAGCGCATAGGACACGACGAGAAGGATGGTCGGTCCCGGAATGATGAGAAGGATCGTCGACGCGGCGGCGAAGGCGGCCCAGTTTTCGAAGGACATGCTCGTCTCCTTTGAGCTTAAAGAAGAGGATAAATCCTTAGGCCCGGGAGAATGTAAAGAGGCGATTGACCTGACTGCGCCAGCGGCGGATCGGTGTCAGTTCGCGCCGCTCAGCGTGCTCACAATATCGGCTAGGCTGACATTGGCACCGAGAACGGTTGCCGCCGCGACAATGGCAGCGGCAAAAAGCTTGATGTCGGTTTTTAAGGTCTTGCACATGGGAGCCCCTCGCTGATGGTTCGAGGAGTAAAAACGCCGGCGTCGGGAATATGACCCGACCGAGGTCTTTTTGTGCAGCAGCCTTCGTTCAAGCCCAGGCAAGAAGGTCGGACATCGTCTAGGCCATGCGCAAATGCAGGCTGTGCAAGGTCTTCACGCTTTATCAACCATGAATGATGAAAATGCCCGCTATCCGGCCGGACCGTGCTTCCCGCCGACAGCGTAGGGTCTGGGTATATGCGTGAGTTGCCGGAAGGTCTGACGCCGCCGCGAAACGGCGACGCAATCGAAACCGATCATCATCTTTCCCGCCGCGCCATCCTGTCCGGGGCTGGGGCGCTCGCGCTGCTGAGCGCCGCTGGCTGCTCGACCTCGGGCGGTGGCCTGCCGGCGCTCGAACTCGACGACGTCACCACGGGTTCTGTGCGGCCGATCCGGCCAAGCATCAGCGTCGACAAGAACATCACCAGCCCCGGCGTCATGTATGCCGGGCTGACCGACGGCGGCTTCAACGTGCCGGAAGTGCCATATCTGAAGGTCAAGCCGGAATTCCGCCGCCAGATCGTCGTCGACACGACAGGCGAGGCCCCCGGCACCATCGTCGTCCATCTCAAGGAGCGCATGCTCTATCTCGTCCAGCCGGGTGGCGACGCTATTCGCTACGGCGTCGGCATCGGCAAGGATGGTTTCCGCTGGTCCGGCCGCGCCAACATCCAGTACGGCAGGGAATGGCCGACCTGGACGCCGCCGCCGGAGATGATCGCCCGCAAGCCTGAACTGGTGAAGTGGCAGACCGGACAGCCCGGCGGCCTCACCAATCCGCTCGGCGCGCGTGCCCTTTACATCTACCAGGACGGCAAGGACACCGGCTATCGCATCCACGGCTCGCCCGAATGGTGGAGCATCGGCCAGGCGATGTCGTCGGGCTGCGTGCGCCTGATCAACCAGGACATCATCGACCTCTACAGCCGCGTCTCCAAGAAAAATCCGGTCGTCGTCGTCTGACGCTTATGCGGCGTGTTGGCGCCGCTCGAAACTCCCGTTGCGCGATGCGGCAAGACAGGCCAAGGTGCCTTGAAAACCATCGCGCCGGGAGAAATCAAGCATGGCTGGAACGTTTGTCATCGCGCAAGGCGGCGGCCCAACCGCCGTCATCAACCAGACGGTGGTCGGGGCGACGCTGGAGATCCGCAAGCGGCATCCCGGTGCCAAGGTGCTGGGTTCCATCCATGGTGTGCGCGGCATCCGTGACGGCAATTATGTCGACCTTTCCGCCATCCCCGAGGACCGGCTGCGGCTGATTGCCGGCACGCCGAGCGCCGCCCTCGGCTCGACCCGCGACAAGCCCGACGCCGCCTATTGCGATGTCATCCTCAACGGCCTGAAGAAGACCGGCGCAGACGCCTTCATCTATATCGGCGGCAACGACACGTCGGGTACGCAGCAGATCCTGACCGATGCCGCCGGCGGTTCAATTGCCTTCGTCCATGCGCCAAAAACCATCGACAACGATCTCGAGGAAAACGACCACACGCCGGGCTTCATTTCGGCGGCCGAGTTCGTCGCCGGCGCCTTCCTGTCCGTCGATCTCGATTTTCGTGCGCTGCCCGGCATCTATGTCGGCATCGTCATGGGCCGGCATGCGGGCTTCCTGACCGCGGCCGCGGCCGCCTGGCAGCTCGACGCCGACAGCGGCCCGCACCTCGTCTACGTGCCCGAGCGCCCATTCTCAGCCGCCGGCTTCATCGACGACGTCCGTGCCACGCTCGATCGCCACAAGCGCTGCATCGTCGCCGTTTCGGAAGGCGTCAGCACCGCCGACGGCAAGGCCCTGGTCGAAAGCCTGGTGCCGCCGGACAAGCTCGAGCGCGACGCGCACGGCAACGTCAAATTGTCGGGCAGCGACCTGCCGGCCGCACTCGAGCGCGCGTTGGCGGAAGGCCTGCCGGGCAAGCGGGCCCGCGTCGATGCGCTCGGCTACATGCCGCGCGGCTATATCGGTGCCATCAGCGTGGTCGACGCGCAGGAGGCTTTCGATGCCGGCGCTTTCGCCGTCACCGTCGCCGAACAGGGCGGCGGCTCGGTGGCGCTTCAATATGACGGCACCAGAACGGTGCTGAAGAAGGTGCCGCTCAAGAACGTCGCCGGCAAGACACGCCACATGCCGGACGATTTCATGAAGCCCGATGTCAATCAGCTGTCGGATGCCGGCATGGCCTATCTCAAGCGACTGGTGCCGGAAAAGTACAAGGTCGGGAAGCCCTTCGTCTGATGCCCGGCTCGCTTCTCATGCCGGACTCACACTTGATGCCAGGCTGGTTCAGCAGGAGCGTCGTCGACGACAAGACGACGATGCTGACCGAGCCCTTCGTGCATGCCTATGTTCGGGCCAATATCTGGCATCTGCGCGGTCGCGATGCCGACCTGCTCGTCGACACCGGCATGGGCATCTGTCCGCTGGCGCCGCAGGTCGAGACGACGGAGGGCAAGCCGCTGTTGGTCGTTGCCACCCACATCCATCTCGACCATGTCGGCTCGCTGCATGAATTCCCGTTGCGGGCAGGACCAAGGATGAGCGCGGCGCAGTTCGAGACCATGGATGAGGCCGCGACCTACGCCTACATGTTTCATGACCTCGAGGGTGCCGTCTCGAAACTGCCGGCGCCCGGATGGAAGTCGGCTGACTACAGGATCCCGCCCGCGCCGTTGACGCGAACCCTGGACGAGGGCGATGTCATCGATCTCGGCGACCGGCAGTTCCGCGTGCTGCATCTGCCGGGCCATTCACCGGATTCGATCGCGCTGTTCGACGAGGCCGACGGCCTGTTCTTCAGCGGCGATGCCATCTACGACGCCATGCTGATCGATGACCTGCCGGATTCCGACCGAGCCGCCTATATCAGCACGATGCGGCGTCTGCTCGACCTGCCGATCCGCATCGGTCATGGTGGACACGGACCGAGCTTCGACGGCAAGCGCATGTGCGAGATTGCCACGGCCTATCTCGGACGAACCGCCGGTGGCTGAGGCTCCAGCGAGGCAGCAAGGCGCGGCCCGACGACTTTGTGACCTGCCGCCGTGCGGATATTAAATCTTCGTAAGGTCGCCCGAAAACCCTAAATCGGGCCAATCCGCGCCCTAGATGCAAGGCCGTCGATCCGGTTGGCTGCCATGTAGGCGAGACGGGCAATTGCGACCTCGACACGCCGATGACCGATTTTCCCCGCACGGGAGAGGCCACGGCGCTGGATCAACTCTCGCCCGGACAAACGACCATGTCAGATATCCTTCGTAGGCATCGCGTCGCGGCCTTGCTGGGCGCTGCGCTGATCATATCCCCCTTCGTCATGTCTTTCGCCCAAGGCGAGGGCAACACTATTCCGACGACCCAGACGCCTGTCGCCGGCATCACCGCGCCCAATGGCTCGTTCGCACCCATCGTTGCCGCCGACAAGCCGGCGGTGGTGACGGTCACCACCGTCATGAAGGCACAGCCTGAAACGATGAGCGATGCCTCTCCTTTCGACGGCGGCTCGCCTTTCGATGACTATTTCCGCCAGTTCTTCGGTGACCAGGGCATGCCGACGCCCAAGACGCCGCCACAACAGCAACCGCAGCGCGCCGAGGCGCTGGGTTCCGGCTTCATCGTCGGCGCGGATGGTACCATCGTCACCAACAATCACGTCATCGATGGCGCCTCTTCGATCAAGGTTACGCTCGACGACGGCACCGAACTTCCGGCCAAGCTTGTCGGCCGCGATGCCAAGAACGATCTCGCCGTACTCAAGATCAAGTCGGACAAACCCCTGCCGACAGTCAAATGGGGCGATTCCGACAAGCTCATGCCAGGCGACCAGGTGCTGGCCTTCGGCAACCCGTTCGGCATCGGCACCACCGTCACGGCAGGCATCGTCTCGGCGCGCGGCCGCGACCTGCATAGTGGGCCTTTCGACGATTTCATCCAGATCGACGCGCCGATCAACCACGGCAATTCCGGCGGCCCGCTGGTGGATGTCGCCGGCAATGTCGTCGGCATCAACACGGCGATCTATTCACCCAATGGCGGCAGCGTCGGCGTCGGTTTTGCCATTCCGTCGGGCCAGGCCCAGAAGGTGGTCGCCAAGCTGATGAAGGGCGGCTCCATCCAGTACGGCTATATCGGCGTTCAGATCCAGGAGGTGACGCCGGATGTCGCGAGCGCCATCGGGCTCGACCATTCCGGCGGCGCACTGGTCTCAGAGGTCAACGACGGTTCGCCGGCGGCCAAGGCCGGCATCGAGACGGGTGACGTCATCACCAGCTTTGCCGGGCAGGACGTGAAGGATCCCAAGGACCTGTCGCGGGCGGTCGCCGATGTCGCGCCGGGCGCACGGGAAACGGTCGATGTCTGGCGCAAAGGCAAGCCGATTCGGATTTCCGTCGATGTCGGCCAAAACAGCGCCGATGCGAAGACCGCGTCGCTGGACGACGGGTCCGACGCGCCGAGCGCCGGGCGCGCTCCGGCGATAGGGCTCGGCTTGATGGATATAACACCCGACATTCGCCAGCAGATGAACCTTGCCGGCAAGCAGCACGGCGCGGTGGTTGCCAGCGTCAACCCCGACAAAGCGGCCGCCGCTTCCGGAATACAGGCCGGCGACATCATCGTTGCCGTCAATCAGGTGCCGGTGAAGAATGCCAGGCAGGTAACCCAGGCGATCGCCTTGGCCGGCAAATCCGGCAGGAAATCGGTGCTGTTGCTGGTCGAGCGTGGCGACGCTCAAATGTACATCGCGGTGCCTTTTGCAAGTGGCTGAGAAATGGCGTTGACGTGAACGCGGGAGCGGCAGGTCCATCGGTGACGGTCCCGCCGGTCTCCGCCCGTCAAGATTTCGGTTGCCCGTCACAACATCTTCGAGAACATTGCGTCAGGCCGATAGTGGCCTGATTGCATGGGGATTGCCGCTATGGTCACCCGAGGTTTCTCTTCAGGACGGCGCCCGCCAACTTATGGCGATGCCCGCATCCCGCCAGGCCAATATCTAGAACAGGGTTTCCCGGTGCTGTCGGCCGGCCCGACGCCGCGCGTGCGTACCGAGGATTGGTCTTTCACGCTGAAACACGGGCCACGCCCGATCAAGAAATGGAACTGGGCCGAGTTCAACGCGCTGCCGTTGACCAAGATGACACGCGATATCCATTGCGTGACAGCATGGACCAAATTCGACACGCCGTGGCAGGGCGTGCTGGTCGACGATATCCTTGCCGATGCGGGTGTCGAGCCGCCGACCGGTTTCACGCTGGCGCACGCGTTCGACGGCTACACCACCAACGTACCGGTCACGGATCTCACCGCCGGCAAGGCCATGGTGGCGCTGCTCTATGAAGGCAAGCCGATCACACCGGACCATGGCGGCCCGGCAAGGCTGCTGGTGCCGCATCTTTATTTCTGGAAATCGGCCAAATGGTTGAACGGCCTGCAATTCACCTCGCGCGACGAGCCCGGTTTCTGGGAATTACGCGGCTACCACATCTATGGCGACCCATGGCGCGAGCAGCGCTACACGGATGATCCATGAGCGATGCGGCAGCAGTGCAGTCGCCCTGGCAAACAGCCAGCATCGTCCGCATCGAAAAGCGCACGCCGCGTGTCGCCAGCTTCTTTTTCCAGCCGTCTCGGCCCTTCGCCTATCGCGCAGGGCAGCATGTCGACGTCAGGCTAACGGCGCCGGACGGCTATCAGGCGCGCCGCTCCTATTCCATCGCCTCCGCGCCCGAAACGCATGGCGTAATTGAACTGGCGATCGAAAAACTCGACGATGGCGAGGTCTCGCCCTTCTTCCACGAGGTCGCGGCAGTGGGCGATGAAATCGAACTGCGCGGGCCGCTTGGCGGGCATTTCGTCTGGCCCGAGGATGAGAGTGGCCCGCTTGTTCTGGTCGGCGGCGGTTCGGGCGTCGTGCCCTTGATGTCGATGCTCCGCCACCGCGCCGCACGTAATTCAGCGGTGCCCGTCGTCCTGGTCTTTTCGGTGCGGGTCTGGGACGAAGTGATCTTTCGTGACGAGCTGATCGTTCTCGACGAGCGCCAGGACGGCTTCGACCTGGTGCTGACACTGACCCGCGAAGCCGCACGCCGCCCAACCGACTATGCGCGGCGGGTGGACGTTGCGATGATGGTGCAAGCCATGGCGCGGCTGCCGGAGCCGCCTGGCATCGCCTTCGTCTGCGGCTCCAACGCCTTCGTGTCAGCCGCCGCCCAGGCGCTGATCGATGCCGGCGTGCCGGCGGAAAACATTCGCACCGAACGATACGGAGTTTGAACGGAGGCCGCCAATGCATGTCGTCTTGGCTCCGACGGTTCGGTCGGGGGCTCGACGCTTCAAGCATTGAAATTCGATCCGCGAGGTAATACCTTGTTGAAATATGGTATTACCGAGGAATTAAGATGGCCACCACCGTTACGGCAAAGGGACAAGTGACCATTCCGAAACCGGTCCGCGATCTCCTGGGGATCGTCCCGGGTACCAAGGTCGATTTCCGACGCGCCGCCGATGGCAGCGTCGTGCTGGCTCGTGTTGACAAAGAGCCACCGGCGAGCCGCTTCGCCAAGTTGCGCGGCCATGCCGGCGAGGGGCTCACGACCGACGCGATCATGGCGCTGACGCGTGGCGAAGCGTGACGTTCGTCGATACCAACGTTCTGCTCGACCTTGTCACCGACGATCCCAATTGGGCGGACTGGTCGGTTGCGCAGCTTGAGGCCGCGAGCCTCAATGGGCCATTGTTGATCAATGGTGCGGTCTATGCCGAACTTGCTGTTCGCTACATCAGCATCGAGGATCTTGAGGCCTTTCTGGATGTGGCCGGTCTCGAAATGGCTCCGATGCCAAGAGCCGCGCTTTTCCTTGCTGGAAAGGTATTCACGCAATACCGCCGATCAGGAGGATCGAGGACCGGCGTCTTGCCTGACTTCTTCATCGGCGCCCATGCCGCCGTCGCCAAGCTTCCGCTTCTGACCCGTGATGTCGGCCGCTACCGGACCTACTTCCCGTCCTTGAGGCTGATCGCCCCGGACCCCCGATGATTGCCGCATGGATATTCGCTGTTCAGCCGACCGGTGAGAAATCCGCCGACAGCAACTGGAAAGGCAAGGCGCCATAGGCGGCCACCATGGCCGCGTCGTTCCACTCGCGAAACTGTCGCGATGGTCGCGCCTCGAGCGTCAAGGCAACTCGGGCGCCGTCGAGCGTCACCTTGCCGCGAAAATGCAGCACGCGTTCCCTGCCGGATCGGCTGATAGCCATGGCGCGCAGGCGAGCGATATGCTCGCCACCGTCATTGATCTCCATTTCGATGCGGCGCCGGACCGGCGGAACGCCGATCCTGACGGTGATATCGAGCATCATGTCGCCGGTCGTTTGCGGACAGGCGATGGCCTGCGAAAACACCAATAGCGCCGGGACGGCCTGCGGCTTGCGCGCGGCCGGTTTGCCGCGCCAAGGTTTGGCGGGTGGCTCCTGTTGCAACCGGCCCTTCTTCCGCTTCAGGCGCAACTGCTTGGCAAGCCCGCGCGACAGCCAGACAAGGCCGCCGAAATCCGTGCGCGGCTTGGCTTGCAGAACCGACGACCAACGCGACAGGCCAGCTCCGTCGGCCATCTCCAAGATTCTGACCATTGTCGGTTCCGGCACCGGAATGCCGATCTCAAACGCCAGATAGGATAACGCCACCGCCGCTGGAACCGCCAGGCCGCGTCTGCCGACGATGTCGAGGAACATGTCCCAATCGACGTCTTCGCCATGGATGGCGACCGCGCAGTCGACAAGCCAGTCGCTGTGGGTGTGGGCGTCGAGGCCGCCATGGGCGATGGCCAGGGCCATGCGATCGGCCGGCGACGGTACGAAGACCGCGACGCCGCTGAATTGTGCCGGGACCGCCCGTTGCCAGATCGCCAGGTCGTCTTCCGCGCTCGTCTGCGAACCGTCATAGCCGAGCTGGTGCAGGTCGATGTCGCCGAAACGGCCCTTGAAGAAGTTCATCGACCGCAGTGACGCCAACCGGGTTCGCAGATATTGCGCGCTGACGCCCGAGGCGATCTGCCAGTCGCGATCGCGCAAGATGTCGAAGACGGCAGCCATGTCGCGCGGGCGCACCAGTATGTCGATGTCATGCGCCACCCGGCCACGCTGCGCCGACGCGTTCAAGGCAATGCGGCTGGCGCCCTTGATCAGCATGATGTCGGCGCCGCCGTCTGCCATCGCCTTCAGCGCCGGTTCGGCCTCGCGCATCGCCATGCGCGACTTCGTCCACAGCATCTTCTGCAGGCCGACGAGGCGCGGGTGCGCGGTATGCCCGGCCAGCTTCCTGCCGAACCTGTCGGAGATGGCGGCGAGCAGGCGATGTTCTCGAAACGAGACGAGATCGATGTCGTTCTCGTCCAGCCAGCGCGCGGCGCAGCCGGCGGCTGCGTCCTCGTCGGAGAGCAGCGCCGCCTTTAGCAACAGGTCCAGCTGGCCGGTGGGCCACGACCAGCCATAGTCCGGGAAGCGGCGGCCGACGCGGCGAACGGGCCTGGCGTTCAATTGGAGCCTGCCTTGTTCCGGGCTCGCCGCTGCATGGCGAGCCTTGCGACCTGGAGATAGCCCCGGTCGCGTGCCGGATCGCGGCCGTAGGAAAGGCTGCCCGGACGGATGCGGCGCAATGCAAGCACGTCGTCGAGCATGGCAAGGGCAAAGCCTGCCTCACGAACCCGGGCGATCCAGTCGATCATCTCGCCGCGACCGCCTGGTGGGTCGATGATGGGACCGACGCTCTGCACCACCTCCTGGCGGATCATCATCGTCGTGCGCGACCAGCCAGCTCCACTGGTCGCTTCGGGCAAATCGGGGCTGTCGCCGCGAAACGTCCGCCAATGCGTAAAGACGCCCGCTGTCTCGGGATGACTATCGAGATAGGCCAGCTGCTTTTCGACCTTGTCCGCCAGCCACAAATCGTCGGCATCGAGCGTCGCGATGAGCGGCGTCGAGAGTGCCGCAATGCCACGGGTCGTTGCGCTGCCAGGTCCGGCATTGTCCTGCCGCAGCACCGTCACCGGCAGGTTCATCGCGCCGATCACGGCAACCGTATCGTCGGTCGAACCGTCATCGACCACGACGATGGTCTCCGCCTTTGCCGTCTGGGCCAGAACGGAGTTCAGGGCCGCGCCTATGGTGGCGGCCGCGTTGAAAGCCGGAATGACGACGCCGTAGCCTGCCATCAAAGGAACCGCCACTGCGCGAGATCCTTGAAGTCGAAAATCCCCTCCACCCGGCGCAAGCTGGGATCGGCCTTGCGACGCTTCATCGACTTGTGAATGGCGCGCATGAACTCGCGAAAGGGCACATCGGCTTCCTTGGTCATGTTGCCGGGATGACGCCTGTAATAGAGAGCCACCGTATCGGGCATAACGTATTTTGCCTGGCTCTCAAAGATACGCAACAGATAGTCGGTGTCCTCGGCCTGTTTGAAATCCTCGTCGAAACCACCGGTGCGCTCGATGAGGTCTCGCGCAAAGATTCCGGCGGACAGGTGGATCCCTCGCACGGTGATGGAGTGGCTGTCGGCGGCCGGTTCCAGCGTCTCGCCATCTATCTTGTCGACCAGCGTCATGCGCGAATAGGTCAGGTCGAGGCCAGGATCCTCTTCGAAGCAGGCGAGGTCCGCCTTGAAACGCCCTATCGGGGAGATGTCGTCCGAATCGAGAAACGACACCAGACGAGTCTGCGGCAGCAACTGCCTCAGCCCGGCATTGCGCGCCTTGGTGACCCCGCCATTGACCTGCTGGAAAAGACGAATGCACGGGGCCTCGTCGATCAACGACCGCACGACGGCCGCAGAGCCATCGGTCGACCCATCGTCGATGACGATGATGTCAAGATCAATGTCTTCGCGCTGCCTGAGCAGCGAGCGCAGCGCCAGGCCAACGAATTGTTCGCGATTGTAGACCGGCATGATGACGCTCAGCTTCATGGGCGTCTCCGGCAGCGTTCCGGGCTTGGCTGATCCGACCCGATTGTGTCGAGCATCATAGCATCCGCCAATCAGCGGGACTCTTCAATTCGAAGATGCCCTGGACCTCACGCCGTGACGGATCGGCCTTGCGCCGCCGCATCGACTTGTGGATTGCACGCAAATGGTTGCGGACCCTGCCGCTATACTCCTTGGTGACATTTCCGGCGTGGCGTCGGTAGTAGATCGCGACCGCGTCCAACAATTCGTAGTTCGGTCCCGCCTCGAAAACGCGCAGCAGATAGTCGGTATCTTCAGCCTGCTCGAAATCCTCATCGAACTCGCCCGTCCGGTCGACAAGCCCTCTGCTGAACACGGCGGCGCTCAGCGAAATTCCCCGAAGCGTCATCGTGCGGCTGTCGACTGCCGGTTTCAGCCGCTCATCGTCAATCCGCTCGACCAGCGTCATCAGCGAATAGGTCAGCTCGAGTCCGGGGTCTGCTCTGAAGCGCGCAAGGTCCTTCTTGAAGCGCCCGGCCGGCGAGATATCGTCCGAATCCAGGAATGACACGAACTCCGCATCCGGCGGCAGTTGCCGCAGCCCCGCGTTGCGCGCCCTGGCTACGCCCATGTTGGATTGCTGGAACAGTCGGATGCAGGGGTTTTCGCGCATCATCGAGCGCACGGCCTCAGTAGAGCCGTCGGTCGAGCCGTCGTCGATGACGATGATATCGAGATCGGCGGCGTCCCGCTGCCGCACCAGCGAGCGCAATGCCGAAACGACATAGCGCTCACGGTTGTAGACGGGCATTATCACGCTCAGTTTCACGAAGCGCCCCGCGCGAGAAAGTCGGCAATCGTGCCGGCTATCTCCTGGGGCTGCGTCCCCAGCGACAGACGATAGCACGGCAGCAGGCGGGTCAGGTCGCTGAAGAAGCGAAAGCCGCTCTCCCGCTCGCCCGGCATCTGCGCTATGCCGGACGGCGCCAAGGCAATCATGGCATCCCTGCGCGACACCGGCACGATTGAACTTGCCTCGCCTCCGCCGATATGTGGCACCACCAGCGCAACGATGTCCAGAGTTTCGGGCACGGGCCGAGGCGCGATGTCATCAATGTGAAAAGCATGCTTGCCTTGCCAGTTGAGCGGACCATGCGCCGGCAGCCGATGCTTCAGCCCAAGCCGCGCGAACCCTTGGGGATCCTGCTTGAGCGTTGAAAACAGTGGGCGGGCAGTCACGCCGTTGGCAAGGTCGACCAGCACATAGTCGTCGCCGACGCTGTCCAGCCCGTGGAGAAGGCCGGCTGCGACGGTTCCGGATTTCCCGGCGCCGCCCGCGCCGGCCAGCAGCACGCCCTTGCCATTGGTGCCGAGCGTCCCCGCATGGGCCAGCCGCATGCCACGTGCCGCATATTCCCAATGGAGGAAGGGGCGCAGCGGCGCTCCCGGCTCCCACGGTGGAAAGGCATCGGCCGAGGCCATCAATTGCACGCCAACGCGACGTTGCGGATCATAGAACTGCCAGAAATCCAGGTCGTGGAAATGGTTGCCGCGCAATCCAGCTCCCGCCAGTTGGGTGGCGAAGCCATGCTGCGTGAAGGGTCCCTGGCCCCAACTGGCCGGTGCCGCGATGCCGTCAATGCCGGGATGCGCGACGAAGACGCGGCAGATGTCGGCAGGCGTTCGGTTGCCCGGAGCAGTGACAAAGCCATGAGCGACGGCATCCGCCAACGCGCCGGCGCTGACATGCGCGGTCAGATCCAGATGCGGCAAGCTCGCCTTGCGGGTCAGTGGATAATGCGCGGCGCTGCTCTCTGCTTGCGCCAGGACATGACGTGCGTAGTCAACCAAGTTTTCGAGAGTGACGTTCGGCATGGGTCTGCCTGTTCCGGAGCTGTCCGGCAACGAGAACCTGATGGGCGCTTCAGTTGGCTTGCTTCACCGCGGGCCAGCCGAGGGGCTCCTCGACCTCGTGGATGGGGTCGACGACAATGAGATCGGCGAGATCGTCATGGATGTCGACCTTGAGGGGCTCTCTGGCAGCGGCGAGCTGAGCCAGCAATTCGCTTGGAACCGGTCTTGCCATGCCATCGGTTACGGCCGCCAGCAAACCGAATTCGAGCAATTGTGAAACAAAGCCGTCAATCGCGGCGGCATCGAGGGCGCCAATTCCGGTCGCGGCGCCGACCAGTTCGGAGGCAGGCACGCCGGACGACAGTGCATCCCAAAGTCTGCTGCCTGAATCAGAGAAGCCGAAATATTTGCCCGTGGTCAGGTCAAGAACGACGGCTTCGCCGTCGAAGGATTCAAAGACGATATCCTTGCTGGCAATGGCATAGATGCCGGATTGTCGCATGTTTGCTCCCCCGCCGAGCAGGCCGCGGAGATGATCTTCGGGCCTTACGGTCAACCCCACCGTTGCAGGCGTCTAACCATTTGCAGGGTTTTTGGCAAGATAGCGCAGGCTCGGGGCGAGCGCAGCCGGTCACGCTTCGATTTCAAGCGCAGAAAGCGGCTTCGAGCAACAGGCGAGGATAAAGCCGTCCTCGATTTCGTGATCGAGGATGCCGCCATTGTGGCTCATCTCGACATCGCCCGCGACCTTCCTCACCTTGCAGGTGCCGCACAGGCCGAACTCGCAGGCGGCGGGAATCCGCACCCCAGAGGCGCGTGCCGTCTGCAGCACGGTCTGGCCGGCGACGCATTCGGCATCGACATCGGAAAGCGAGAACCGGATTGGTGTCACGGCCTCGACGGCAGCAGCGGCGCCGTCTTCCGCCGGCGGCGAGAACGGCGCCGGGATCTCCTCCACGGCAGGCGCCGCGAAGCTTTCCTGATGGTATTTAGCCATGTCGAAGCCGGCGGCGTCCAGCATGCCGCGCACGGCGCGCATGAAGGGATCGGGGCCGCAGCAGAAGATCTCGCGCTCGCGGAAATCGGGCGCCAGCAATGGCAGCCGGATCGCGTCGATGCGGCCCATATGGCCGAACCAGCCCTCGCGGCTCGACCGCTCCTCGATCATGAAGCCGAGCGACAGGCCGGGCATGCGGCTGCCGAGCAGCTCGAGTTCCTTGCGGAAAATGATCTCTTCCGGGCGGCGCGCACAGTTGACGAAGCCGACATCTGTCCATGGCGCGCAGTCGTTCAGCCAACGCAGCATCGACATCATCGGGGTCACGCCGGAGCCGGCCGAAATGAACAGATATTTGGCCGCCGGGTGGCTGTGCAGCGAAAAGTCGCCGGTCGGCCCATAGGCCTTGACGTGCGAACCGGGCGTCAGATGGTCGAACATCCAGCGCGTACCGGTGCTGCCCGCCTGCGCCTTGACCGTCACCGCGATCGAGAACGGCCGCGACGGCGAGGACGACAGCGTGTAGGTGCGCATCAGGGGCCCGTCCGATGTCGGCAGTTCCAGCGTCACGAACTGGCCCGGCTTGTAGCGGAACCAGGTCTGGTTGTCGGAGCGGAAGGTGAAGGTCTTCACGTCAGGCGCTTCGTCACTGACGCCGATCACTTCCAGCACCTGCAGCCTGTCGTTCCAGGGCGTCATCTGGTCGAGATGTCGATAGAGGCCAAGGTCCGTCATCGCATTCATCCTCTTGTCCCCTGGGCTAGGCGACGCTGCGCAGGGCCGGCCGGTCGCCTTCTGCAAGGCGCGGTCCGATGAACGACGCGTACCACTCGACGAACTGGATCACGCCGCCCTCATGCAGCTCCGAATAGGGGCCTGGTTCGTAGGCCGGCGACAAGATGCCGAAGGCGTTTTCCTCGACGATGCGACGGTCCTGGTCGTTGGTCTCGGTCCAGACATGGGTGAGCTCAGCGAGATCGTAGTCGACGCCTTCGACCGCATCCTTGTGGACGAGCCATTTTGTCGTCACCGCGGTTTCCGTGGCACTGATCGGCAGCACGCGGAAGGTGACGGCATGGTCGCCGAGGATATGGTTCCAGGTTGTCGGATAATGATAAAGCAGCAAGGAGCCGATGCGGTCGGTTGAAACGCTGTCGGACAGGTTCTTCTGGACCGCCCGTTTTCCCGTCATGGTGTAGCTGACGGCATCGCGCAGCAGCGGCGCGCGGGTGGCGCGGTACTGCCCTGCCGGATCGATGCGGAATATGCTCGGCAGGCCTGATGCCTCGCATTTGGCCCAGTGCGCGACCATTTCAGGGTCGCTGTCGGCACCGTTGACGCCGGTCACAGTCGGAGCCTCGGGGAAGGTCTTGCACAGCTCCGGGTGATTGGCGGCGCAGTGGTAGCACTCGCGGTTGTTTTCCCAGACCAGCTTCCAGTTGCCCTTCTCGACGATCGTGCTCTCGAAGGCGATCTTTGCTTCACGCAACCGGTGCGGCAAAAGATAGGGTTCGATCATCGCCCGCATCGGCGCGAAATCCGCCGGCTCCTTGGCCAGGCAGATGAAGATGTAGCCGCCGACGCTCTCGCAGGCGACCGGCTTCAGGCCGAAATCACTCTTGTCGAAACCGTCGGCCATCTGGCGGGCAAACAGCAGGCGGCCGTCCAGCTCATAGGTCCACTGATGATACGGGCAGACGAGCTTTGCCGCCGTACCCTTCTCCGCGTTGCACACGCGGCTGCCGCGATGGCGGCAGGAATTGTGGAAGGCGTTGATCTTGCCGTGCTGGTCGCGGACAAGGACGACCGGGTAGTCGCCGATCTGCACGTTGATGTAGCTGCCCGGCTTCGGCAGTTCGCAATCATGACCGATGAACAGCCAGTCGCGATACCAGATCAGCTCCATGTCGAGCTTGAAGTAGTCCGGATCGGTGTAGAAGGGCTGCTCCAGCGAAAAGCCTTGCCGGCGCCCCTTCAGGAGCCTCAGCATGTCGTTGCGGGTATCCATGTCCTGTCCTCGTTTCTAAGGACTGAACTGGTGGTGACGGAGGAAGGATTGAAACGCAGGCCGGCTAGGTGCCAGACATGCGCTATCCACCTCTTGACCGCCCACCGCGATCAGTCGAGTCTAACAATCTCGGGCTGGTTTCCGGGCTCTGGAGTTGTCCTTGCGGACCATCGCGACACCTTCCCAGGCAGTTGCCCAGTGGTCTCCCGTTGCGACTTGAACTCCACCACCGTTGCGGGGGCAGCGCCGGATTCTGACCGGCTTCCCAATTCTCCGCCTCGTCGTCACGAAGCGGCACCTGAGATGGTGTGATCTAACCACGATCGGGGGCGCGCCGTCGGCATGAAAACGACATCGTATCCATGCGGCGCGACACGGCATGCGAACGTTCCCGCAGACCGTCGCAGGCCGAAATCCCACCTCTCGGGCGGCCATTTGCCGGCTGCGATCTTCCCGAATCCGACCCTTGGCGGAGGTCAAATAAGGCTAACGGTTTCGAAAAGTGACTATTAGCTTGCTCTAAAATCGAACCGAACGGTTCGTTTCTGTTGACGGTGCGTGCAGGACGGTGTGAACGCTGGGCCTTTGAAACAGTCAGTGATCCGTTAGGTGGTTAAACCTAACACGCTGATATAAAGAAGAAAAATCTATCTCTAGACTCCCTTGGCACAATTTCAAGGTGTGGATTCATGGTCCACACGGAACAACTTCGTGATTGGAAAAGACGGGGCTGCCCTCCCACATCGGGGCTGTCCGAACGACGCGATTTCATTTCCAAAGACACGCCGCTAGACGGACGGAAAAAAGACGATACTGGAGTACCAAAAATGAAAAAGATCATTCTCACTGCCGCAGCCCTTCTGGCCATTTCCGGCAGCGCCTTCGCTGGTAGCGACCACTACGGTTCGAACGCCGCGACAGCCACTGCTGTCGACAGCTCGTACACCGCTTCGACCAAGAAGTCGGAACCGGCTGCTCAGGCGCCTGCCCAGGGTGCTGACCGCAACCTCTTCGGCAACAACTAACAGCCGATTCCCAGTCGACGGCGGGCTCGCCCGCCGCCCTGGCGAAATTCAGACATTCAGGAGTATTTAAGATGAACAAGATCCTCATTGCTGCCGCCGCCGTTCTGGCCATCTCCGGCAGCGCTTTCGCCGGCAGCGACAACTACGGTTCGAACGGCTCCAACCAGCCTGCCGCCGCAGTGGACCAGTCGTACACGGCTTCCACCAAGGCCTCGGAACCGGCTGCCCAGACGCCCGCTCAGGGCAGCGACCGTAACCTCTTCGGTCGCTAACAGCCAATTTCGCAAGCGACGGCAGCTGTGTCTGCCGTCCTGGCGAAATCCAGAATTCAGGAGATTAAAATGAACAAGATCCTTATTGCTGCCGCCGCCGTTCTGGCCATCACCGGCAGCGCGTTCGCCGGCAGCGACAACTTTGGCTCCAATGGCGCCAGTCAGCCTGCGGTTACTTCGGTTGACAGCGCGCATACGAGCTCGGTCCGCAACAGCGGTGGCCTCGTCGAGAAGCTGCTCAATTCGTCGGGCGACGTGGAGAAGTCCGCCCCTCAGGGCAGCGACCGGAATCTCTTCGGCCGTTAACAGCCGAAGCTGATCTTCAACAAAAGAGCGGCGGGCCTACCCCGCCGCTCTTTTTGCGTCCGAGAGGCGGTCTTGCCTCAGGCCGCCTTCGCTTCAGCCTCATGAAGGGCAAACGACCGTCCGTCAGCGTCGAAGATATGCAGGTCCTCGCCATTGGCGCTCAGCCGCAATGTCGAACCACGCTTGACCTCGACATTGCCGGGCAGCTTGGTCACCAACGGCAGGTCGGCGCGACCGATGTCGACATAGACCAGCTGAACCTCGCCGAGCTGCTCGACATAGTCGACCGTCCCCTCGAACAGATAGTCAGCGCCGCTGGCGATGATCAGGTCTTCCGGCCGCACGCCGAAGCTCACCGCAGCACCCTTCGCCGAAGCAGGCGTTGCGATCGGCACGGTTGCCTTGCGTCCGCCGACATGGCTGACGACGGTCGAATTGCCTGACTTGTCGATGGTCGCGGGCAGGATGTTCATGGCCGGCGAGCCGATGAATTGCGCAACGAACAGATTGCCGGGCTTCTTGTAGAGATCCATCGGCGTGCCGACCTGCTCGATATGGCCGTCCTTGAGCACCACGATGCGGTCGGCCAGCGTCATCGCCTCGACCTGGTCGTGGGTGACGTAGATCATGGTCGTGTTGGGCATCGATTCCTTGAGCTTGGCGATTTCGATGCGGGTGGCGACGCGAAGCGCGGCGTCGAGGTTCGAAAGCGGCTCGTCGAACAGGAACACCTTCGGATTGCGCACGATGGCGCGGCCGATGGCGACGCGCTGGCGCTGGCCGCCTGACATCGCCTTGGGCAGGCGGTCGAGATATTTGGTCAGCTGCAGGATCTCGGCGGCTTGGCGCACACGGCGGTCGATCTCGGCCTTGTTCTCTTTGCCGATCTTCATCGAGAACGCCATGTTGTCGTAGACGGTCATGTGCGGGTAGAGCGCGTAGGACTGGAACACCATGGCGATGCCGCGCTTCGACGGCGGCACGTCGTTCACCACTTCGCCGGCTATTCTAAGCTCGCCGGAGGTGATTTCCTCGAGCCCGGCGATCGATCTCAGCAATGTCGACTTGCCGCAGCCCGACGGGCCGACGAAGACGATGAACTCGCCCGATTTAATATCGAGGTCGATGCCGTGGAGAATGTTCAGATTGCCGTAGGACTTCTTCACTTGTCTTAGCGTGACATCGGCCATTGGTTTCCTCCAGTGATTGGAAATTCAGTCGAGACGCCCGAACCAGGCGCCGTAGTCGCCAAGCTCGATGGAACCGCTGTTCGCCTGCCCCGAAAATCCGTGCCCGGGCAGAGGTTGCAGCGATCGGCCGCCAAGGTCAACCTTGGCCGGCCCGGCTCCCAGATTGAAGACGCAGACGATCTGCTCGTTGCCTGCGCGGCGCGTGAAGGCGACGGTATCTCCCTCACTTTCGATGAAATTGATGTCGCCCTTGACGAGCGCCGGATGGGCACGCCGGAAGGTGAGAAAGCGCCGGTAGTGCTCGAGCAGCGAAGCCTGGTCGCCCTGCTGGACATTGACCGCTTGCGACAGATGCTTGGCCGGCACCGGCAGCCAGGGCTTTGCCGAGGAGAAGCCGCCATTGCTGGCGCTACCATCCCACACCATCGGTGTGCGGCAGCCGTCGCGGCCTTTGAATTTCGGCCAGAAGCGGATGCCGTAGGGGTCCTGCAAATCCTCGAACCGAAGATCGGCTTCGCCGAGCCCAAGCTCCTCGCCCTGGTAGATGCAGACCGAACCGCGCAGGGACATCAGCAGCGCCGAGATGACCTTGAGGTAGGCGGTCGGGTCGGCCTCATTGGCCGCCCAGCGCGAGGCCGGGCGCATCACATCATGGTTGGAAAAGGCCCAGCACGACCAGCCATCGCTGGCGACCTTGCCGAAGGATTCCAGCACCGAGCGGACCTTGGCCGCGCTGATCTTTTCCGGCGCCAGGAAGTCGAAGGAATAGCACATATGCACGCGCTTGCCGCCGGCGGTGTAGGCGGCCACCACTTCCAGCCCGCGCTGCGAATCGCCAACCTCGCCGACCGCTGCGGTTGCCTGATATTCATCGAGCAGGGCGCGGAACCGTTCGAGGAAGCCGAGGTTCTCGGGGCGGCTCTTGTCGTAGAGATGGTCCTGGTAGTTGTAGGGGTTGACCGCCGGCGCGGTCTGGTCGTTGCGCTCTTCCGGCGGCAGCGGCGGATTGTTTTCCAGGCCCTGGCTGTGGAAGTAGAAATTGATGGTGTCGAGCCGGAAACCATCGACGCCGCGCTCCAGCCAGAAGCGGGTGACGTCGAGCAATGCGTCCTGGACTTCGTGGTTGTGGAAGTTGAGGTCGGGCTGTTCGGCCAGGAAATTGTGCATGTAATATTGCTGGCGACTGGTGTCCCATTGCCAGGCCGAGCCGCCGAAGATCGACAGCCAGTTGTTGGGCGGCGTGCCGTCCGGCCTGGCGTCTGCCCAGACGTACCAGTCGGCTTTCGGGTTGCTGCGGCTCGACCGGCTTTCCTTGAACCATGGGTGGTTGTCGGCGGTGTGCGACAGCACCTCGTCGATCATCACCTTCAAGCCCAGCCTGTGTGCCTCGGCGGTCAGCGCGTCGAAATCGGCCAGCGTGCCGAACATCGGATCGACGTCGCAATAGTCTGACACGTCGTAGCCGAAATCCTTCATAGGCGACTTGAAGAACGGCGAAATCCAGATGGCGTCCGCGCCGAGTGCGGCGATGTAGGGGAGGCGGCCTATGATACCCTTGAGATCGCCGATGCCGTCGCCATTCGAGTCCTGGTAGCTGCGCGGATAGATCTGGTAGATTACCGCGCCCCGCCACCAGTCGCGATCGATGGCGAGGTCAGGCTTCGAGCTGGCCTTCAAAGCGGATTGCATCGTCTCAGCCTCCTTTCACCGAGCCGGCAAGCAGCCCGCGGACAAAATAGCGCTGCAGCGAGAAGAACACGATCAGCGGCACGATGATGGTCACGAAAGCCGATGTCGTCAGAATCTCCCAGTCGCCGCCGCGCGAGCCCAACAGCGCGTTGAGCTTGGCGGTCAGCACGATCTGGTCTGCCTCTGTACCGAGGAAAACCATCGCCACCAGCAGATCGTTCCATACCCACAGGAACTGGAAGATGGCAAACGAAGCCAGCACCGGGAACGACAGCGGCAAGACGATCTTGACGAAGATCTCGAAATCGCTGGCGCCGTCGATGCGCGCCGATTCCATGATTTCGCGCGGCAGGCCGGCAATGTAGCTGCGCAGCAGGTAGATGGCGAAGGGCAGGCCGAAGCCGGTATGCGCCAGCCAGATGCCGAGATAGGTCTTCGACGGCATGCCGAAGAAAGCGCCGACGCCATTATAGAGTTTCAACAACGGGATCAGCGACATCTGCAATGGCACCACCAGCAGGCCGATGATAACCGCGATCAGCAGCGCCCGGCCAGGAAACCGCATCCAGGCCAGCGCATAGGCGGCAAAGGCGGCGATCAGGATCGGGATGATTGTCGCTGGGATAGTGACGGTCAGCGAATTCATGAATGACCGTCCGATGCCCTCGGAGAACAGCACGGTTCTGTAATTGTCGGTGGTGAATTTCGGCGGCGCCGACGAAGCATAATAGACGCGCTGGCCGCGATCGCCTTCGAACGCTTTCGGGGATTGCATGACGAAGCTGCCGTCGGCATTGAGCTGCAAGGTCACGCCGTCGCCGAGATCGGCTGTGGTGCCGGCGGGATATTGCGTCGGTGCCGCCGATTTGACGCCGAAGGCGCTGATGTCGCGCTTGGCGCCGTCGCCGAAGATATTGCCCTCGAGGAGGAACTTGCCGTCCTTCTCGACTTGCGCCGAGGCGGGCGGCAGCCGGCCGGCTTCCGTCTGGGTGGAACTGGCGAACGAGTTCCACCATCCCGAGGCGATGATCTGGTTCTTGTCGCGCAGCGACGAGACCAGGATGCCGAGCGTCGGTATGGTCCAGATCGCGACGAAGATGAGCACGGCGATGTGGACGCCAAAGCGGCTGGCGAAGGAATTTCCGGTCGCGACGGCCATCTCAATGTCCTCCCGTCTCTTTGTTCGCCTGGCGGATGTTCCAGACCATGATCGGAATGACCGCGATCATGATGATGATGGCAATGGTGGCGCCGCGGCCGAAATCGCCGCCCCCGCGGAACATCCAGTCGAACATCAGATTAGCCAGCACCTGGCTGTTCCACTGACCGTTGGTCATGGTCAGCACGATGTCGAACACTTTGAGCACCAGAATGGTGATCGTGGTCCAGACCACGGCGATGGTGCCCCAGATCTGCGGCACCATGATCTTCCAGAAGATCTGGAACGGATTGGCGCCGTCGATGACGGCGGCTTCCAGCGTTTCCTCGGGGATGCCGCGCAGGGCGGAAGACAGGATGACCATGGCAAAGCCGGTCTGGATCCAGATCAGGATGATCATCAGGAAGAAATTGTTCCAGAACGGCAGCGATATCCAGACCTGCGGCTGGCCGCCGAAATGCTGAATGATGGCGTTGAGGATGCCGATCTGAGTCTGGCCTTCGCCGCGATATTCGTAGATGAATTTCCAGATCACGCTGGCGCCGACGAAGGAGATCGCCAGCGGCAGGAAGATCAGGCTCTTGGCGATCGTGCCCCACCAGATCTTGTCCGTAAGCACGGCGATGATCAGCCCAAGGAAGGTGCAGGCGGCCGGCACCACCGCCAGCCAGATGATGTTGTTGAGGATCGAGTTGCGGAACTCGCGATCGCCGAACGCCCATTCATAGTTCGCCAGGCCGACGAAATTGATGCCGCTGCGATCGAGGAACGACAGCCGCAGCGTCTCGACCACCGGATAGATCAGGTAAATGGTGAGGATGATCATCGCCGGACCGACGAACAGCCATGGCCGGACCAGTCCTTGCCGGCGCAGATTGTCGATGGCCGCGGCACCGGCGACGCCGCGTGACGGGAATATCAGGTCGACCAGTTTGTTGGCGCCCCAGAAATAGGCGACGCAACCGCCGACCCCGATGATGATGACGAATATGGCCGAGAAAATCTGAGCCGCCATGGGTCCCTCTCCCCCTGCGCATGATCCGACAAGGAATGACCTTGGTGACGGGGACCAGGCGCCGATTCAGTTGTTTGGAGCGCGTCATCGGCGGCTTGCGCACATTGCCGATCGCGCTTCATGTCAATGCGCTCATGACGAAAGGCTGCGGCACGGGCCGCCGTCGGATCCGGGCCAGTACGGCCCGGATCCAGTGCGAGAATGGTTGGTCGCTTACGTGCAGGCCGCTACTTGATCGCGTCCCAGCTCTTCTGGATGTCGGTGGCGACGTCCTGCGCCGACTTGCCGCCGACCAGGTCGATCATGCCGGTCCAGAAGGCGCCGGCGCCGATCTTGCCCGGCATCAGGTCGGAACCGTCGAAGCGGAAAGTCGAAGCATTGGCGAGAATTTCGCCCTGCTTCTTCAGCGCGTCGCTGGCATAGGCATCCTTGTTGACCGACTTGAGCGGCGTCACGAAGCCGCCTTCGGCCATCCAGATCTCGTGGGCGAGCGGCATCTTCAGGAATTCGATGAACGCGCGCGCGCTCTTGCTGTCCTTGGTGATCATCGCCAGCGTACCGGCGCCGAGCACCGGCGTGCCCAGTTCAGGCTTGGAGGCATAGGGCGGGAAGTAGAAGAAGTCCGCGTCCTGGCCGACCTTGGTGCCTTCCGGGAAGAAGGTCGGGATGAACGATGCCTGGTGGTGCAGGTAGCATTTCGGCGGCACCGAAAAGAGGCCCTTCGGGCTGTCGCGGAAATCGGTCGCCGCAACCGCCTTGGCGCCGCCGTCGACCATCTTGTCGTCGGTGGCGATCTTGCCGAAAATGTCGATGGCGTTGACCACTGCGGGGTCGTTGAACGGGATCTCGTTCTTCACCCATTTGTCGTAGACCTCCGGAGGCTGGGTGCGCAGCATCAGGTCTTCGACCCAGTCGGTCGCCGGCCAGCCGGTGGCGCCGCCGGAGCCGAGGCCGATGCACCACGGCTTGCCGCCATCGGCGATGATCTTCTTTTCGAGATCGGCGAGTTCTTCCTGCGTCTTCGGCACCTTGTAGCCGGCTTCCTCGAAATTATCCGGCGAATACCAGACCAGCGACTTCACATCGGCCTTGTAAGGGAAGGCGAAGAAGCCCGGCTTGCCGTCCTTGTCCTTAAAGGTGCCGAGATCGACCCATGACTGGCCGGCACCGTAATTGTCCTTGACCCATTTGGCGGTGTCGTCACCGAGCGGCGTCAAAAGGCCCTTCGACGCCAGGTCCTGAATGAGGCCCGGCTGCGGCAGCACGGCGATGTTCGGCGGGCTGCCGGCCTGCGTGTCGATGACGATCTGTTGCTCGTAATTCTCTGAGGAGGAGTATTTGATCTCGACGCCGGTGGCTTCCGAGAAATAGTCGAGAACGCCGCGCACCAGGCCTTCGTCCTCGCCGCGCCACGGTCCGAAGATCGACAGCGTCTCACCCTTGAGGTCGACTTTCTTGAGCTCTTCGTAGTTCGCCCAGTTGAAGCGCTTGTCTTCGCCGGGCTTGAACTTCAGTTCGGCCTGCGCGGGCGCGTTCAGGGCGAACGTGGCAAACGCAGCACCCAGCAAAAGCATTTTCTTCATCGGTATTCCTCCCAGTGGGTCTCACACACCGGACGGAACCTCCATTCCGCCCGCCGACGCCGCAGGACTGTGACTCAGTCGGAAAGGAACCGCAACCTTTCGAAGAGTCTTCCAAAGCGCTTTGGCTTTTTCGATCACGCCATTGAATCGCTGGGAAGTCAAGAGGCCGGCGGATTAATCGATTAGGTTCGCGCATTTGCATCCTGAAAGTGCGCTGCAACATACTATTATGGCGATGCAGCAGCAGTTTTTGTTTCAAACATGCCCGAACCGCGTCTATGGTTCGGCTTGGTATGGCTCGGCCCCGCTGGGACTTGGGTCGATTCAATTTAAAAGCGCTTTGAGGGAATGGAGACCTTTCGTGAACCTCAAGCAGCTCGCCCATATGCTGGCACTTTCGCAAACCACGGTAAGCCGTGCGCTGAACGGCTATCCCGAGGTCAACGAGGAGACGCGCAGGCGTGTCATGGATGCCGCCAAGCGCCATGGCTATCGTCCCAACCCGAGCGCGCGCCGGCTGGCGACCGGCAAGACCGGCATGATCGGCTATGTCCTGCCGACCGGTGCGTCCGTCGACATCGATCCGCATTTCGTCGAGTTCCTGTCCGGTCTTGGCGACTATGCCCGCTCGCACGAGCTCGACCTTGTGCTGTCGCCGGCCGACGCCGACGACCAGGAGACGACCTACCGGCGCATCGTCGCCAACCGGCAGGTCGACGCTGTTTATATCTCCTCTCCAAGGCCCGCCGACCGGCGCGTGGCGCTGGTCAACACGCTCGGCATTCCCTTCATCGTCCATGGCCGCAGCGAGGGCTTCGATTTCGACTATGCCTTTACCGACATCGACAATGAGGGCGCCTTCCACGAGGCGGCCAGGCTGCTGATCCAGCTCGGTCATCGGAGGCTGGCGCTGATCAACGGTGACGACCGCGAGACCTTCGCCATCCATCGCGAACGCGGCGTGCGCCGGGCGCTTGCCGCGAGCGGACTGTCATTGAGCGAACGCCATGTCTGCTCGGTCGATATGACCGAGGAGAACGGCTATCGCGCCACCAGGCGCTTGCTGGAAGAGGACGACGCGCCGACCGCGATCGCCTGCTCCAGCCTGATCATGGCGCTGGGCGTCGTGCGCGCCGTGCGCGACCTCGGCCTGAGCATTCCAGGCGACGTGTCGCTGATCGCTCATGATGACGTCTTTCCCTGGCTGAGGCCGGAGAATTTTTCGGTGCCGCTGTCGACGACGCGTTCATCGATCCGTCTCGCCGGCGCCCGTGTCGCCGAGCGGCTGGCGGCACGGATTTCCGGCCTGGAGGAGGGCGCTCGCGGCGAGGTCTGGCCGGTCGACCTGGTGGTCAGGGGATCGGTGGCGGGAGCGCCAGGCTAAACGCATGTCGCTCAAAAGTGGCCCGGTTTGAGACAACGACATGCATGAGAACAAAGCCCGCATATTGTAGTTGGCGTACCCAAAGGGGTATGACAGATATGGAATGACATTTCTCAGGTAATTGCGCCGCTCGCGAGGTTCCTCCGCACTGTTGGCGACAAGGAAGCCCGTTCATGGTGATGACGGCTCACTTTGACGAAAGCGGGACCCATGGTGCCGAGGCTACCAACACGGTCGTGGCTGGCTTCCTAGGCGATGTTGACCAATGGGGTACCTATGAGACCGATCTGGCGGCGCTCCTGTCAGAGTTCGACATCAAGAGGTTTCACGCCAAGAAGTACCGGGCCAAACAAGGGGAGTTCGCCGGCTGGGAGAAGGAAAAGAGGTCTTCCTTTGCCTGCCGCTTTTTCCCGTTGATTGATCGATACCTCGCACTCGGCATATCCGCCGGTTTCAGACGCGACGACTATGCTTCGTTCTATCGAAATCCCGCTCCGGCTCGCGGCATCCGTTTGGATTCTGAATATGGTCTGTGTTTTCGGGTTTGCTTGCTGTGGGCGATTTCGTTCCTGACTTCCAAACGCACGGAATGGCCGTTGAACATTGTAATGGAGCAAGGTCACAAGAATGCCGGCGGTGCGGTTGAGATATTCAACGAAGTGACTGAAGCACTGAACGGCACGCAATTCGCTGGTCTGCTAGGGAGCATTTCGTTCTCTTCCAAAGACATGTGCCTATCGCTGGCAATGGCCGATGCTCTGGCTCATGGTGTCTACAGATCGGATTCGGCCCAGGGATCGTTACGGAACACCATCGTTCCTACTGATTACAAAGAAGTGAGAATTCAGAACCTAAAGCTAGATCAGCCGGCCCTGGCGTCTCTTCGCGAATTGGCCATACGGAAAGAAGTCCTGCCGGCGACCTTTTCTATTGAGTCTAAAAATCAGAGCCTTGTCGGCGAACGGCCCTTCCTGTCTGGGGCCTAAATTTCACTCGCGGTGGCCTGAAACGGATTGCGGCCAAGATGGAAAGGGTAGGATCATCGATCGTAGCCCTTGGGGTACGCGAAGTATAATAACGGAATTTATTCCTTCGCAGCCCCTGCCGCCTTGATGTCCAGCAGCCCGTAGCCGAAATCATTGTCTCGTCCCTTGGGGCCGAGATCCCTGGCCGTCGCCGCGAGCGCCTTTTCGATGTCGTCCGCCGTTCGGCCGGGCGCGGCATGGATGAGATTGGCGATGGCGCCACTCACGATCGCCGCCGCGAATGAGGTGCCTGTGACCACGTCCGAACCGCCGCCGCTCGGCGCCACCATCTCGACGCCGGGCGCCGAGATGAAGACATAGGCGCCGCGATTGGCCTGCGGCATCAGCCCGTCCTTGGCATCGGTGGCGGTCACCGCGATAACGCCGTCGAAAGCCGCCGGGTAACCATAGGGTGCTTTCGGCCCATTGTTGCCGGCGGCGGCGACCAGCACCATGCCGAGTGCGCGGGCATTGCGGCAGGCGACGCCGAGCAAATCGTTCTTCGGCCCGACGAAGCTCATATTGATGATGCCCACGTCCTGTTCCGCCGCCCAGTCGAGCGCCGACAGGATGACGTCCATGGTCGATTTGCCGTCCTCGAAGGCGCGGGCGTGATAGATTTTTGCGCCCGGCGCCATGCCCTCCAGCGCGCCGACGCCGGCGATCAGCCCGTCGATCGACGTGCCGTGATCGCGCTTTTCGATCGGCACGTCGGGCATGGCGTCGAACTGCCCGGCAATGACGCCCGACAGCGCCGGATTGGTGTCGTCGATGCCGGTGTCGATCACCGCGATGCGGACGTTTTCGCCGCTGGCCTGTTTGGAATCGAGCGCGATACGATCGAACGCATAGTTGACGATGCCGGCGGCCTGCTGCAGCGAATAGACATGGTTGGGCTCGCGCCGCTGGGTGCGGCCGTCGGCGGCCAGTTGCGCCAGCACGACGCCGACGGGCCGGCCGTCGGGAATGCCGAAGCGCACCAGCGTGGTGCCAAGCAGCCGCGACTGGCGCTGCGAGCGCACCTGCAGGCCGAAGGAGGCGGCGATCTGCTGGACAGCGCCGGCATCGCCGTCGACGGTCACCAGCACCTCGTCGGGCACGAAATCGCCAACCACCGCGCGCGGCGGCTGAACGGCAATGAGATCGGTCGGCGAGACGATCGGGCCGCCAGGCGGGGGGCCGGCTTGAGTATCAGGCAGCGTCGTGGGTGCCGGCCGTGGCGTTGGCACAGGGGTCGGAGGCGCCGCCGGGTTGGGAAACAGGTCGACGATCAGGGCTGGCAGGAACACCGCATCGGCCTGCGCCGCATCCGATCCACGCTTTGTGTCACTTCCATCGCTGGCGCAGTCGGCGCCCGCCGCATTGGCTCCGTCGCGGCAGTCGATCTTCGTCTGGTCGGGATTGGGATCGTTGGTCTGCGCCGACGCGGGCACGGCGATCGCCATCGCCGTCGCAAGCACTGCCGCAAATCGAGTGACCGCCTCAGCCGCCATCAACGGGTTTCCTTCCCTCGATCACAGACTCCGTGAAAGGCTGGGCGGCAATAAGGCCGATTTGCTTGTTGTAGTCGGCTGCGTTGGCAGCCGGGATGCCAAGCCGGAACACGCCGTCGGCGGTCGGTCCGCCGATGATCTTCAGCCCGTTGCTGCCGAGGAAGGCGGATATGTCCGACATCTTCGAATCCGGCTTGAACTTGACCAGGGCGAACGGCATTTTGGCCAGATCGTCTTGCGCGCCGGCAATCTCGAAATCATTGCCCTTGCCGCCGGGTTCGACAAACGACTGCACCATGACCAAGGCCAGCAGAACCGCGGCTGCCGCCCAGGCGACACCGACCGGCACCGCCATGAAGCGGCCCCAGGCCTGCGCCAGCCAGGACGATCCTGCCGACTTGCGCGCAGGCCCGGCCTCGGCGTCGAGCGCCTTGGCGAAGCGGCTGAGCGCATCGGCCGGCGGACGGATCGCTTCGTTGGCGGCCGTGGCGCCGGAGAATTCGGCTTCCGCCTCGCCAAGGGCGGCCAGTGCGGCCGGATCGCTGGCCAGCCATTCCTCGACGGCTTCCAGGTCGGAACCTTCCAGCGAGCCGTTCAGGTAGAACGGCAGCAGCGTTTCCATTTCGTCGCGGCGCGACATTTTTTCAGCGGCGCTCATGGCCACCCCCTGTCGTAACCGGCGGCCTTGAGGGCCTCGCCGAGTTTCTTGCGGGCGTAGAACATCCGGGTCTTGACGGTGGCGACCGGAATGTTGAGCACCCCGCCGATCTCGCTCACCGACTGTCCGTGATAATAGGCAAGATCGATGACGACGCGATGCTCTTCGGGCAAGGCATCCACGAAGCGCCGCAGGGCGGCAGCCTTGTCTTCCTTCATGGTGACGACTTCCGGCGTGTCGGCGCCGTCGGGCACCGCGGCGGCGGCCTCGTCGTCGATCCAGTCTTCCTTCTTCTTGCGCAGAAAGGACAGCGCCTTGAAACGGGCGATGCCGAGCAGCCATGTCGAGACTTCGGAGCGCCCTTCGAAGCCTGGCGCCTGGCGCCACAGCTCGAGGAAGACTTCGTTGGCGATATCGTCGGCCATCATTTCCGATCCCGTCTGGCGCGCCACGAAGCGGTAGACCCGCGCGTGGTGACGCATGAACAGGAGCCGCACGGCGGCACGGTCGCCCTTCGCGACCCGGTCGACAAGCGCGCGATCGGTCTCCGTCGCTGCCGTCATGGCCGGTCGAGCCGCCTGGCTCCTGTCTGCTCTGTCGCTGATCGGCCCAAAAAGGTTCATCCTCCGCCAAGGAATTTTGCGGAGGCTAGCCGAAGTAAGGAAGTGTTGCCAGAGGGTGAGGAGCGTCCCGCCAGAGGCGGGTCAATCGACAACGATTTGTCGATTGAAGTGACGAACGCCCGAAGCCATAGCGTAGGGCCGGCCGGGCGCGTTTCTTCCAGCACGACATCGCCACCGCGCGCCGATCACCCGGCCCTTCGCAGGCTCAGGGCGTTCGAAGCTTGAAGCCAAGCAATTGGCTTCTCGTCCGCTCCGCGGACCGCTTTTCACCCCAAGAAAGATTTAGCCTTCATCGTCTCCGGTATTGCCACACCCAGCCGGCTCAGCACTGTCGGCGCCAGCTGCAGCTGGTCGAGCAGCGTGTCGGCCTGCGGACCCTTACCTTGTCCAAAATAGTACAGCGCGAAATCCTGCATCTCGTCGTCGTGGCCGCCATGATGGCCACGATCGGTCTGGCCGTGATCGGCGGTGACGATCACCTCATAGCCGGCTTCGATCCAGCGCGGCAGGAAGGCCGCCAGCATGCCGTCCATCGCATAGACGGCATGGTCCATCTCGTGGCAGTCGTGGCCGAAGCGGTGTCCCATCGAGTCCAGCGTGCAGGTGTGCAGGATGCCATAGTCGATGCCATGGCGTTTCGTCAGCATCGTCAGCGTGGCGAACAGGTCGACATCGCTCGGCGTCATCTGGTTGCGGAGATTGTAACCAGTCATGGTGTGGAAGCGGCCATGCGTGATCGGCCCGCTTGGCTCGTCGAATTCCATGTCCTCGACCAGGTCGAACGGATAGGCGCGGAAGAATTCCGACCAGTAGGAATGGGTCACCGCTCCCGTCTTGCCGCCTGCCTTGCTGATCTCGGAGAAGATATCGGGCTGCTCGACGCGGAACCGGTTCTCGTTGGAGAGAATCCCGTGCACCTGCGGTGAGACCCCGGTGTGGATCGACGCATAGCAGCAGGCCGAGGTCGACGGCAGCACCGAGCGCATCTTCCAGACGCGCGCCTCGCCCGATTGCACCCAGCCTTCGAGATTGCCCATCAGCCGGCGCCAGTTCCGGTAAGGCACGCCGTCGAGGATGATCAGCAAAAGCTTGGATTTGAGCGCCATGGGCGGCTCCTTGCGGCTTGGCAGTTGAAACGGAACGCCGTGTGCCGTCTTGGGCACACGGCGTTCTTGATAGATGAAATCGGACGATCAGAGTCCGCTCAAGCGTTGAGCCAGCACTCGGCAAGCGCGTAGCCGTCCATCATTTCGCCGATAGGGCTCTTGGCATAGCCGCCGATCTTGTTGGTGGCGGCCGCGTCGATGAACTGGTTGAAGAAGGGCACGATCAGCCCGCCTTCGTCACGCATCATCACTGCCATATCGTGGTAGATCGCCTGGCGCTTGGCCTGGTCGAGCTCGCCGCGCGCGGTAAACAGCATCTTGTCGAATTCCGGCCGCTTGAAGCGCGTGTCGTTCCAGTCGGCGGTCGAGACATAGCCGGTGGAATACATCTGGTCCTGCGTGGCGCGTCCGCCCCAGTAGGAGAGCGAGAAAGGCTGCTTGTTCCAGACCTCAGACCAGTAGCCGTCGCCGGGTTCGCGCTTGATCTCGATCTTGATGCCGGCTTTGGCGCAGGACTGCTGATAGAGCTGTGCGGCATCGACGGCGCCCGGGAAGGCGACGTCCGAGGTGCGCAGCACGATCGAGCCGCTGTGGCCTGATTTCTTGTAGGCTGCCGCCGCCTTTTCCGGGTCGAACTTGCGTTGCTCGATGTCGGCGGAAAACAGCGGATAGGCCTCGTTGATCGGGAAGTCGTTACCCACCGAGCCATAGCCGCGCAGGATCTTTTCCAGCATCTCGTCGCGGTCCATGGCGAGTTTCAGCGCCATGCGGAGATCGCCGCTGTCGAAGGGGGCGGTGTCGCAGAACATGTTGAACGGGTAGTAGCCCTTGCCCGAGGCGTTCTCGATGCTGACGCCGGGAATGCGCTTGACCAGATCGACCACCTTGGGCTCGACGCGGTTGATCATGTGCACCTGACCACCCTGCAAGGCAGCCAACCGTGCCGTTGCATCGTTGATGACGATGATCTCGACCTGGTCGGCATGGCCGGCCTTGTCGCCCAGCCAGTAATTGGCGAAACGCTCGCCGCCATGGCGCACGCCCGGCTGGTTGACGCTGACCTTGTAGGGACCGGCGCTGATGCCGGCATTCGGATCGTCCTTGCCGCCATTCGGCTGGATGACGAGATGGTAGTCGGCCATCAGGTAGGGGAAGTCGGCATCGGCGTCGCCGAGCGTGACGATGACTTCCTTGCCGCTTGCCTTGACGCCCTTGATATTCTTCAGGATGCCGAGTGCTCCGGACTTGGACTTCTCATCCGCATGGCGCTCGATGGTGGCGGCAACATCCTCCGCGCCGACCGTCTTGCCATTGTGGAACTCGATGCCATCGCGGATCTTGATCGTCCATGTCTTGGCGTCGGCTGAGGCGCCAATTTCTTCGGCAATCAGGTTGACCAGCTTGTTGTCTGGTGTGAGGCGCACGAGATACTCGCCCCAAAGCTTGCCGAAGCTGAAGGTAACCTGGCTGAGGTTTAACGCCGGATCGAGACTGTTGGTGGATTCACCGCCCTGCAGGCCGGCCTTGATGATACCGCCCTTCACCGCCGTCTGGGCAAATGCCTTGCCGGCCAGCGCCGGCATCAGGGCCGCCGATACGCCGAGCGCGGCGGCGCGCCCAAGAAAGGCGCGGCGCGATATCCGGCCTTGACCGGCGAGTTCGGCGAGATAATCGAGTTCAGTCTTCATGTCCTACCCCTGTTTAAAAGTCTGCGAGCGGCGCCCTCCGCGAGACGTGTGGCGCTCTAATATTGCATCCGCATGACGGGCGCCGGCTTCTCTGACCTAGCGGACCGCTGGCTTGCTATCTAGTTCCCCGCGCTGGCCATGCGCCGTCCCTTGATTGCCTTTTCCAGCCAGCCGATTTCCATCTCCGGAACCGAGGAGAGCAGCAGGTCGGTGTAGGCGTCGAAGGGCGGGCTCAGCACCTTGCTCTTGGGGCCGTAGCGCACCACCTCGCCGCGATACATAACCGCGATCGAATCGGCGATCGACTTCACAGTGGCGAGGTCATGCGTGATGAACAGATAGGCGACGTTCTCTTCCTTCTGCAGCTCGAGCAGCAGCTCGAGAATGCCGTGTGCCACCAGCGGATCGAGTGCCGAGGTGACCTCGTCGCAGATAATCAACTTGGGCTTGGCGGCAAGTGACCGGGCGATGCAGACGCGTTGCTTCTGGCCGCCGGAAAGCTCGGCCGGGTAGCGATCGGAAAAGCCCTTGCCCATCTCGATCTTGTCGAGCAGTTCGGTAACGCGCCTGTCGCGCTCGCGGCCGCGCATGCCGAAATAGAATTCGAGCGGCCGGCCGATGATGGTGGCGACGGTCTGGCGCGGGTTCATCGCCACATCGGCCATCTGGTAGATCATCTGCAACTGGCGCAAATCCTCCTTCGGCCGGTCGGCCAGCCGGTTGGCCAGCGGACGTCCGTCGAAGGTCACCGTACCCGCTTCGGGTGGCAAAAGCCCGGTGATGGCGCGTGCCAGCGTCGATTTGCCGGAGCCGGACTCGCCGACCACGGCCAGTGTCTGGCCCGGATAGATGTCGACCGAGACGTTCTTCAGCACCTTGATGTCGCTGCGGCCATAGGCGGCGGTGACGTTCTTCACCGACAGGAACGGCGTCGTGCCGGGTTTCTGCTCCTGGTGTTCGATCTCATGCACCGAGACAAGCGCGTTGGTATATTCCTGTCGCGGCTCCTTGATGATCTGCCTTGTGCCGCCCCATTCGACCAGCCTTCCATGGCGCAGCACCATGATTTCGTCTGAGACCTGGGCGACGACGGCAAGGTCGTGCGTGATGTAGAGCGCAGCGACATGGGTGTCGCGGATGGCGTCCTTGATCGCCGCCAACACGTCGATCTGCGTCGTCACGTCGAGCGCCGTTGTCGGCTCGTCGAAGACGATCAGGTCCGGCTCGGAGCAGAGTGCCATCGCCGTCATCACACGCTGCAACTGGCCACCCGAAACCTGGTGCGGAAAGCGCTCGCCGATGGTTTCGGGGTTCGGCAGGCTGAGCTTCTTGAACAGCGCAACCGCGCGCTTCTCGGCCTCGGCACGTGTCGCCGTACCGTGCAGCAGCGTGGCTTCCACCACCTGATCCATCAGTCTGTGCGCCGGGTTGAAGGCCGCTGCCGCCGACTGCGCGACATAGCAGACTTCGCGGCCGCGTAATTTGCGGAAGCCGTCCTTGCCGCCCTTGAGGATGTCGCGGCCGTTCAGGATCACCTCGCCGCCGGTGATGCGCACGCCACCGCGGCCATAGCCCATCGACGACAGGCCGATGGTCGACTTGCCGGCGCCGGATTCGCCGATCAGGCCGAGCACCTTGCCCTTCTCGAGCGTCAGCGAGACATCGTGCACCAGCACGATGTTCTTCGGCGGCTCTCCGGGCGGGAAGACGGTGGCCTCGATGCGCAGATTGCGGATGTCGAGCAACAGGCCAGGTTTCGCTTTGGTGTCGGCCATCACCCGCGTCCTCCCTTGAGGCTTGTCGTCCGGTTGAGCACCCAGTCGGCAACCAGGTTGACGGAAATCGCCAGCAAGGCGATCGCCGCCGCCGGGATGAGTGCGGCCGCGATGCCGAAGACGATGCCGTCCTTGTTTTCCTTGACCATGCCGCCCCAGTCGGCGTCCGGTGGCTGCACGCCAAGGCCGAGGAACGACAGCGTCGACAGGAACAGCACGGCATAGATGAAGCGCAGGCCGAGTTCCGAAACCAGTGGCGACAATGCGTTGGGCAGGATTTCGCGGAAGATGATCCAGCCGCTGCCCTCACCACGCAGTTTCGCCGCCTCGACATAGTCCATGACGTTGATGTCGACGGCGACCGCGCGCGACAGGCGATAGACGCGGGTCGAATCCAGAATGCCCATCACCAGGATCAGCGTCACCAGGTTGGTCGGCAGCACGGACAGCACGACGAGACCCATGATCAGCGTCGGGATAGACATCAAGAGATCGACGAGGCGCGACAGCAGCGTATCGAACCAGCCGCCGAACACGGCCGCCGAGAAGCCGAGGATGGCGCCGAGCGAGAACGACAGCGCGGTGGCCAGCACCGCGATGAACAAAGTGATGCGGGCGCCGTAGATCATGCGCGAAAGCAGGTCGCGGCCGAGATTGTCGGTGCCTAGCAAATGAGCAGCCGACATCGGTTCCCAGACATCGCCGACGATTTCGCCGTTGCCGTGCGGCGCGATCCAGGGGGCGAAGACCGCCGCCAGGACGAACAATGCCGTCAGCACGATGCCGATCAGAGCGGGGATGGGGATGCGTTTGATATCGAGCATATCCGCCCCCTATTTCGGGTGTCTGAGACGCGGATTGGCGACGATGGCCGCTATGTCCGCAATGATGTTCAGGCTGATATAGACGGCGGCGAAGATCAGGCCGACCGCCTGCACGACCGGCACGTCCCGCTTGGTGACGTGGTCGACCAGATACTGTCCCATGCCCGGATAGACGAAGATCACCTCGACCACGACGACGCCGACGATGAGGTAAGCGAGGTTGAGCATGACGACGTTGATGATCGGCGCGATCGCATTGGGGAAGGCGTGCTTGCGGATGACGTTGAAGGCCGACAGGCCCTTCAGTTCCGCCGTCTCGACATAGGCCGACTGCATGACATTGAGGATCGCCGCGCGTGTCATGCGCATCATGTGGGCGAGCACGACCAGCGTCAGCGCGGCCGCCGGCAGAGCGATCGCCTGCATGCGCTCGCCAAAAGGCATGCCGTCGTAGACGGTCGAAATGCCGGGGAAGATTTGCCATTTCACGGCGAAGAAATAGACCAGCACGTAGCCGATGAAGAACTCGGGAAAGGAGGTCGAGGCCAGCGCCAGCCCTGAGATCAGCTTGTCGACCCAGCCATTGCGGTAGCGCACCGCGATCAGGCCGAGAATGATCGCCAGCGGCACGGCGACGATCGCCGCCCAGAAGGCGAGGAACAGCGTGTTCCACAGCCGCCCCTTGATCGACGTGGCGATATCCTGCCCGCTCGACATGGCCGTGCCGAGATCGCCGGTCAGCACACCGCCGAGCCAGCGGAAATACCTGATATAGGCCGGATCGTTGAGGCCGAGCTGCTCGCGCAGATTGGCGAGCGACTCCGGTGTCGCCGATTGCCCGAGAATGGCTTGCGCGACGTCGCCGGGCAGGATCTGGGTGCCGGCGAAGATCAGGACCGAAACGGCCAACAAGAGGAGAATGCCCAGCGCAACGCGCTGGGCCACCAGTTTCAAGATGGGTGAGGACATATCCGCAAGGCCAAGCTCAGGCTTCGAGCCAGCACTTCGCCAGCGCGTAGCCGTTCATCAGCTCCTGATGCGGATCATCGACCCAGCCGCCGACCTTGGCGCCGGTAGCGTCGATGAACTGGTTGAACATCGGCAGGATCAGGCCGCCCTCGTCTCGTACCAGGACAGCCATGTCATGGTACATCTGCTTGCGCTTGGTCTCGTCGAGCTCGGCGCGCGCGGCCAGCACCATTTTGTCGAAGTCCGGGCGCTTGAAACGCGTGTCGTTCCAGTCGGCGTTCGACAGATAAGCGGTGGAGTACATCTGGTCCTGGGTCGAGCGGCCGCCCCAGTAGGAAGCGCAGAAGGGCTGCTTGTTCCAGACCTCGTTCCAATAGCCGTCGCCGGGCTCACGCTTCAGCTCGATCTGGATGCCGGCCTTGGCCGCGCTCTGCTGGAACAACTGCGATGCATCGACAGCGCCCGGGAAAGCGACGTCCGAGGTCCGCAGCAGGACGGCGCCATCGTGGCCCGACTTCTTGAAGTGGAACTTGGCCTTGTCGGGATCGTACTTACGCTGCTCGATCTCGGTAAACAGCGGATAGGACGCATTGATCGGGAAGTCGTTGCCGAGCGAGCCGTAGCCGCGCAGGATCTTGTCCAGCATTTCCTCGCGGTCGATGGCCAGCTTCAGTGCCATGCGCAAATCGGCGTTGTCGAACGGCGCCGTGTTGCAATGCATGATGAACACGTAGTGGCCAGGACCCGCGTGGTTGCGGATGGTGACGCCCGGCAGGCGCTTGATCAGGTCGACGATCTTCGGCTCGACGCGGTTGACCATATTGACCTGGCCGCCCTGCAGGGCGGCCGTGCGCGCCGTCGCATCGTTGATGACGATGATCTCGATCTGGTCGGCATGGCCCATCTTGTCGCCCTGCCAGTAATTGGCGAAACGCTCGCCGCCATGGCGCACGCCGGGCTCATTGGTCGTGACCTTGTAAGGACCGGCCGAGATGCCTGCGTCGGCCTTGTCCTTGCCGCCATTCGGTTGGACGATCAGGTGATAGTCGCTGAGCAAATAGGGCAGATCGGCATTGGCTTCCTTCAGGGTCAGCACGACTTCCTTGCCGCTGGCCTTGATGGTCTCGATGCCCTTCATGTAGCCGAGCGCGCCGGATTTCGACTTCTCGTCGGAATGGCGCTCAAGTGTGGCGGCCACGTCCTCGGCGGTCACCGTCTTGCCGTTGTGGAATTCGACGCCGTCGCGGATCTTCAGCGTCCACACCTTGGCGTCGTCCGACGAGCCGATCTCCTCGGCGATGCGGTTCTCGAGCTTGCCTTCCGGCGAAAGCTCGACGATCAATTCGCCCCACATCTTGCCGAAGGCGAACGGCACCTGAGTCATGAACAGTGCCGGATCAAGGCTGTTGGTGGACTCGCCGCCGACAAGTCCAGCTTTCAGCGTGCCGCCTTTGACTGGACCTGCCGCGCGTGCCGCGCTTGAAAGCAGCGAGTTGGCGAAGGGCGCGGAGATACCGAGCGCCGCCGCCCGGCCGAGAAAATCACGACGGCTCAGTTTGCCCGACGCGACACGCCGGCTAAGAAATTCCAGTTCGTTCGACATTTTGAGTTCCTCACTCTGTTGGTTCGACTCTGCGGTCGTTTTTCTTGTTTCTTGTGAGGAGAATAATGACCGCAAGGGAAAGCGGTAAGCAAGACCGAATGCGACATGCCGTGGCGTAAATCGTACGTCGCAATTGGACCAATGAAATCGGCGCTCAAAGAAGTGCGCGCGGCACCTTCTCTTCGAAATTGCGCTCGAAGACGAGGTTTTCGTCCTCATAGGCCTCGATTCTGGCGCTGACGATGAAGTTTTGCGCGTCCGATCGCATTTCGGCTGTCGTTTCGGTGCGTACCGACCATCCGTTTCGCGACAAGGTCTGCGTCCAGTGCGTCTTGCCCGAGGCCGACAGCGGATCGTCGGGATGGATCGTCCAGGCCTCGCGGGCGATGCTGCCGTTGGCGAGGCCATGGGCGAGATCGCGCACCTCGCCGAAATCATCAACGATGGAAAGGGTCACCATTCCGGTCTTTTCATCACGATCGACATGGCGCTCGGAATTGGCGGCGCGGATCGTCTCCGTTGCCCAGGGGGTGGCCCCTTCCGGCTCGGCGAACGTTACTTCGTCTCCTGCCGCCAGCGGCCGCAGCGGCAAGCGGAGCGTCGCCGCCGACAAGGTCAGCCGGACCGGCTCCGGCGACGGCCAGATGGCAGGCCAATAGGCGTTCGAAACGGCAACACGCAGGTGGTGGCCGGGCGGAACGCGATAGGCGCATTGATCGAGCACGACGCGAACTGAGACGGTTTCGCCCGGCACCAGCGCCTCGGGAAATTCGTGCGAATTACGGTGCGTCAGATTGAGTACGCCATAGGAGATCAACTCCGAGGCGCCGTCGGGGTGCACGTCGCAAAGCCGGATCGCAATGTTGGCCTGCGGACGGTCGGAGGACAGCCGCAATTCGACCTCCGGCGCGCCGACGATGTCGATCGGCTCGCCGAGTTCCGGCTGGTCGAAACACACCGACAGGGCATCATCGGGGCGTTGGTCGCCGGGCAGTTCGGGGCCGAAGGTGAAGGGAAAATACTCGCCGCCAGCCAAGCCGCAGCTTTGCGGCGAGGCAACGATGGTGGGTTTTTCGCCTGCGGGGATCAGATCGACCGTTTGCGTCTTGATGGTTGGCGAGGGCCATTCCTGCTCCGCCACCCAGCGGCCCGGGCGCTCGGGATGCCAGCGTGCCGGGCGCACACTGTCCATCACATAGGCGCGGTAGGCCGGATCGGTCTCGACGCCGGTGTCGATGTCCTTCAACCAGCGGTCCCACCAGCGCAACGCCTCTTGCAGGAAACCGATGGCGGGTTTTGGTCCCGCATAATGCGGGTATTTGTGGATCCACGGCCCGATAATGCCCTTGACCGGCGCTTCGATGTTGCTGGCCAGATGCGAGACGGTGTTGCGATAGCCGTCATGCCAGCCGCCGATCGACAGCACCGCGGCTTTGACGGCGGAGAAATCCTCGCAGATCGAGCCGCGCTTCCAGTAGGCGTCACGGTGCTGGTGCTTCAGCCACAGCGGCGCCAGGAAGGACTGGTTCTCCAGCCGGGTCAGCCACAGATCGCGCCATCTGTTGTCGCCGGCCAGCAGTGGATCCGGCGGGCGCGACGAATAGGACAGCACCGTCGAGGCCCAGCCGAAATTCTCGATCAGCAGGCAGCCGCCCTTGTAGTGGATGTCGTCGGCATAGCGGTCGACGGTCGAACACAGGCTGATCACCGCCTTCAGCGCCGGCGGCTGCTTGGCCGCCACCTGCAGGCAGTTGAAGCCGCCCCAGGAAATGCCCATCATGCCGACATTGCCGTTGCACCAGGGCTGGCTTGCCGCCCAGGCGATGATGTCGCAGGCGTCCTGCAATTCCTGCTCGGAATATTCGTCGTCCATCAGCCCTTCGGAATCGCCATTGCCGCGCATATCGACCCGGATCGAGGCGTAGCCGTGGCCGGCGAAATAGGGATGCGTCAGCTGATCGCGAAAGATGGTGCCGTCGCGCTTGCGGTAGGGTAGGTGCTCGAGGATCGCCGGCACCGGATCGTCGCCGGCATCTTCCGGCATCCACACCCGCGCTGACAGCCGGCAGCCATCCGGCATGACGATGCCCATGTCCGGGAACTCGACGACCTTGCGGGAAAATTCGGTGACTGTTTTCATGGCATGCTCCAGGATCGCCAGATGATGGAGCCGGTGGGATCGCGTCGTGGGCCAGCCAACGAATTCGGCTGGTCAATCCGCGTCAATTCAGCGGAATGTCGTTCTCATCCTTGCTCGCCTGATAGACGCCGGACAATTCGTCGTAGCGGTTGGAAATCTCGCCGATGCGCGTTTCCAGGCGCTGGCGCTCGGCCTCCGGCAACGCCCGCACCAGCCTGCGGATCGAAAAGCTCGTCCAGTAGGCATTCTCGGCATTGTAGCCGCCGGGATCGAGGGTGAAGACCTCTTTCAGGATCTTCAAATCGTGCGGGATAGCGAAGCTGTCGCGCGAATCCTCATGGCTGAACAGATAGTAGAAATTGTCGAAGCCGGTCCAGGTGATCGCCGACAGGCAGAGCGAGCAGGGCTCATGCGTGGCGAGGAAGATGGCGTCTTTCGGATCGACGCGCTCCGCCTTCGGCATTTCGTAGAAACGCTTCAGGCAGTGCACCTCGCCATGCCAGAGCGGGTTTTCCATCTCGTTGTTGGTTTCGGCCAGCACCAGCGAACGGTCGTCCTTGCGCAGGATCGCCGCGCCGAACAGCTTGTTGCCATGGGTAACGCCTTCGGCCGTCTTCGGCACGATGTCGTGCTCGATCACGTCGAGCAGGCGGTCGATCAAAGAAATGTCGGTCATTTCAGGCTCTCCTGCTGCATGTCGCCCAAAAGTGCCCCCGGTTTTGGGGTAACGACATGCACAAAAAATTAAGGGAGATGGATCTCGTAAGCATGCGAGAAATGGAATTCTTCGAGGTTTGAGCCGTCGCCGCCACGGTCGACAATCAGGAAATCCTGCGCCTCGCCAAGCGGCGTCAGCACGCCATGCCAGAGATTGCGGGAATAGTTGATACCTTGTCCGGGTGCGGTGATGAAGGCATGCGGCTCATCGGGCCCTTCATCGCCATCATGGCAGACGACGACCAGGAAGGGGCGCGGCGACAGCGGGATGAAGGCCTGGCTGCCGAAGGGGTGGCGCTCGACCATGCTCAGCTTCAGCGGCAGTTCGTAAGGCGTGCCGCGCACCATCGAGATCAGCACGCGGGCATTCGGTCCGATCGCCTCGGCGGTCGCCAGATCGTGATAGCGTTCCGCGCGGCCGCCATTGATCGGGTAGTGGTTGTCGCCGCCCATATCGATGACGTCGCCGAACGGAGCAAAGCTCTCGCGGGTCAGCGGCCGCGCAATGATCCGCGTCACAGCGTCTGCCCGGGGACACCGGCGCCGCCGAGCTTGGCGTGCCGGTTGACGTCCTTGTAGAGCAGATAGCGGAATTTGCCCGGGCCGCCCGCATAGCAGGCCTGCGGGCAGAAGGCGCGCAGCCACATATAGTCGCCGGCCTCGACCTCGACCCAGTCCTGGTTGAGGCGATAGACCGCTTTGCCCTCCAGCACATAGAGCCCATGCTCCATGACATGGGTCTCGGCGAAGGGAATGACCGCACCGGGTTCCAGCGTGACGATGGTCATGTGCATGTCGTGGCGCAAATCGGCCGGATCGACGAACCGCGTCGTCGCCCAGCGGCCCTCGGTGCCGGGCATCGGCGTCGGTGCGATCTCCTGTTCGTTGGTGAAGAAGGCTTCCGGCACATCGAGACCGTCAACCGTCTCGTAGGCCTTGCGAATCCAGTGGAAGCGCACGTCGGCCTTGCTTTCGTTGCGAACCGTCCAGCCGCTGGCCGGCGGCAGGAAGGCAAAGCCGCCGGGTCGCAGCACATGCTTCCTGCCGGCAAGCAGAACGGTCAACTCGCCCTCGACCACGAAAAGCGCGCCCTCGGCACCGGCATCGGGTTCCGGCCGGTCGCTGCCGCCGCCGGGCGCGACCTCGACAATGTATTGCGAGAACGTCTCGGCAAAACCCGACAGCGGTCGCGACAATATCCAGACGCGGGTCTCGTCCCAGAACGGCAAGGCACTGGTGACGATGTCCTGCATCACACCCCGAGGAATGACGGCATAGGCCTCGGTGAAGACGGCGCGGCCGGTCAGAAGCTCGCTCTGGCCGGAATGGCCGCCATGTGGTGCGTAATAGGTTCGCTCGGGCATTCTGATCGTATCCATGGGTTCAAACCTATTGCGGAAGCATGTCCTTGAGGCGGAGCAGTGCGATGCGCTCGACCTGTTTGCAGGCGGTCTCGAACTCGACGCCGCGGCTGTTGCCGATGCGCGCCTCGAACTCCGCCAGGATTTCCTGCCTCGTCTTGCCCTTCACCGCGATGATGAAGGGGAAGCCGAAGGTGGTGACGTAGGCGGCGTTGAGCTTGGAAAACAGTTCGCGCTCCTTGTCGGTCAGCGCGTCGAGGCCGGCCGAGGCCTGTTCCCTGGTCGATTCCACTGTCAGTCGCTTGGCCTTGGCCAGCTTGCCGGCAAGGTCAGGATGGGCGTTGAGCACCGAAAGCCGCTCGGTTTCGCTGGCGGACCGGAAGATACGGCAAAGCGCATTGTGCAGGCCGCCTGAAGTGTCATGCGCCGGCCCCAGTTCCAGTTCGTAGGCGCGTTCGGCGATCCAGGGCGAATGCTCGAACACGCCGCCGAAAGTGTGGACGAAGGTCTCGAATTCCATCTTCGACGGGCGGAGTGCCGCCGGCTTGTACGGATGGTTTTGCTGCCAGTGCTTGGCGATATCGATGCGCCGCGCCAGCCAGACCTTGTCGTGCGATTTCACATAGTCGATGAAGCGTTTCAGCGCCGCCGCCCGGCCCGGCCGCCCGACGAGGCGGCAATGCAGGCCGATATTCATCATGCGCGGCCGGCCGGCCGCGCCCTCGGCATAGAGCGTATCGAAACTGTCTTTCAAATAGGCAAAGAACTGGTCGCCGGAGTTGAAACCCTGCGGCGTGGCGAAGCGCATGTCGTTGGCGTCGAGCGTATAGGGGATGATGAGCTGCGTGCCGCCCTCATGCTCGAACCAGTAGGGCAGCTCGTCGTCATAGGTGTCCGACACATAGTCGAAACCGCCTTCTTCCGCCACAATCCGCACTGTGTTGATCGATGTGCGACCCGTATACCAGCCGGTCGGGCGCGCGCCGGTCACTTCGTAGTGCAGCTTGATCGCCGCCTCGAGGTCGCGGCGCTCATCCTCGGCGCTGTGGTCGCGGTAGTCGATCCATCTCAGCCCGTGCGAAGCGATCTCCCAGCCGGCTTCCTGCATGGCCACCACCTGATCCGGCGAACGGGCGAGTGCAGTGGCGACGCCGTAGCAGGTGATCGGCACCTCGGCCTCGGTGAACAGCCGCAGCAGCCGCCAGAAGCCGGCGCGGGCACCGTATTCGTAGATGGATTCCATGTTCCAGTGGCGCTGGCCCACCCAGGGTGCCGCGCCGACGATTTCCGACAGGAAGGCTTCGGACGCCTTGTCGCCATGCAGCACGCAGTTCTCGCCGCCTTCCTCGTAGTTGACGACGAACTGCACGGCGACATGCGCGCCGCCAGGCCATTTCGGGTCCGGCGGATTGGCTCCATAGCCGCGCATGTCTCTGCTGTAACGCATCGTCCCTCCCGCCGGGCATGGCCCGAAGTATGATCAGGATATCGAAAGGGTGCTTCTCGCATTCCCCCGAAAATTTTTGAAAGTGTTTTTGTCGCACTCCGCTCGACCGGGACTTATGCATCGCCTTTAATTGGCGCACAATTCACTGTTGATACTTGATCGTACCGGGCCAATTCGCTCGTACCGGAAATGGGAGGCGGCCAATGGCAGAAACGTCGAATGCCGATGGCGGGCGTCTGACGACCCATGTCCTCGACACGGCGACAGGCAAGCCGGCGGCGGGATTGTCGATCGCGCTTTATCACCTCGACGGCAAGGCACGGACACATTTGAAGACTGTTGTCACCAATGCCGACGGCCGTTGCGACAAGCCGCTGCTCGCCGGCGCGGAGTTCCGCACCGGCGAATACGAACTGGTCTTCGCCGCAGGCGACTATTTGCGCCAGCAGGGATTGAGCCTGCCGAAACCGGCCTTTCTCGATACGATACCAATCCGCTTCGGCATGGCCGAGCCCGTGCACTATCATGTGCCACTGCTGGTCTCGCCCTACGGCTACTCGACCTACAGGGGGAGCTGAGGCATGGCCAAAATGAGCATCCGCAACGAGATCCGCTTCATCCTCAATGGCAGGGATGTGGCGCTTTCGTCGGTGACATCCGACGCGACCCTGCTCGACTGGCTGCGGCTCGACCGGTCGCTGCGCGGTACCAAGGAAGGTTGCGCCGAGGGCGACTGCGGCGCTTGCACGGTGCTGGTCGGCAAGCTCTCGGCCGGCGGTCTGGTCTATGAAAGCGTCAATGCCTGCATCCGCTTCCTCGGCTCCCTGGACGGCACCCATGTCGTGACCGTCGAGCATCTGCGCGGTTCACCCGGCCAACTGCATCCGGTGCAGCAGGCGATGGTCGATTTCCACGGCTCGCAATGCGGCTTCTGCACGCCGGGTTTCATCATGTCGCTCTATGGCCTGTGGATGAAGTCGTCGAATCCGTCGAACGCGGATATCGAAAAGGCCTTGCAAGGCAATCTCTGCCGCTGCACCGGCTACGAGGCGATCATGCGCGCGGCCCAGGCCATCTCGAGCTACGGCAAAGCGGCAAAAGATCCGCTGGCGGCGGAGCGCAAGGCGATCACCGCCAGGCTCGAGGCCATGCATGACGGCGCCCGGATTGAGATCGGTTCGGCCAAGACGCGGCTGGTCGTACCGGCCAATGTCGACGATTTCGCCGCTGTGCTGGACAGGGACCCCAACGCCACCATCGTTGCCGGCTCAACCGATGTCGGCCTCTGGGTGACCAAGCACATGCGCGATATTTCGCCGGCCATTTTCATCGGCAATCTCGACGGACTTTGCACCATCTCGGAAGACAACGGCATCATTTCGATCGGCGCGGGCGTCACCTACACTGATGCCTTCGCGACATTGGCGAAGCGTATCCCGGCGCTGGGGCCGTTGTTCGATCGCATCGGCGGCGAACAGGTGCGCAACATGGGCACCATCGGCGGCAATATCGCCAATGGCTCGCCGATCGGCGACACGCCGCCGCCGTTGATCGCGCTTGGCGCAAGTCTCACCCTGCGCAAGGGCAAGAAGCGGCGCTCGATTCCACTGGAAACCTTCTTCATTGCCTATGGCAAACAGGACCGGCAGCCGGGCGAATTCGTCGAGGCCGTGCACGTTCCGGTTCCGGTCAAGGGCACGAAATTCGCCGTCCACAAAATCACCAAGCGCCGCGATGAGGACATCACCGCGGCCCTCGGCGCCTTCTTCTTGACGCTGGCCAGCGATGGCACGGTCGCGGAGGTGCGCATTGCCTATGGCGGCATGGCGGCGACGCCGAAGCGGGCGTCTTCTGTCGAAAAAGCGCTGCTCGGCAAGCCATGGACGGAGACCACGGTTGACGCGGCGATGGTCGAATATGCCAGGGATTTCACCCCGCTCACCGACATGCGGGCCTCGGCCGAGTATCGTGCGCTCGCGGCGCGCAATCTCTTGCTGCGCTTCTTCGCCGAGACCAGCGGTACCAGGGAGCCGATCCAGGTTTCGAGGCACGAGGCGGCATGATGAACAAGCACGCTCCCCCCAATCTGAAGGCTGAAAAGATCGCCGGCGGCGTTGCCACCGATCAACGCCATGACTCCGCCCACAAGCATGTCAGCGGCACGGCCGTCTATATCGACGACATGCCGGAACCGGCCGGCACGCTGCATGGCTGCCTCGGGCTTTCTGCCGCCACGCATGCCACGATTACCAGCATGGATCTCTCGGCGGTGCGTACAGCGCCCGGTGTTGTCGACGTGCTGACGGCCAAGGATGTGCCGGGCGAGAACGACATTTCGCCGACAGGCCGCCACGACGAGCCGGTGCTGGCCGACGGCAAGGTGCAATTCTATGGCCAGCCAATCTTTTGCGTCATTGCGCAGACGCGCGAGCAGGCGCGTCGCGCCACCAGATTGGCCAAGGTTGAATACAAGGAATTGCCCTTCGTCACCGACATTGGCGCGCTCGATCCGAAGAAGGACAAGCTCGTCACGCCGCCACTGACGCTGAAGCGCGGCGATGCCGCTACAGCGATCCGTCAGGCGCCGCGCCGGCTAAAGGGAAAAATGCGCATCGGCGGCCAGGAACACTTCTACCTCGAAGGCCATATCGCCATGGCCATTCCGGGCGAGGATCAGGACGTCACCATCTATTCCTCGACCCAGCATCCGAGCGAAGTCCAGCACATGGTGAGCCATGCACTCGGCGTGCCGAGCAATGCCATCACGGTGGAGATCCGCCGGATGGGCGGCGGCTTCGGCGGCAAGGAGACGCAAGGCAACCAGTTTGCCGCATTGGCCGCGATCGCCGCGAAGAAACACCATCGCGCCGTGAAGATCCGGCCCGACCGCGACGACGACATGATCGCCACCGGCAAGCGTCACGATTTCCTCGTCGACTACGAAGTCGGCTTCGATGACGAGGGCAACATCCTCGGCGTCGATTTCATGTTCGCGGCGCGCTGCGGTTTTTCGTCGGACCTTTCCGGCCCGGTGACCGATCGCGCACTGTTCCACTGCGACAACACCTATTTCTGGCCGGCGGTACATGCCCAATCGGCGCCGCTCTACACCAACACCGTGTCGAACACCGCCTTTCGTGGTTTCGGCGGCCCGCAAGGCATGGTCGGCGCCGAGCGCGTCATCGACGAGGTGGCCTTCGCCGTCGGCAAGGATCCGCTCGAAATCCGCAAGAAGAATTTCTACGGCACCTCAGACCGCAACATCACGCCCTATCACCAGACGGTCGAGGACAACATCATCCAGCGCATCGTCGCCGAACTGGAGGAAAGCGCCAGCTATGCGCGGCGGCGGCGGGAAATATCGGCCTTCAACGCCAACAGCCGTTTCATCAAGCGCGGCCTGGCGCTGACGCCGGTCAAGTTCGGCATCTCGTTCACCGCCACGCATTATAACCAGGCCGGCGCGCTGGTGCATGTCTATACCGACGGTTCGGTGCATCTGAACCATGGCGGCACTGAGATGGGGCAGGGCCTCTACGTCAAGGTTGCGCAAGTGGTGGCGGAAGAGTTCCAGATCGACCTCGACCAGGTCAAGATCACCGCGACCACGACCGGCAAGGTGCCGAACACTTCGGCCACGGCAGCGTCGTCCGGCTCCGATCTCAACGGCATGGCGGCGCAAAACGGCGCTCGCCAGATCAAGGACCGGCTGATCGATTTCGCCGCCGAAAAATATCAGGTGCCGCGCGATCAGGTGCTGTTCCTGCCCAATCGGGTGCGCATCGGCAACCAGGAGATCGCCTTCGCCGACCTCGTCAAGCAGGCCTATATGGCCCGCATCCAGCTGTCGGCGGCGGGTTTCTACAAGACGCCGAAAATCCACTGGAACCGCGACAAGGGCGAGGGCCGCCCCTTCTATTATTTCGCCTATGGCGCCTCGTGTTCGGAAGTCTCGGTCGACACGCTGACGGGTGAATACATGGTCGAGCGCGCCGATATTCTGCATGACTGCGGCCGATCTCTGAACCGGGCGATCGACATCGGCCAGATCGAAGGCGGCTTCATCCAGGGCATGGGCTGGCTGACGACGGAAGAACTGTGGTGGGACGCCAAGGGCCGGCTGCGCACGCACGCGCCATCGACGTACAAGATTCCGCTCGCCTCCGACCGGCCGAAGATATTCAACGTCACCTTGGCCGACTGGCCGGAAGCCGGCGAGCCGACGATCCACCGCTCCAAGGCGGTCGGCGAGCCGCCGTTCCCGCTCGGCATGTCGGTGCTGCATGCGCTGTCGGATGCAGTGGCCAGCGTCGCCGATCACAAGATCTGCCCGCGCCTCGATGCTCCTGCAACGCCGGAGCGGGTGCTGATGGCGATCGAGCGGCTGAAGAAAGAGGCCAAGGCCTGAGTCTGGTCCCCGGGGTCGGCAACGCGTGCAATTCAGGCCGAAAAACCCTATGTTTCCCGCACGGGAATGCGAATGATGAATTCGAAAGTGCAAAGCCTCAAAGACTTCCTTGCCAGGCAGGGCCGTATCGCTTTGATCGAGGTCGCCGGGACAAAAGGCTCGACGCCACGCGAGAAGGGCGCCTTCATGCTCGTCTCGCAATCGGCGATATCGGGCACGATCGGCGGCGGGCAACTTGAGTATATGGCCATCGACAAGGCCAGGCAGATGCTTTTCTCCCCCCTTGAGGGGGAGATGGCCGCAAAGCGGCCAGAGGGGGTCGGCAGAGGCAGCGCGCGACCTAAAGCGTCGAGCACTGCTGCGACGACCCCACCCGACGGCTTCGCCGCCACCCTCCCCTCAAGGGGGAGGGATATTCGCGCGACCCTCGACGTGCCTTTGGGCCCCGAGATCGGCCAATGCTGCGGCGGGCGCGTCGAAGTGCTGATCCGGCTCGTCGATGCAGCCCTTGCCGCCGATCTGGTTGCGGCTGCGGAAGCCGAGGAGGCTCACTTGCCGCGTGTCTACATCTTCGGCGGCGGCCATGTCGGCCAGGCGCTGGCGTCGACGATCGCACTTCTTCCCGTGCACGGCATCGTCATCGAGACGCGGGCCGAAGCACTGGAAGGCATGCCGGAGACCGTCGAGACCCGGCTGACGCCGATGCCCGAGGCCGAGGTGCGAAACGCTCCCGCCGGCACCGCCTTCGCCATCCTGACCCACGATCATGCGCTGGATTTCCTGATCGTCGCCGAGGCGCTGAAGCGCGGCGATGCCGCCTATGTCGGCATGATCGGCTCGAAGACCAAGAAAGCGACGTTCAGGAATTGGTTCCTGAAATCGGCGGCAGGCAGCGAGGCCGAGTTTGCCCGCCTCGTCTCGCCGATCGGCGGCGATACGGTCAAAGACAAGCGCCCACAGGTCATCGCGGCGCTGGCGGCAGCTGAGATCATGACGGCGCTGGTCAGTCACAGCGCAGCCTTAAGTGCCGACCAGCAAATTCCGCATGGCAGGGTGATGGCAGGCTAGGCTGCACCGCAGTTGACCGGCTGTTTCAAACCCAGTTGGTCGCGCAGTGTGCGGCCGTCGTACTCCTTGCGGAACAGGCCGCGTCGCTGCAGTTCCGGCACGACGAGTGTGGCAAAGGCATCGAGTTCGCCCGGGAAATATGAGGGCATGACGTTAAAACCGTCGGCCGCACCGCCCTCGAACCGTGCCTGCAACTCGTCGGCCACCTGGGCCGCTGTGCCGACGATGCGCCAATGGCCACGCGCGCCGGCGAAATGCCGGGCCAACTGGCGGATGGAGAGGCCGTCGCGGCGCGATTGCTCGATGACCAGCGCCTGCCGGCTTTTCATCCCCTCGCTCTCCGGCAGATCCGGCAGCGGCCCGTCGATCGGGTAGCGCCACAGATCGGAGATGCTGAGATAGCTGGACAGCAGCGCAACGCCGACATCGTCGGGGATCAGCTCCTGCAACTCCTCGTATTTCTCGCGGGCCTCCGCTTCGGTCTCCGCCACCACCGGCGCGACGCCGGGCATGATCTTGATGTCGTCAGGCTCGCGCCCATAGGCCGCCAGACGTCCCTTGAGATCGTCGTAGAAGGCCTTCGCTTCCTCGAAGGTCTGCGCCGCGGTGAACACCACATCGGCGGTGCGGGCGGCAAGGTCGCGGCCGACATCCGAGGCGCCGGCCTGAACCATGACCGGGGCGCCCTGCGGCGAGCGTGGCAGATCGAGCGGGTCGCGAACCGAAAAGCTCTGGCCGTCGTGACCGGAGGCGCCGAGCTTGCCGTTCCAGAGCCCGGTGACGACTTCGGCGAATTCACGCGCGCGCTCATAGCGATCGGCATGGGGCTTGAGGCCGGTCGAGCCGAAATTGGCGGCCTCGATGGGGCTGGCCGAGGTGACCAGGTTCCAGCCGGCCCTGCCGCCACTCAGATGATCGAGCGACAGGAAGGTTCGTGCGAGCCCATAGGGCTCGTTGTAGCTCGTCGAGGCTGTCGAGACGAGGCCGATGCGGCTGGTCTGGACGGCAAGCGCCGAAAGCAGACTGATCGGCTCGAAGCCGATTGAGCGCGACGTCTGGCTGGCGATGCCGATATTGGCCTCGCGCAGGCCGGCGGCGTCCTCGCAGAAGATCATGTCGAACTTCGCCGCCTCCGCCGTGCGCGCCAGCGCGATGTAATGGTCGATGTCAGTGCCGGCGGTGATGTGCGCCTTGGGATGGCGCCAGGCGGCGATGTGGTGGCCTGTCGCCCACAGGAAGGCGCCGAGTTTCATCTGGCGAGCGGTCATCGGTCACCTCCGCCGGCAAGTCCGAGATGCGAGCGCAACGTCGTGCCGCGATAGTTCTCTCGAAACAGGCCGCGCTGCCTCAGTTCCGGCAAAACCAGATCGACGAAATCGTCGAACGTTGAAAGCTGTGCCGGCATCAGGATGTTGAACCCGTCGCAGCCTCTCGCCCGGAATTCCTTTTCCAGCCTCTCGGCGAGGGCAGCCGGATTACTATCGGCGGTAGGCGCGACGTTCGTCAGCACTTTCACAGCGTCCGGATCGCGTCCGCTCGCCGTGACACGACGCCGGATATCCTCATAGCGTTCTGTCGTGCCCTCCACCGGTCCGCCGTCCAGCAGGATGATATCGGCGGTGCGAGCGGCAATATCGAAGTCGGATTCCTGCAGGCCCGACAAGACGAGCACTGGCGTATCCTGCGGCGACCGGGCGACGTTCAGCGGTCCGCGCACGGAAAAGAACGCGCCCTTGTGCTCGAGCAGATGCATTTTTTCGGGGTCGTGGAAGCGGCCGCCGCTCTGGTCGAACAGCAGCGCGTCCGCATCCCAGCCCTGCCACAGACCTTGCACGATGCCGATATATTCCTCACTGCGACGGCGGAATCGTCAGGCGAAAATCCTTCGGGCCGGCTGAAATTGACTGCTTCCCGTGACGCCTGCGCCATCGTCGCGTTCCAGCCACTGCGGCCATGGCTGATGATGTCGAGCGAAGCGAAACGGCGCGCCAGATTGTAGGGTTGGTGGGCAATTGTCGAGGCAGCGGCAACCAGACCGATCCTGCTTGTGACAGTTGCCAATGCGGCCAGCAAAGTGGTCGCTTCGAAGGGCATCGGACTGTTCGCGGCACCGCCGCCGGAAGCCGGCGCTGAATCGGCAAGCAGCACCATGTCCAGGCCCGCCGCTTCGGCCTTTTGCACTAAACCGGCCAGGTGGCTGAATTCCCGCCCCGGTGATGGATCGGTGGTTCCCGGAAACAGCGAAACGGCAAGATGCATTGTGGCGCCGTTGTCCATCGATGGTCCCTGCGAGACGAAATACCACCTGAACTATGTTCGCCACATCCAGGGATGGCAACCGCTGGCGCTGGGCCAAGCGCCGGTCACGTGCCGGCCAGCATTATTTCCCAGCTAGCAGATCGTTGATCAGTCGCTGGCAGCGCTCGGCCATGAAGTCGAGCAGCAGCCGTACTTTTGGATCCTGCAGCTTCTTGTGCGGATAGACGGCGGCGAACTGCACCGGTGTCGGTGGCGTGCTGCTCAGGATCACCTTCAGCCGCCGGTCGCGGATGAATGGCTCGACCTCGAAGCGCGGCTTGTTGATGATGCCGCGCCCCGAAAGCGCCCAGCCGGTCAGCACGTCGCCATCGTCGGTGTCATACGGCCCGTGCACCTCGAATTTCTGCGGGCCTGTGGGGGTCTGCAGCGTCCACACATATTCGCGCGCGCCGGAATAACGCAGCATCAGGCAGTCGTGCTTCTTGCCGATCAGCTCCTGCGGCTCCAACGGTTCGCCGCGCGCCTCCAGATATTTCGGCGCCGCCACCAGCACGCGCTCGCATTCCATGATGCCGCGCATCCTGAGGCTGGAATCCTCGATGATGCCGAGCCGGAAGGCGACGTCGATGCCTTCCTTCATGATGTCGACATTGTGATCCGAGAGCCTGAGCCGCACCTCGATATCAGGATATTTGTCGTGGAAATCCGGAATGCCCGAAGCCACCAGCCGTCGCCCGAGGCCCAACGGTGCGGTGACGCGGATGGTGCCGCGCGGCTGGCCGGAAAGCGCAGAGACCGCGGCTTCCGCCTCGGTGATCGCCTCCAGCACCTGCTTGGCGCCCCCGTAGAAAACCGTCCCATGCTCGGTCGGCATCAATTGCCGTGTGGTGCGGTTGAACAGCCGCACGCCCAGGTGCTTCTCCAACTCCTTGATGCGGTTGGAGGCGACTGCCGGCGAAATCCGCATGTCGCGCCCTGCCGCCGACAGGTTGCCGAGCTCGACCACGCGAACGAAGACGGAGATGTTGTCGAGATAGGCCATGCGGTTTCGTGGCTTTCCTGAGGCCGCCTTCGGGCGGCTCCCCTCCTGCTGCGTGTGACTACCCTAGTATTTTCCATTTTTTTTTGAAAGTCATCGTGCACCTCGCCTCTTTCCGTTTGCGCTCCAACCCGTAAAGTCGCCCAATCGGCAGGGACGATTTCAATGATGGATTTCGCGATTTTCTGGGACTGGCTAAGTTTTGCCGTGCGCTGGCTGCATGTCGTCACCGGCATCGCCTGGATCGGCTCGTCCTTCTACTTCGTCGCGCTCGATCTCGGCCTGCGCCAGCGCCCGGGCATGCCGGTCGGCGCCTTCGGCGAGGAATGGCAGGTGCATGGCGGCGGCTTTTACCACATCCAGAAATATCTGGTGGCGCCAGCCGAAATGCCCGAGCACCTGACCTGGTTCAAATGGGAATCCTACGCCACCTGGCTGTCCGGCTTCGCCATGCTGTGCGTCGTCTATTATGCCGGGGCCGATCTGTTCCTGATCGATCCCAACGTGCTCCCGATGTCGGTCCCGGTCGGCATCCTGCAGTCGCTGGCGACGATCGGCGTCGGCTGGGTGGTCTATGATCTGCTGTGCCGCTCGCCGCTCGGCAAAAGCGACACCGGCCTGATGCTGGTGCTCTACTGCGTACTGGTGTTCATCGCCTGGGGGCTGACGCATCTCTTCACCGGCCGCGCCGCCTTCCTGCATCTGGGCGCCATCACCGCCACGATCATGTCGGCCAACGTCTTCATGGTCATCATCCCCAACCAGAAGATCGTCGTCGCCGACCTCATCGCCGGCCGCAAGCCTGATCCGAAATACGGCAAGATCGCCAAGCAGCGTTCGCTCCACAACAATTATCTGACGCTGCCGGTGCTGTTCCTGATGCTGTCGAACCACTATCCGCTGGCCTTCGGCACTGAATTCAACTGGGTCATCGCCTCGCTGGTGTTCATCATCGGCGTGCTGATCCGGCACTATTTCAACTCGGTCCACGCGCGCAAGGGCAACCCGACCTGGACCTGGATGGCGGCACTTGTCCTGTTCATCGTCATCATCTGGCTGTCGACCGCGCCGAAGGTGCTGACCGGCGAGCCCAAGGAATCGGCGTCGGCGCAAATCTATGTCGCTTCAGCGCATTTCCCGGCCGTGCGCGACACCGTGCTCGGCCGCTGCTCGATGTGCCACGCGGCGGAGCCGGTCTATGAGGGCATCTATCATGCGCCCAAGGGCGTGATGCTCGACACCGATGCGGATATCGCCAACCACGCCCGCGAGATCTATCTGCAGGCCGGTCGCAGCCACGCCATGCCGCCCGCCAACGTCAGCCAGATTACCGACAAGGAAAGGGCACTGCTGGTGGCCTGGTTCGAAGGCGCAGGGAGATAGCATGAACTCGACACTTCTGCGCGGCCGCACGCTGTCCTTCGTGCGCTGGCCGCAGACCATCGACGATCATTCCGCCTGGCGCTACGAGGAGGATGGCGGCCTGCTGATCCGCGACGGCCGGATCGTCGCTGCGGGCACCTATGCCGATGTTGAAAAGCAGGCCGGCGAGACGGCGAAGAAAATCGACCACCGGCCGCATCTGCTGCTGCCCGGCTTCATCGACGCACATGCGCATTTTCCGCAGATGCAGATCATCGCTTCCTATGGTGCAGAACTGCTCGACTGGCTGAATACCTACACCTTCCCGGAAGAGGCGAAGTTCGCCAACGCCCAGCACGGCCGCCGCATCGCGCGGCTGTTCCTTGACGAGATGGTGCGTCACGGCACCACGACGGTCGCCGCCTACTGCTCGGTGCACAAGTCTTCAGCCGAAGCCTTCTTCGCCGAGTCGCATGACCGCAACATGCTCAACATTGCCGGCAAGGTGATGATGGATCGCAATGCGCCCGACGGCGTGCTCGACACACCGCAATCGGGTTACGACGACACGAAGGCGCTGATCAAGGAATGGCATGGCAAGGGACGGCAGCACTACGCCATCACGCCGCGCTTCGCCATCACCTCGTCGCCGGAGCAGATGGAGATGTCGGGCGCGCTGTGTCGGGAATATCCCGACCTGCACATGCAGACGCATCTGTCGGAAAACCACGCCGAAATCGCTTTCACGCAGGAACTCTACCCGTGGTCGCGCGACTATACCGACGTTTACGAGCACTACGGGCTGTTGGGCAAAAAGAGCCTGTTTGGACATTGCATCCATCTGTCGGAGCGCGAAGCGGATGCACTTTCGGACTCGGGCTCGGTAGCGGTGTTCTGCCCGACCTCCAACCTGTTCCTCGGTTCCGGCCTGTTCGACTACCAGCGCTTCCGGCGCCGCGGCAAGCCGGTCCGGATCGCCGCTGCCACCGATGTCGGCGGCGGCACCAACTACTCCATGCTGCGCACCATGGACGAAGCCTACAAGGTGATCGCGCTGAACGGTGAGAAGCTCAACCCGCTCCAGTCCTTCTGGCAGATGACGCGCGGCAATGCCGAGGCGCTGTCGGTGGCTGACAAGATCGGCACGTTGGATGAAGGCAGCGATGCCGACATCGTCGTGCTGGACGCCAGGGCAACGCCGGCGATGCGGCTCAGGATGGAAACGGTCGAGACGCTGGCGCAGGAACTGTTCCTGCTGCAGACGCTGGGTGACGACCGCACTGTCCGCGAGGTTTATGTGGCGGGGCGGCCAGCCAAGGCGGATATGATCGCGGGGTAAGAACCCTCACCCGGATTGCCAACCGAATTGCAAGGGCAATTCGGGGCAATCCGACCTCTCCCCGAGGGGAGAGGAGATCGCCAGTGCCGACGCTTTCCTCTTCTCCCCACCGGGGAGAAGGTGGCCGCGAAGCGGCCGGATGAGGGGGCCGCTCCACGGAAGCTTGACCGAGCGGAGCTTGTCGTACACACGACGTGTGACGATTTCGGAGAAAGAAAATGGCCGTTGCTAACGACATCGCTCTGATCAAGAGACAGGAAGAGACCCTTGTCTTCGCCACCTTCGACGAGGCCGTCGCTTTCAAAATCGGCTCCGCCATTCGCGATCGTGCAATTGCCGAGAAACTGCCCATCATAGTGGACATCAGGCTGTGGGACCGGCCGCTCTTCTACGCGGCGCTGCCGGGCTCGAATGCTTCCAATCCCGACTGGGCGCGGCGCAAGATCAATGTGGTCAGGCGGTTCCTGAGAAGCACCTACCGCATGGTGCTGGAACAGCAACGCCCGGACCGCAGCTTCAAGATCGGCGAAGGGCTGGATATTGCCGACTACGTGCTGGCCGGCGGTGGCTTTCCGGTGACCGTCAAGGGCGCCGGCGTCATTGGTGTGATCGCCGTCTCCGGACTGCCGGAGCGGGAGGATCATGGCGTCGTCGTCGATGCGCTGTGCGATCATTTGGGCGTCGACAAGCGCGGGCTGGCATTGCCTCGGGACGCCGAATGACCGTGCTCGATCCCAAGGCCTTCCTGACCTCCATCTTCAACGCCGCCGTTGCCGCCGCCGATCCGGAACGAACCATCCGGGATCATCTGCCGGCCAAGCCAAAGGGCCGTACCATCGTCATCGGCGCGGGCAAAGGCTCGGCGCAGATGGCGGCAGCGTTCGAGAAAGTGTGGGCCGGCCCGATCGAAGGGCTGGTCGTCACCCGCTATGGCTATGGCGCGACCTGCGAGCGCATCGAGATCATCGAGGCGGCTCATCCGGTGCCGGACGCTGCCGGTCTGGAAGCCTCGCGGCGCCTGCTCGCCAAGGTCCAGGGTCTGACTGAGGATGACCTAGTGGTGGCGCTGATTTCCGGCGGCGGATCGGCGCTGTTGCCGTCGCCCGCTGGCGGCTTGACGTTGGCCGACGAGATCGCCGTCAATGAGGCGCTGCTCGCCTCGGGTGCGCCGATCGCGGCGATGAACACCATCCGCAAGCACCTTTCCACCATCAAGGGCGGCAGGCTGGCGGCGGCCGCATGGCCGGCCAGGGTGGTGTCGCTGATCGTCTCCGATATTCCCGGCGACAATCCGGCAATGGTCGCCTCCGGCCCAACCGTACCGGATACAGGCAGCCGCGCAGACGCGCTGGCCTCGATATCGGCCTATGGCATGAAACTGCCGGCCTCGGTGATGGCGCATATCAATTCGCCGGCCGCCGATGCGCCAAGCCCGGATGACGAGCGCTTTTCGCGCAACGAGGTGCATTTGATCGCTTCGGCCGGGGTGTCGCTCGAAGCGGCTGCTGCGGAAGCGAAACGGCAAGGCGTTGAAGCCATCATCCTCTCCGATGCCATCGAAGGCGAGGCGCGCGAGGTTGGCGGCGTCCATGCCGCGATCGCGCGCGAAGTGGCGACCCGCAACCGGCCATTTAAAAAGCCGGTGCTCATCTTGTCGGGCGGCGAGACAACCGTGACCCTGCGGGCAAAAGGCAAGGGCGGCCGCAATTCGGAATTCCTGCTGGCTTTCGCCATCGGCATCAATGGCGTCGACGGCATCCACGCACTGGCCGCCGACACCGACGGCATCGACGGTTCGGAAGACAATGCCGGCGCCTTCGCCGATGGCTCGACCGTATCGCGCATGCGCGCAGCCGGGGTGGACGCCAAGGCTATGCTTGCCGGCAACAATGCCTGGACGGCCTTCGACGCGGTTGGCGATCTTTTCGTGCCCGGCCCGACCGGTACGAATGTCAACGATCTCAGGGCGATTCTGATTAGGTAGCCAAAGCAGTACCAGGAAAAGTGTGAAGCGGTTTTCCGTCTGGAATCGCGCAAAAACAAAACTGATCAGGCGGCCATCAGCCGCTTCACCAGCTTCATATCCTGCAGGAACCGTTCGCGTTCGGCTTCCTTGTCCGCCCGATCGTGGATGCGCAGGATGAAGGAGGGATGGATGGTGATGAACACGCGCAATCCGTCCTCGCGCTCGATCACTTGTCCGCGCATCTTTGTCACCGGGATCGCCTTGCCGAGCAGCGACATCGCCGCTGTCGCGCCGAGTGCCACGGCGAGGTTAGGCTTGATCAGCTCGAATTCTTGGTCGATCCACCAGCGGCAGGCCTGAATCTCACCGGAATTCGGCTTGGAGTGGATGCGGCGCTTGCCGCGCGGCTCGAACTTGAAGTGCTTGACCGCGTTGGTGACATAGACCTTTTGCCGATCGACACCGGCATCGTCCAGGATCGCATCGAACACCTTGCCGGCCGGACCAACGAAAGGTTTGCCGGCGAGATCCTCCTGATCCCCCGGCTGTTCGCCGACGAAGATCACTTTGGCATTGTCGGGGCCCTCACCGAAGACGGTCTGCGTCGCGTCGCGCCACAGCGGGCAGCGACGGCAGCCTTTCGCTACCTCACGCAACTCCGAAATCGTGCTTGCGGCATCGTCCTCCGCCGTCTCGGCAGGCTGTTGCTTCGGCCAATGCCGTGCCTGCACCTTTGCGTGGTGCGGCGCGGGTGTTGTCGGCATCTTCGCAATCATGTCCTTGGCGGCCTTGTCCGCTCCTGCGATCATGTCTGGAATGAGCGAAGCCTCGGGAAGGTTCCGCCAATATTTCTTCGGCATCTCCTTCTGCATGGCCTTCACCTTCAATCGCGCCGGATTGAAGATGTTCTCGAAATAGGTGCGCCAGAGCGCCTCGGTGTCGTCTTGATCAGGCGCATCGCCCTTGGCCGCGCCCGGTCCGATAGCCAGCCTTTCGCCATCCCAATCGGCGGAGGCATAGGGCGTCAGGATCGTCCAGCGCATGCCGGTGAAACGCCTGACGAAGAAATCGGCGTTGCGCTCGACGATGAAATGATCCGGCTCGAACCAGGCGACATAGCGCTCATCGGCACCGTCGCCGATTTTTCGGAAGCGCACGAAGGCATGCATCTTGTGGCTGTCGCGCCGCACCGCCTTTTCCATGGTCTCAAGCCGCCTGGTGTCGGGATCCGACGCGATTTCCAGCAGTTTAGGCTCGTCGCGCAATCGCCAAAGCGCTCTGTAGAGAAAGGCAAACCGGCCGGGATCGGAATAGCAGAACGCCGTTTCGGCATGCCCGATGAAGTCGCGCGGCACGACGAGCTGCGCGCCCGCGGGCACTTCAGGCAATTCTGCCTGATCAGAGCCCGGCGCGACATGCCAGCCGACGTCCTCGGGCCTGACCTCATTCAGGGCCAGCCGCCGTGCCGCGTCACGCCAGCCGGCAAAATCGGTCTCGCTGCCGAGCCGCACACTGTATCTGGCGAGATCGAGTTCCGCCGGCCGCATGATCAGAACAACGACAATTGTTCGCAGGAGGGGGCGATCTTGTCGCGCAGGCCGGCCTTGTCGGTCAGCGCACCAGGCGACCAGCCTTCGGCGATGATAAACGGCCTGAGCTTGGCGATCGACTGGCAGACCCGCCCGACATCCTCCAGCCGCATGCGCCGATGTCGGCGCGTCTCCAAAATCTTTGCCACCACCTTGGTGCCGAGACCCGGCACCCGCAGCAGCGCTTCGCGGTCGGCGCGGTTGATGTCGACCGGAAACTGTTCCCGGTTGCGCAGCGCCCAGGCGAGCTTCGGGTCGATGGCGAGATCGAGCATGCCGTCGCTGCTCCCGGCAAGGATTTCCGGCTGTGAAAACCCATAGAACCGCATCAGCCAGTCGGCCTGATAGAGCCGGTGCTCGCGCATCAGCGGTGGTTTCAGCAAGGGCAGCGACGATGACGAATCCGGAATCGGGCTGAAAGCCGAGTAATAGACGCGCCGCAGATGATAGCTGCCATAGAGCCGCGCGCTGGTGTGAAGAATGCCGTCGTCGGATGTCTTGTCGGCGCCGATGATCATCTGCGTCGACTGACCGCCCGGCGCAAAGCGTTCGCGCTTCTTGGTCTTCAAAGTCGGCTCAGCCTTCTCCTCCATCTTCTGGCGCAGCCTGGCCATGGAAAGCCGGATTGTCTCCGGCTTCTTCTCGGGCGCCAGCCGCTTCACGCCCTCATCGGTCGGCAGTTCGACGTTGATCGACAGCCGGTCGGCATAAAGCCCTGCCTTCTCGACCAGTTCCGCCGAACTTTCCGGGATCGTCTTCAGATGGATGTAGCCGGAGAACTTCTCCTCCAAGCGCAGTCGGCGTGCCACCTCGACCATCTCGCCCATGGTCTCGTCCGGTGAGCGGACGACGCCGGAGGACAGGAACAGGCCTTCGATATAGTTGCGCCTGTAGAAATCCATGGTCAGTTTCACCACCTCTTCGATGCTGAAACGGGCGCGCCGCACATTGGACGACGAGCGGTTGATGCAATAGCTGCAATCGTAGATGCAGAAATTGGTCAGCAGGATCTTGAGAAGGGAAATGCAGCGGCCATCCGGCGCGTAGGAATGACAGATGCCCATGCCTTCGGTGGAGCCGATGCCGCCGGATTTCAAGGAATCCTTTTTTGCAGCACCGGAAGAGGCGCAGGAGGCATCGTATTTGGCGGCGTCGGAGAGGATCGCTAGCTTTTCACGGACGGTAAGTGCGCTCATATGTTCATGATATGTTCTGAACAAGAGATCCGCTACCTCATTTGATGGAGGCGGCGAAAAAGTGATCGCCGCCCATCATGAATCCATCAAACCTCGTGCAGATAGAGGTGGTAATCCAGTTCGCTGACCGTGCGTGCCACCCGCAGATACTCGGACTGTTTGATCGCCACGAAGGTCCGGTGCAGGTCCTCGCCGAGCGCGTTCTTCAGGAAGCTGGACGTCCGCGCCGCTTCGATCGCGGCGCGCCAGTCGACAGGCATGGTCGTGCGCGTGACCGCTGCCTCATAGCCGTTGCCGGTCGTTTCGGGACCCGGATCGAGGCCTTCATCCATGCCCTTGATGATGCCGGCGAGCACGGTCGCGGCGATCAGATAAGGGTTGGCGTCGACGCCGGACGGCCGGTGCTCGATGCGCCGGTTCTTGGCGTCGCCGGCCGGCACACGTAAGGCCACCGATCGGTTGTTGACACCCCAGGTCGGCGCCACCGGCGCATAGGATTGCGAGACGAAGCGCCGCCACGAATTGGCGTGCGGTGCAAACACCAGCATCGATTCCGCCATGGTCTGGATCAGGCCGCCGAGCCCCTGCAGCAGCGGCAGCGACCAGCTCTCGCCGCCGGCTTCGGCAAAGACGTTTCGGCCGGCCTTGTCCTGCAGCGAGACGTGGAAATGCATGCCCGAGCCGGCATATTTCTCGATCGGCTTGGCCATGAAACAGGCGGTGACGCCATGGCGGCGCGCCTGCGCCCGCACAAGCCGCTTCAGCATGACCAGATCGTCGGCCGCCCGCATCACATCCTTGCGGTAGTTCAGCGTCAGTTCGTACTGGCCGGGCGCATATTCGGAAATCACCGTCTCGGCCGGAATGCCTTGCGCCTTGGCCGCGGCATAGACGTCGGAGAACAGCGGCTCCATGCCGTGCAGATGATCGACCGAATAGACTTCAGTCTTGCCCGAGACGCGGCCGTCGAGCACGGCGCGCGCGGGCTGCACCTTGCCGTCGGCGTCGCGTTCGTTGGCCAGCAGGAAGAATTCGAGCTCGAAGGCTCCGGCCGGGTACAGACCCTTGGCCGCCAGGATCTCCACCTGCCGAGCCAGCGCCAGCCGCGGATCCGACGACATCGGCCGGCCGTCGAGCATGTACATCGCCATCAGCAACTGGCCGCGCGGCGGGCTCGTGCCGTAGAGCGGCACCAGCGTGCCGGGGATCGGCCAGGCCCTGAGGTCGCCGTCCCCGGTGGTCCAGATCAGCCCGGTCTCGTGCACATCCTCGCCGGTGATGTCGAGGCCGAGGATCGAGATCGGCATGTGGCGGCCGCCTTCGAAGATGCTCTTAAGCTCATGCCGGCGCACGATCTTGCCACGGCCGACGCCATTGGCATCGGTCAGCACGATATCGAAGGCCTCGATCTCGGGATGGGCGTCGAGAAAGGCTTGCGCCTCGGCAGGTGTCGAGCCCGAAGGTGAGGTCATCATGGCATTGGGGTGGTCCATCGCCGCTTGTCTCATGCCGCAAGCTTCGCCGCAACCGCGCCGAAGGCGGTGATCAGCCGGTTGACCTGGGCAGCCGAGGTCGCCGGCGAGATCAGCATCATGTTGTGGAAGGGTGCGATCAGCACGCCGCGATTGACCAGCGCGACATGGATGGCGGCCTCCAGTTCCGGTGCATGCGCCATTTCCGCCTCGGCGCCATTGCGCAGCGGACCGGGCGCACAGATGAACTCGACGCGGGCGCCGACGCGGGAAACATGCCAGGGCAGACGATAGCGATCGATCACGCCGGTCAGCCCAGCATCGAGCCGCCGCGCCAGATGATCCATCCGGTCGTAATTCCCCTCGGTCATCACCTCTTCGAGCGTGGCGCGCATCGCCGCGAACTGCAGCGGGTTGGCCGACAGCGTCGTGCCCATGCCGGAATAGCCCGGGTCCTTATCCCTGTTGTAGGCTGCGTAGCGCGAGGCGACATCATCGCTCATCGCCCACACACTGGCCGGCACACCGCCGGCAATCGGCTTGCCCAGCACGAAGAGGTCCGGGTCGAGGCCATACTTCCTCGTATAGCCGCCGGGGCCGGTCGAGATCGTGTGCGTCTCGTCGATCAGAAGCAGCGTGCCGGCTTGGCGTGTCAGTTTGCGCAGGGCGTCATGGTAACCCGGATCGGCCAGCACCATGCAGGAATTGGTCAGTACCGGCTCGGCGATGACGCAGGCGACGTCCTTATCCCCAAGCGCGGCTTCGAGTGCTGAAACATCGTTGAACTCGATGACCTTGGCCGTGCGGGTCAGGTCGCGGAACTCGCCGGCCAATCCCGGCCGGTTGACGGGCTTGCCGTCGATCAGCCGCACCATCGTCTCGTCGACCGAGCCATGATAGCAGCCGTTGAAGACCAGGATTTTTTCGCGGCCGGTGACGGCACGGGCAACACGCAGCGCAAAGCGGTTGGCGTCGGTCGCCGTCGTCGCGATCTGCCAGAACGGCAGGCCGAAGCGCTGCTGCAGCAGCGGTCCGATGGCGAGTGCATCTTCCGAAGGCAGCATATAGGTCAGGCCGCGTCCAGCCTGGCGGCGGATGGCGCGTGCCACCGGTGGCGGCGAATGGCCGAACATCGAGCCGGTGTCTCCAAGGCAGAAATCGTCGAGCTTGTTTCCGTCGATATCGGTGATCGTCGCGCCCCTGGCGCTGTCGACCAGGATCGGGAACGGCGTCGGCCAGTCGTTCATCCAGTGCATAGGGACGCCGCCGAAGAAGCCGGGCAGGCCGTTGCCGGCCTTTGCCTGCGATTGCGGCCGCGCCTTGCGGAAGGCTGCCCCCTCGGTCTCGCGCAAATCGGCAATGCGGTCGCGGCCGATGCCGCCGATGGACGTCCTGGACGTGTCGCTGTGCATGAAAACCCCTCTGGTCGATCCCTCTTAGACAATCCGTGTCTGCATCCGCAATTGGCCGCGCATCTGTCCTGCGTTGGCTCAGCCTTTGGCAGCGGCGCTTGACCGTGCTGCCGAAGTCAGCGCCAATATGAGCGGGATTTGAGGTGGAGGGGCAAAATGAGAACGATCATATGTGTGGCAATGCTTCTGTCGTCGGCTGGCGCTGCCTTTGCCTCGGGCGGCATCTGGTGCTCCACCGAGGACACGGCGGCGACATTCGAGGTCGAGGCAGGCGTCACCAGAGGCATGGGCGGGCCGACCTTCAACTTTCGCGGCAACCTCGAAATTCTGAGCCGGCCTGCCGGCGACACCCTGCGCAAGACCGTGTTCGAGGATTCCAACCTGACGCAGTACTGGCTCGACGGCAAGGAATTGCGGCTGAACATCTATCGTGAGCACGAGGCCGCGCAAAAGATCAACTCGGTTGAACTGACGATCCTGACCAAGACCAGCGACGAAGGCGTCTACGACGGGAGCTATACGCTCGCCGTCTACGACGCCGCGGCGGATACGGACCAGGACGGCAAACCGGTTGAAATCGCAAAGTGTCGTGCGGAGCGGAGTGAGCGGGGTCAGGCCGTGATATCGATGACGCCGCAATCGCCGGCGGCACTACCGAAGGCAACCCGGCGTTCTTCCTTGTCCCACATCATCGAGGTGATGGCGCCCTTGCCCGGCCGCCGCAACAGCACTTCCTTGGCGTCGGCAAAACGCACCGCCATCACCATGCCGTCATCATAGCCGACGGCAACGACATCCTGGCTCGGGTGGCAGGCGACAGCCGTCACCATGGCGTTGCCGCGCGTGCCGAGCTCCAGCGGTGCCTTGCCCATCGGGCCGTCCTTGCCGGAAAACGGCCAGACGATCGCCGCCGGCGCGCCGGAACTCGCCAGCCACTTGCCCTTCACGCTCCACGACAGGCTTTTCACCTTACCGGGATAGCCGGTCATGCGCATGTGCTTGCCGTCGGCGAGCTTCCAGCCGTGCAGCGCGTTTTCCTGCATGGTGGTGACGAGGAAGGCGCCATCGGGAGAGAAGGTGACGCCGGTGTGGGCACCGGCCCATTCGAGTTCCACCGGCTTGCCCTCGGCGGCGGGGAAATGCAGCGTCGCGCCATTGTAGCGGGCAACGCCGAAGCGCATGCCCTTGGGCGAGAAGGCCAGCCCCTCCACCGAACGCGGATGGGCGAATTCCCTGGTCTTGCCATCGGCAAAGCGCACGAAGGCTGTCTTGCCTGAGGCATAGGCGATGGCGCCCTGCGGCCCGGCGGCAACGCTGGTGATCCACTTCTTGGCCGCGCTTGCCAATTCCGTGACCTCGCCGCCCGCTTTCACGGCAAACACCTTGCCGTCCTCGCCGCCGGTGATCAGCCGGTCATTGGCCGCATCATGGAAGGCGGCAAGCACCCCGTCATTGGCCTGAACTGTCTTGTGGCCATGGTCGAGCCGATGGACGGCGCCGTCGGCCATCGCGAAATGCGGCACGTCACCGAGAAAGACGGCGGCGATGCAATGGCCTTCGAGATCAAGCGGGGCGACTGTGGGCATGACTATTCTTATTCACCTGGACGAGATTGTAGAGACAGCCCGGGCGGCTTACTCGACGTTTGCGGTTCCGGCAACCATGAGGTTAGGCAAGTCGCGAGAGGCGGTTGTCAAAGCAGCCCTCTCTCCCGCAGATCGGTTGCGAACGTCGCCAGGGGCATCACCAGGGTCAAATCCGATCCTTGGAGGGGCTCGGCGCCATAACTGGCATACCACCTTGCCGCCCGCTCGCTCTTGGCATCGATGATGAGCAGGATGCCGCCGCCCTCGCCGGCAAGCCGTAGGCAGCGCAACGCCGCGGCAGCAAGCAACTGACCGCCGAGCCCTTGCCCTGCGACGGTGCGGTCGGTCGCGAGCCGTGCAAGCTTGAAACCGGAAACCTCGTGTCGCGCCAAGCCTCTCGTCATGGCTTCGGGCACGGTTTCATGGGCGACTGCGGACGGTGCGATTGTGTAGAAACCGAGGATACGCTCCGAAGCCGTATCATCGATTGCACAGAAGGTCTTGGCTGCATTCTGGTCGTGGCTCTGTCGCGCGAACCGCCGCAGAAAATCGTGCATCTGAGCGTCGCCGCAATCGAAGGAAGCCCGATCATGACGTTTCGCAATCGGTTCTTCGTGCCAGGATGGAAGCGTCACAGAGTAGCCGGCAAGGCAGCGATCGCGGCCTTGAGCTTGGCGTTTGGCTTTGGCGGGTGCTCCAACAGGTCGAGGATGCGCGAGAAATCGCGACCGGACACCTTCGTCATCTCGGCTGCTTCGATCACGGCCTGCGCTTCGGGCACGACCTTGTCGAGGATAAAGTCGGCCATGTCCTTGTGCGACAGCGCTGCGGCGCGGGAGATCATCGCCTTCTGCTCAGCCGGAATGCGGATTTGGTAGCGCTCGGTCTTGTTGTCGGCTGATCTAGGCATAGGTCACTCCTCGCCGCTAATATCGTGTACACATGATATGTGTACACGAGGAGATATTCAACTCGCACTGAGTAGCGCTACGAAGGATGACCTAGGCCTGGCAGGCATCAAAACTCTTCTCCAGCCGTTCGGCGTCGAGTTCCCTGCCGATGAACACTAGCCGGCTCTCATGTTTTTCGCCGTCTTTCCATGCGCGCTGGTGGTCGCCCTCGATGATCATGTGCACGCCCTGGATGACATAGCGTTCGTCGTCGCCCTTGAGCGCGATGATGCCTTTCAGCCGCAGGATGTTGGGGCCTTCCATCTGGGTGATCTTCTCGATCCACGGAAAGAATTTCTTCGGGTCCATCTCGCCGCCTCGCAGCGACACCGACTGCACCGTCACGTCATGGATGTCGGACGCATGGGCGTGATGGTGGTGCCCGTCATGATCATGGTGGTGGTGATCGTGGCCGTCATGATCGTGGTCATGATGATCGTGATCCTCATGCGCCTCGAGGAAGTGCGGATCGTTTTCCAGTGCCCTCGACAGGTCGAAGGCCCCGCGGTCGAGCACTTCGGTCAGGTCGACGCCGGCTCGCGTCGTGCGATGGATCTTCGCCGCCGGATTGATGGCGCGGATCGTCGCCTCGACCTTGGCGAGCTCTTCTGATGTGACGAGGTCGGTCTTGTTGAGCACGACGACGTCGGCGAAGGCGATCTGGTCCTCGGCTTCCCTGGAATCCTTGAGCCGTAACGGCAGGTGCTTGGCGTCGACCAGTGCCACCACCGCGTCAAGCCTGGTCTTGGAGCGCACGTCGTCGTCCATGAAGAAGGTCTGCGCCACCGGCACCGGATCGGCGAGCCCGGTGGTCTCGACCACGATGGCGTCGAAGCGGCCTGGCCGGCGCATCAGGCCCTCGACGACACGGATCAGGTCGCCGCGCACCGTGCAGCAGACGCAGCCATTGTTCATTTCGTAGATTTCCTCGTCGGATTCCACGATCAGATCGTTGTCGATGCCGATTTCACCGAACTCGTTGACGATGACGGCGTAGCGCTTGCCGTGGTTTTCCGACAGGATGCGGTTGAGCAGCGTCGTCTTGCCGGCGCCGAGATAGCCGGTGAGAACGGTTACGGGGATCTGCGTCTGTGCGTCGCTCATGGCTTGCCTCGAAAGTGCTGGGCCTCGAAAATTCGGCCTGAGAAAAAGGGAATGTCGGCTCCATATAGGGTGTGTGCCGGGCTTTTGCACGGGGCAAACCGATGGGCCAAACCGGCTTGCCGACATTGCCGAATTTTCATTGGCGAGAGCCGCTGTGACCGCCTAGATCAGGATACGAGAGGCCAATTCGAGAGGCAAGATATGTCCGGCAAGCCATCCTCCTTCTCAATGAGCCGGCGCCAGGCGCTCGGTTTGATCGCGGTCACCGCCGGCGGTGGTGCCTTCCTGCCCGCCGCCGCGATAGCAGACCAGACTTTACCCTATGCCGGACTGGCCTTGTTCGAAAACGGAGCCGGTGTCTGCACCATTACGCCTGAAGTGACCGAGGGGCCGTTCTATTTCGACCCGAAACTCGAACGTGCGGACGTCACCGAAGGCAAGAAGGGCATAGCCCTTGGCGTTCGGCTGCAGGTTGTCGACGCGGACTGCCGCCCACTTGCCGGCGCCCGCGTCGACATCTGGCATTGCGACGCGCAAGGCGCCTATTCCGGCTATCCAGACAGGGTGACGGCTGCGACGTCGACACGTCGGGCCAGACCTTCCTGCGTGGTTGGCAGAAGACCGATGCAAGCGGCATCGTTTCCTTCGCCACCATCTATCCCGGCTGGTATCGCGGCCGCACCACCCATATCCATTTCAAGGTCTTCCCCGACGACAATTCGGTGATGACCGGCCAGTTGTTCTTCCCGGACAGTCTCAGCGAGCAGATTTTCACCTCTGTCGCGCCCTACAACGACCGGCGGGGCAAGCGCGACACCTCGAATGCCGCGGACGGCATAGCCAGGCGGGCCGGACCGCAATCGCAGGCTGCGCTGCGCGAATTGGAGGATGCCTATCAGGCGCTGATGATCGTAGCGGTGAAGCCTGGCCGAGCGGCGGTCACTCCACCACCCTGCTCGCGACGAAAACTCCGGCTGGGAATTCGTTTGTCATCTAACTGAAATAAACATCTGGCATTAGCCACGGCGGACACCACAATGCTTGCCGGCAAAGCTGTTTGAAGCACCGGAATCTTTTTGATCGTCGATTGCCAACCGGCCGGCTGCCTCTATGCTGCCCGCACCGGTACGGCCGAAGAGGGAAAACCATGGCCAAGGCGGACAAGACTGCGACAATGAGCCGGCTGCATTCCGCGGCAAGGCTGGCAAGAACGGCGCTGGCTGCCCGGCTTCTGGCGCACGGCTTCTATGCCGGCCAGGACCAGATCATGCTGTCGCTCGACCGTGAGGACGGCCAGACGCCTGGCAATCTGGCCGGACGCCTCGGCGTGCGCCCGCCGACCATCACCAAGACCATCAACCGGCTGCAGGCGCAGGGTTTTCTGGAGAAGCGCGCTTCGTCGGCCGATGCCCGTCAGGCGCATATCTTCCTCACCGACACCGGTCGCGACATCATCCACGCCATCGAGAAATCGGTGAAGAAGACCGAAAAGCAGGCGCTGAAGGGCCTCGACAAGAAGGACCAGAAGTCGCTGTTCAAACTGCTTGCCCGCATCGAGGCCAACCTCTCGAACGAGGAACTGGTGCTCATCGACGACGACGCCGAATCGGACGACTGACCGGCGGATTGTCGCGGCAGGCGATCAGGCCGCCGCGGCAGAGCCCTGGATCAGCGACGACCAGCGTCCCGGTGTCATGCCGAACGCCTTCTTGAATTGCCTGATGAAATGGCTCTGGTCGCTGAAGCCGGCTTCGACCGCGATCTGTGCCAATGGTTCGCCGGCGGCGATCATCCGCCGCGCGCGCTGAAGCCGGCGCATCACCAGGAAGCGATGTGGACTGGTGGAGAAAGCGGCACGGAAATGCCGTGACAAGGCATAGCGATCAAGCCCGGTTACCGCTTCCAGTTCACCGGAGCGCACCGGCCGGTTCAGGTTTTCCGTGAGATAGTCGCGCGCCAGCGCAGCCGCCCGCCACGCCGTCCTGGTCATCGGCTTCGCCGACTGGCCGCCATGCCGGATCAGGCTTTGCATCAGTTGCGTCAGGAAGTTGTCGACGAACAACTCGTCGAGTTCCTGCTCCAGCGGACCCAGCGCCGAAAGCAGCGTTGCGCAAAAGGCGGCGTCCGTCACCACGCCATCCCTGACAAAAGGCAGCGAAGCGCCGCCAAGGCAGGCGAGCATCAGCGACGGCTCCAGATAGAGCATTCGGTAGCGCAGGCCGTCCTCGGTGCCGGCGCCGCCGTCATGCAACTCGTCGGGATGCAGCACGATGATCTGGCCCGGAAGGCTGTGGCGCGCAGCGCCGAGATAGCGAAACGTCTGCACACCGTGCAGCGTCACCCCGATCGCATAGGTGTCGTGGCGATGCAGGTCGAACGCGCTGCCATGGAAGCGCGCCTCGATCCGCTCCATGCCTGCGGGATCGGGGGCGGAGATGATACGGTTTTCCGCCGCATCGACGCACAAACGTCCAAGACCCTTGAAAGCCTGGCTGTCTAGATCGTGCGACATCGTCTCCTTCAGCCTCGCATTGGGGCACAACCGAATGGCCAATGTCTCATGTTCGATACGAAATTTGCAATCGTGCTCCGGGAGGATCTGCCGGTCTGGCAGAAACTCAACGTCACCGCTTTCCTGACCAGCGGCATCGTCGCCCAGTTTCCCGACATCATCGGCGAGCCCTATCACGACCGCGCCGGCAATCTCTACAACCCGCTGTCGATCCAGCCGGTCATCGTTTTGTCCGCCGACCAGACGACGCTGGGCACGATCCACCGGCGCACGCTGGAGCGCGGCGTGACCACCTCGCTCTATGTCGAGGAGATGTTTTCGACCGGCTTTGACGCGGCCAACCGCGCCGTCTTCGCCGAATTCGCGCCTGAAGACGCCAAGGTGGTCGGGATCGCGCTTCGCGCCGAGAAGAAGCTGGTCGACAAGATCACCAAGGGCACCCGTATGCACCCGTAGCTTTCAAAGGTATCGACTAAGCCTGCCGCCGACACTTGTTGTGCCAGCCGGCTTTGGCGTGGCGACAGCCGACAATTGCCTTGCCGGGAGCCGGCAATTCCCGCAAAGGTGGGCTTCAGCCCAGCTTCCCACCCGGCCTGCAAGTGAGTGCTCCCCAAAGACATGTAGAAAGCGCGACGCCCCCGGTGGCGATCCTGTGCATGCTTTCCACCTATGTCTGCTTCACCTTCCTCGACACATCAAGCAAATACCTCGTCCTTGCCAGCGTTTCCGTGCTGGTCGTTGCCTGGTGCGCTTTGCCGTGCATGTGGTGCTGGTCGGCGCGCTGCTGCGCGGCTGGCGCGAACCGGTGCGGTTTCGTCCGGTCAACCTGCCGGCGCATATCTTGCGTGGCGCGTTCCTGTTCGGATCGACCATATTCAATGTCCTGGCGCTCAAATCCCTGCAATTGGCCGAGACAACCTCGATCTATTTCTTCGGGCCGATGGTGATCACGGCACTGGCCGGTCCGCTGCTTGGCGAGTGGGCCGGCTGGCGGCGCTGGCTGGCCATCCTGGCGGCCTTTGCCGGCGTCCTCATCATCACCCGGCCGGGCGTCGGCGTTTTCGGCATCGGACATCTCTTCGCGCTCGGCTCGATGCTGTCGAACTGCTTCTACGTCATCATGACGCGCCGCATGTCGGCGACCGAGACATCGGAGAGCCTCATCCTGTTTTCGGCGCTGGCGCCGGCGCTGCTGCTGTTGCCCCTGCTGCCGTTTTCGTTTTCTCTGCCGCATGATGGCTGGCACTGGTTCGTGCTGCTGATGCTCGACGTGTTCGGCGGCGTCGGTCACTGGCTGCTGGTCCAGGCCTACCGGCTGGCGACAACCACGGCTTTGGCGCCCTATCCCTATTCGCAGATGGTGTGGATGATCATTTCCGGCTGGATCGTCTTCAAGCAGTTTCCCGACCGCTGGACATTGGTCGGCGCCGTCATCATCGTCGCCAGCGGTCTCTACATCGTCCATCGCGAGCATAGGCTTCGGCTGCGGAGCCGCGCGGCCTCGGATGTCGAGGCCGAGGCGTTGGCAAAAAAACTTTGATTTGCCCCCGATCGGTGGCATAACGCCGCCTTTAAACAGTTTAGGTCTGGAAGTTCAGGCTCGGGGAGCACACGTCGCTGGCACAAAAAATCAAGCTTTCGACGATCGCGGATGCGCTCGGCGTGTCCACGGCCACGGTCTCGCTGGCGCTGCGCGACAGCCCTCTGGTTGCCGGGACCACCCGTGACCGCATCAAGGAACATGCCCGCGCCATAGGCTATATCTACAACCGACGCGCCGCCAGCCTGCGCACCTCGCGTTCCGGCATTGTCGGCGTCGTCGTCCACGACATCATGAACCCATTCTTCGCCGAGATCCTGCGCTCGATCGAAAGCGAGCTCGACCGCAGCCGGCAGACCTTCATCCTGTCCAACCACTATGATCAGCTCGAAAAGCAGCGCACCTTCATCGATACGCTTTTGCAGCTCGGCGCCGACGGCGTCATCATGTCGCCGGCGATAGGCACGCCGGCTTCCGATATCCTGATGGCCGAGGAGAACGGCCTCCCCGCTGTGCTGATCGCGCGCACCGTCGAGGGTGCCGACGTGCCGGTCTTTCGCGGCGACGACTCTTACGGGACAGGCCTTGCCACCAACCACCTGATCTCGCTCGGCCACAAGCGCATCGCCATGATCGGCGGCACCGACCAGACCTCGACCGGCCGTGACCGCTACCAGGGCTATGTCAACGCGATGGAGGCGGCCGGGCTGGAAGTCAGGCCGTCATGGCGCATCGCCGGCCCACGCACCAAGCAGGCCGGCTTCGAGGCTGCCGGACAGTTCCTGGCGCTGAAGGACAGACCGACGGCTGCCTGCTGCTGGAACGACCTTGTCGCCATCGGCCTGATGAACGGCATTGCCCGTGCCGGCCTTGTGCCCGGCGTCGACATCTCCGTTACCGGCTATGACGACCTCGAAGAGGCGGCGATCGCGACGCCGGCCCTGACCACCGTCTGGAACGGCCAGCGTGAGGTTGGCCGCCGCGCCGCCAGCGCGTTGCTCGACAAGCTCAACGGCCAGACGGTGCGGCCCTCGCAGGAATTGATCAAGCCGGAACTGCATGTGCGTCAGTCGACCGGCAAGCCGGTGGAGCGTGCATGACCAAGGCCGAACAATTGCAGACCGTCGCCATCTTGGTGCCGGGCGATTTCAACGACCATGCGGTCGACCGCATCAGCCGCACATTCAGGCGTGTCAGAATCGAACGCGCCGATCCGGCGCTCGTCACTGACGAAATGCGCAGTGATGTGCGCGGCATCGCTTCGTTCGCCGGCATCAACGCGGCGATGATGGATGCCTTGCCCAACCTCGAACTCATCGCCTCCTTCGGCGTCGGCTATGATTCGGTAGATGTCGGCCATGCCCGAGCGAAGAACATCATGGTCACCAACACGCCCGACGTGTTGACCGAGGAGGTCGCCGACACCACGATCGGGCTGCTGATCAACACCATCCGCGACCTGCCGCGCGCCGAAACCTGGTTGCGTGACGGCAGCTGGGTGCGCAAGGGCAACTATCCGCTGAGCCGGCTGACCTTGCGCGGGCGCAGTGTGGGTATTTTCGGCATGGGCCGCATCGGGCAGGCCGTCGCCCGGCGTCTGGAAGCTTTTGGCTTGCCGGTCGCCTACCACAACCGGCGCCGTGTCGAAGGTCTTTCCTACCAGTACCATGCGACCCTGAAAGGACTTGCCGAAGCCGTCGATACGCTGATTTCGGTCGTGCCGGGGGGCGACTCGACGGAGAAGGCGGTCAATGCCGAAATCCTGTCGGCGCTTGGCGCCAACGGCGTCTTCGTCAACATCGGTCGCGGCAGCACGGTCGACGAGGCAGCGCTTGCGGCAGCCCTCGCCACCGGCATCATCGCCGCCGCCGGCCTCGACGTCTTTGCCGACGAACCGAACGTGCCCAAGGCGCTGCTCGACGCGCCCAACACCTCGCTGCTGCCGCATGTCGGCTCGGCCTCGGACCATACCCGCCGCGCCATGGCGGATCTCTGCGTCGACAATCTGGTGTCCTGGTTCACCGGGCGCCGACCGTTGACGCCGGTCCCCGAGACGGCGGAAGTCAAGGCGCGAGCTTGAGGCTGCCTCACTTATTAACGTCAGCTTAACCCTTTGGAATCATTCTTCAACCTATCCGTGTACGTGGATGAAGAATGATGAAAGCACTTTCCGCATTGATCGCTGCCGCAGCGCTGTTTGGTGGCATTCAGCTGTTTCATGGCGGCAGCGTGGAAAGCGTGGCCAACGAGGCCGCCCCGTCCAACAGCTACAGGCTGGTCGCCAATGGCGATGAGGCGGTCTGCGCAGTCAGCCGCGGGGCTGAAATTTCGGACGGTTTGTCGCTGCTCACCGTTGCTCCGAAATGCCGCCGGCTCTTGCCGGGCATAGAGCAGGCGAAGTTCTGGCGCGAGCAAAACGACGGCACGGTCGCCTTCAGCGCCAACGGCGTCGATCCGATCGTCACCTTCGCGGCTGCCGACGGCGACGGCTACGAATCCTATGCCCCAGCGCTGCCGCTGCTGTCGCTGGCGGCCATAGGCGATAAGAAATCTGGCGACTGATTATTCCGCTGCGGCCCGTGCGCCAGCCTTCGCTGCGGCGTGCAGCCGAACCGCATCGCCGAAGGCACGGAATATCTTCACCGAATTGCTGTCCGACTTGACCCAGTATTCCGGGTGCCATTGCACGCCGACGGCGAAGGCGCGGGCGTCGCGCACCGAAACCGCCTCGACTGTGCCGTCGCTGGCGACGGCCTCGACCTGCAGCTTCGAGCCGAGCCGGTCGATCGCCTGGCGGTGCAACGAATTGACCTTGATGTCGCCGGCACCGAACACGCCGGCCAGGCAACTGTCAGGTTTGATCGAAATGGTCTGGTGGATGGCGAAGCGTTCGTCCTGCTTGTCGCTCACCGGCGCGCGGTGGTCGAGCGAACCCTCGCGCTCCTGGATCTCGGTGCCAAGCGTGCCGCCCAGCGCCACGTTCAATTCCTGGATGCCGCGGCAGATGGCGAGCAGCGGCACGCCGCGTTCGATCGCCCGCCGGATGAGCGGCAGCGTCGTGGCGTCGCGCGCCGGATCATAGGGGCCATTGGCTTCGCTGGCGTCGCCGCCATAAAGCGAGGGGTGCACATTGGATTTCGAGCCGGTGACCATGACGCCGTCGACCGACGACAGAAGTTCGTCGAAATCGAGCCGGTCGCCGAACGATGGCACCAGCACCGGAAACACGCCGGCGCCGGTGATCGCCGCTTCCAGATATTGTTGTGGGGCTGCATGCCAGGTGTAGTTGTCGAACTGACGGAGGTCGGTCGATATGGCGACGAGCGGCTGGTGCATTTTGGCTCTATGTTCCATCTGGGCAAGGATGTCCTGCCTGCAAAATAGGCTATCGCCGGGCATTTTTCCATGCCAAGTTTCAACGTGTCGCATGGGCCACGAAATGGCCTGTTAGACTATAGTTGCAGGGTAGCTGGGCTTCGCCGTCAAATCGGGTCGGCCTGCTGGACTCGACTTCTTGCCCGTGTATTGTCTCGAACGAACCGACAGGGAAACCGAGGATTTCCTGACGTCGGCCTGTTGATCCAAAAGGGAGGAAGTTCATGGATCGTCGTTCATTCATTCGCAAGGCCGGTGTCACCGGCGTCGGTGCCGCGGCGGCGGCGGCCACGCTGGCGGCGCCTGCCATCGCCCAGTCCAATCCCAAGGTGACATGGCGGCTGGCATCGTCCTTCCCGAAGTCGCTCGATACCATCTATGGCGGCGCCGAGGTGTTCTCGAAGATGCTGTCGGAAGCCACCGACGGCAATTTCCAGATCCAGGTTTTTGCTGCCGGTGAGCTGGTGCCTGGCCTGCAGGCCGCCGACGCCACCACGGCCGGCACGGTCGAGGCCTGCCATACGGTGGCATATTATTACTGGGGCAAGGACCCGACATGGGCGCTCGGTGCGGCGGTTCCCTTTTCGCTCAACGCACGCGGCATGAATGCCTGGCATTACCATGGCGGCGGCATCGACCTGTTCAACGAGTTTCTCGCCACGCAGGGCCTTTTCGGCCTGCCGGGCGGCAACACCGGCGTCCAGATGGGTGGCTGGTTCCGCAAGGAAATCAACACGGTGGCCGACCTTTCCGGCCTCAAGATGCGAATCGGCGGTTTTGCCGGCAAGGTGGTGCAGAAGCTCGGCGTCGTGCCGCAGCAGATCGCCGGCGGTGATATCTATCCCGCGTTGGAGAAAGGCACCATCGACGCGGCCGAATGGGTTGGTCCCTATGACGACGAGAAGCTCGGCTTCTATAAGGTCGCGCCCTATTATTACTATCCCGGCTGGTGGGAGGGCGGCCCGACCGTCCACCTGATGTTCAACAAGGCGAAGTACGAAGAACTTTCGCCGACGTACAAGTCGCTGCTGCACACTGCCGCGCAGGCGGCCGACGCCAACATGCTGCAGAAATACGATTATCTGAACCCTGCGGCGGTGAAGCGGCTGGTGGCCGGCGGCGCGAAACTGCGCCCGTTCAGCCAGGAGATCATGGCTGCCTGCTTCGAAAAGGCCAACGAGGTCTATACCGAAATGGAAGCCTCCAACGCCCCGTTCAAGAAGATCTGGGAATCGATCAAGGGCTTCCGCAAGGAGCATTATCTCTGGGCGCAGGTGGCCGAATACAATTACGACACCTTCATGATGGTGCAGCAGCGCAACGGCAAGCTGTAGAGCTGCAATTGCTCGCACTGGCTGGCGGTCGAGGTCTGTGCCGCCCCTCAATGCCCTGCACCCTTCCTCTCCCCCGTCGATCGGGGGAGAGGTGTCGAGCGAAGCTCGACGGAGTGGGGGTCGACCTCCGCCGCCCGCCTGCGGTTTCTTGCTCGCCAGATTGTGCCTGTCTTGCGGCTACTGCGCATTTGGCGAACGCCTTCCCCCACTCCGTCGCCGCTTCGCGGCGCCACCTCTCCCCCCTCCGGAGGGAGAGGAAAGGAGCCAAGGCCGGCAGTCAGGGGCGGCGCCAACGCCTGAAAGCCAGCTCAGCCCCGGCGCGGCACCACCAGCACCTTGACCTCGCCCGGCGCCGGTGGATTGGCGATCACTGCCGCCGCGTCTTCGAGCGCCACCTGCCTGGAGATCAGCCTGTCGATCTCGATCGCACCGGAAGCGATGAGTTCGGCGGCGCGGCGATGGGTGTAGGGGTTGAGGAAGGAACCGAGCACCTTCAGTTCCCGGAACAGCAGGTCGAACGGCTCGAATTCAGCTTTCACGCCTTGCGGCGTCACGCCGACGATGACGACCGTGCCGCCGGCGCGGGCCAGCCGCATCGACTGCTCGACGGTCTCTCGTACGCCCGCGCATTCGAACACCACGTCGGCTCCGCCTGGCACCGGACCGGCTGACCCGGCGATGGCTTCGATGACATCGGCAGCGGTCGGATCGACCGTCGCGGTGGCGCCGAAATCCGTGGCGAGCGCGCGCCGCGAGGCTTGCCTGGTCGACAGCACGATGGTCGTGGCTCCCGCCAATCTTGCCAGCTGCACGGTGAGCAGGCCGATCACGCCGCCGCCCAGCACGACCACCGAGCTGCCCGGTTTGATACCGGCAAGGTCCACGCCATGCAGACAACAGCCGAGCGGCTCGCAGAACGCACCGTGCATCGGGTCCAGGCCCGCAGGCAGGACAAACGCCTGCTTCTGCGGCAAGGCAAGATATTCGGCAAAACCGCCGTCGCGATGAATGCCGATGGCGCGCAGATTGCTGCAGAGGTTGACCCGTCCGGCATGACAATGCGCGCAACGCCCGCAGGCGATGTTGGGGTCGCCGGTGACGCGATCGCCGACGGCAAAGCCCGAGACGGATTTTCCGATCGCCTCGACGATGCCGGAGAATTCATGGCCGGGCGTCACCGGCGGCGTGCACGGAAATTCACCGTGAAACAGATGCCGGTCCGTGCCGCAGACACCGCAGGCTTCGATGCGCACCAGTAGCTCATCCGCACCGATGTCAGGCATGTCGACTTCGCGCAGCGTGATGCCGCCCACTGCTTCCAGCCGCACCGCTTTCATGGTTTTGACCATGCCGGTTCAGTTGAAGCTTGGCGGTTGCGACAGGTCAGGCTGTGGCGCTGCCGGCTTTGCCGGTGTGGGATCGCCGAAACTGGGCGGTTGCGAAAGGTCGGGAGCTGCCGGCGCCGTGCCGCCACCAGCGGGCGCCGCTCCATCCGCCGGCGGCGTGCCGAGCGGTGACAGGCCGGGCACCTCCGGCACCTTGTAATCGATGGTTCCCGGATCGACGGTCGTTCCCTTGTAGTGCATCACCATTTGCGGGAAGGCGATGGTCAACCCGATCATGATCACCTGGATGCAGACGAAGGGCACCGCGCCCCAATAGATCTGTCCGGTGGTCACCGGCGCGATTTGTTTGCCGGTGAGACGATCGAGATAGGGCACGCGCGCAGCCACCGAACGCAGGTAGAACAGCGCGAAGCCGAAGGGTGGGTGCATGAAGCTGGTCTGCATGTTGACGCCCAGAAGCACGCCGAACCAGATCAGGTCGATGCCGAGCTTGTCGGCGGCGGGCGCCAGCAGTGGTACGATGATGAACGCCAATTCGAAGAAGTCGAGGAAGAAGGCGAGGAAGAAGACGAGCATGTTGACGCCGATCAGGAAGCCGACCTCGCCGCCCGGCAGCGACGTCAAAAGGTGCTCGACCCAGATATGGCCGTTGACGCCGTAAAAGGTCAGTGAGAACACCCGTGCGCCGATCAGGATGAACAGCACGAAGGACGACAGCCTTGTCGTCGAGGCCAGTGCCTGCTTGACGACGTCAAGCGACAAGCGCCCCTTGGCCGCCGCCATGAACAAGGCGCCGACCGAGCCCATGGCGCCGCCTTCGGTCGGGGTGGCGATGCCCAGGAAGATGGTGCCCAGCACCAGGAAGATCAGCGCCAGTGGCGGGATCAGCACGATGATCACCTGCTGCGCGAGCCTGGACATCAGGTTGAAGTTCAGGCGTTTGTCGGCAATGGCCACGATGTAGATGAACAGCACTCCGGCCGTCGCGCCGAGAATGTCGGCATTGTCGCCATGCGCCGGCGCCAGATAACGATACGCCGCGTAGGAAACCGCTGATGTGACCAGCAAAGCCACCAGCAGCGACATCACGCCATGGCCGAGTGTACGAGCCTCGAGCGGCAGCGCCGGCATCGAGTTCGGCCGGATGATCGACATGATCAGGATGTAGGACATATAGAGGCCGGTGAGCACGAGGCCCGGGATCAACGCGCCCGCGTACATATCGCCGACCGAGCGGCCGAGCTGGTCGGCAAGCACGATCAGCACCAGCGACGGCGGGATGATCTGTGCAAGCGTGCCGGAGGCGGCGATGACACCGGATGCGAGCCGGCGGTCATAGCCATAGCGCAGCATGATCGGCAGCGAGATCAGGCCCATGGCGATGACGGAAGCCGCCACCACGCCGGTGGTCGCCGCCAAAAGCGCGCCGACGAAGATCACCGCATAGGCAAGGCCGCCGCGGATGGGCCCGAACAGCTGGCCGATCGTGTCGAGCAGGTCTTCGGCCATACCCGACCGCTCGAGCACGATGCCCATGAAGGTGAAGAACGGGATGGCCAGCAGCGTGTCGTTCGACATCACCCGGCTGCCATAGAAATTATCCGGCAATGCGTGCAGGAGCGGCCAGGCGAGGTTGATCGATCCTCCGGAATAGGGGGATAGCAGCACGCCGATGAAGAAGAACATCAAGCCGTTGGCGGCCAAGGAAAAAGCGACGGGGTAGCCGATCAGCAGGAAGATGATCAGCGAGGCGAACATGATCGGCGCCATGTTCTGCGCGATGAACTCCATCACGAGCGCACCTCGTCGGCCAGCGCCTTGGCTTCGAGTTCGGCCTGCTCATGCACCGATATGAAGGGGTTGGGATCGTCCATGTCTCCGCGCATGATGGCGATCTTCTTGATGATCTCGGAAATGCCCTGCAGCGCGAGCAGGAAAAAACCGATGAGCAGGATGGCCTTGGCCGGCCAGATGATCAGCCCGCCGGAATTGTTGGACATCTCGCCGCTGCGAAACGACAGCGACACATAGGGCACGAAATAGATCACCATCAGGGTCACGAACGGCATCAGGAAGAAGACATGCCCGAGCAGGTCGATCCAGTGCTGCACGCGACGTGGGAACAGGCCGTAGACGATGTCGATGCGGATATGTTCGTTCTGCTTCAGCGTATAGGCGGCCGCCAGCATGAAGGCGGCGCCGAACAGATACCATTGCAGCTCGAGCCAGGCGTTCGAGGAAATGTCGAACACCTTGCGGATAATGGCGTTGGCGGCGCTCACCAGGATCGCCAGCAGGATCAGCCACGATATCCATTTGCCGATGAATTCGTTGGCGCGATCAATAGTCCTGGATAGAGCGAGCAGCCCTGCCATGCATTCCTCCCTGTACCGGAGGCGTGCCGGCTTCCCCCTTTTTGTCCGTCACGCCGTGTGGTCCAACGGTATGCCGCGCGTGGACTGACGGGTCAACAAGGATAGAGGCAGCAAATATCATCGCATGGCAGACAGTGCCCAATAGCGGCGATCTGCCCTAGCGTCATGCAACCAAAGTCTGACGCTTTCAGGCGATTTTGCCGGTGTCGCGGCCGGCGCCGATCAGGATCAGCGTCGTGACCAGGAACAGATACATCCACGCGTCGCGCCACTCGACCGGGAAATAGCCGGCCCACAGCGATTCGGCCATGCCGAAGGCGGCCGCGCCGAGCGCCGCGCGCGGTGGCGAGAGATAGCCGCCGACCGCCGTCACGAACAGGATTTTCAGCCCGTAGACGAGGCCTGAGCCGAAGCTGACATTGCCGTAATAGAGCCCGGCCATCACACCGGCCAGCGCGGCGCAAAAGCCGCCGAACAGCACCGCGTGCCGGAACACCGCGCGCACGTCGACGCCGCACATCGCGGCTGCCTTTGGGTCGTCGGAGACGGCACGCCAGCGCCGGCCGAAGCTCGACCGGGCAAAAGCCCGGCTGGCCAGCACGATTGCCGTCAGCACCACCGCGCAGTCGATGAGCTGGATGAGCGTCAGCGTCGCCTTGAAGGTCGCGCCCTGCGCGAAAACGATAGGCTGCGCCAGCATCGGCGGGAGCCACAGATCATGCGTGTCGGCGGCGATGCGGCTCGCTTCGGACAGCAGCAGCAGGATGCCGAGCGTCGTCACCACGATCGCATTTGGCGTGCGGTCGGCCAAAGGTTCGAAGACACTGCGCGACAGCACGTGGCTGATCAGCGCGGCATAGAGGAACGCAGCGACGACGCCGAGCGCCACCGCCGCCAGCAGCGTCAGCCACAGCACCTGGTATCCGAAGGCCGTGGTCAGGATCATCGTCTGGCCGCAAAAGGCGAACAACGCGCCATAGGCGAGATTGGTGCGATGGAGGATGCCGTTGGTCAGCACATAGCCAAAGGCGAGCAGCGCATAAAGCGCGCCCGAATGCAGCCCGTTCAGCACCTGCTGGAAGAAATAGAGCATACAAAACCTCGAAGCACGTCGATCAAAAGTGCGAAGCGGTCTTGGCCAACGACATGCTCAAAAGGCTGCGGAGACCGCCGCATCCCGGAGTGAGGTTGCATCGCTGAATCTAACTTGTCAAATACGATTTATCGGTTAGATTTTTGGCATGACGGTATCCTGGACCCCGCACCGCTTCACCGGCGGCCTGCTTGCGCTCGACACGGCGAACACCGTCGTGCTGCGCGGCGATCCGGAGCGGACGTTCGACCGCTTCGACGACCCGGCCGAGATTGCCCGCTTCGCCGATGCGGCGAGCCGCTTTCGCGCCGCCGAACTTGGCGAAAGGCCGCTGGCGGTATCCTCGGCGGTGACGATCGCGCCCGTCGTGCTGTCGATCCGCGAGGCGACGGACCGGCTGTTTCGTGATGCGGCGTCGAAGGGCGCGGTTGCCACCACTGATCTGCCCGGATTCCTGAGAGCCTGCGGCGATGGCCTTGCCGGCAGCCGGACCGAGATCGGTGCGCCGGGGAGGCCGTTCGGTGATCCCCTGACGCCGATCGCCTTCGAGGCGGCACTGGCGGTTTCGGCGCTGTCGCTTCTGCGCGACGACACCGTCGCGAGGCTCAGGATCTGTCCCAGCTGCACCTGGCTGTTCGTCGACAGAAGCCGCAATTCCAGCCGCCTTTGGTGCGACATGGCGGTGTGTGGCAACAGGCAGAAGGCAAGCCGTCACTATCGTCGCCGTCGCATGGCGGAAAATGAGGTCAAGAATGCGTAGCGGCCTTTCCCATTCGATCCTTGTCGGCGCGGCACTCATCGCGGCCGTTGCGCTCGGCGCCTGCCGCGATACCGGCAATGACGAAGGGAAGCTGTTCGAGATTTCCGGCAAGATATTCGTCTTCAACTACCGCCTCGCAAGGGCGACTTATGTCGTGACGCTGCGGCCGCTGAAGCCGATGGGAGAGGGCCAGGTCGCGGTCGCCAGCTTCCAGGATCCCGCCGGCGGCGCGCCTCTGGTGGTCGAGCAGAAGGTCTGGCCGAAGCTCGACAAGGTGACGCTGGAGAGCCCGGCACTGACCTGCGTCGTCAAGAACAAGCCCTATGCGATTGCCATCAGCATCAAGGGCGCCGACGGCGCGGTCCTGCAGAAGATCGATACCACGCTGATGTCGACGGAAGACCAGTCGATCCTGCCCGACCGGCCGCTGGTCATCGATCAGCTCTACACCGCCAATCCCGATCTCGTCGGCCATCCCGACGGCAAGCTGCCGGGCGAACCGAAGCCGGATTGCTCGAAGGGCGGCTGACGCGTCGCGGCCATCCGGGCCGCAGCTGAAATTTTCGTGCGCCGGGCGATGTCCGCGGATCGTTTCATACCCTATTCAGGATGGCCGCGGACTGTTCGTTGCGCGTTGCCTGGCATCTGCGATTTTGTTTGACCTGCCTTGCAAGGGGAGAAAGGATGCGTCATCCGACCCCGACGTTGGCTGCCTGCCCCGCGTGGCCTCCGCAGAGGAAATGCCTGATGACGCTGCACGACGTCGCGCTCGACGACAAGTTCGATCTCGCAAAGGAGCGCATCTTCCTGTCCGGCGCGCAGGCGGTCATCCGCATGCTGCTGATGCAGCGCGAGCGCGATCGCCGCGCCGGCTTGAACACGGCCGGCTTCGTCTCCGGCTATCGCGGTTCGCCGCTCGGCGGCCTCGACATGCAGCTGTGGAAGGCGAAGAAACAGCTCGCCCAGGCTGACATCGTCTTCCAGCCGGGTCTCAACGAGGAGCTTGCCGCCACCGCTTGCTGGGGCGCGCAGCAGACGGAACTGCTGGGCGAGGGCACCCATGACGGTGTCTTTTCGGTCTGGTACGGCAAGGGGCCGGGCGTTGACCGCTCAGGCGACGTGTTCCGCCATGCCAATCTCGCCGGCTCGTCGAAGCATGGCGGCGTGCTCGCTCTGATGGGCGACGACCATATGGCCGAATCCTCGACCAACGCGCATGCTACCGAATTCCTGTTCGTCGACACCATGGTGCCGATCCTCAACCCGGCCGGCGTCCAGGAGATCATCGACTACGGGCTCTACGGCTTCGCCATGTCGCGCTTTGCCGGCACGTGGGCGGCGATCAAATGCGTCAAGGACAACATCGAATCGACCGCCTCGGTCGATGCCGCGCTCGAGCGGCTGAACATCGTCGTGCCCGAGTTCGACATGCCGCCTGGCGGTCTCAACATCCGTCACGAGATCGACATGCTCGGCCAGGAGGAGCGGCTGCATGAGCACAAGCGCGCCGCGGCCTCCGCCTTCATCCTTTCCAACGGGCTGAACCGCATCGTCTATTCGGGCGGCCGCAACCCGAAGATCGGCATCATCACGCTGGGCAAGAGCTATCTCGATGTCCGTCAGGCGCTGGAGGACATCGGCATCGACGAGGCGGCCGCCAACCGCATCGGCGTGCGGCTGTTCAAGGTCGGCTGCCCCTGGCCGCTCGACCTGCATCACATCGCCGATTTCGCCCGCGGCCTCGATACCATTGTCGTCGTCGAGGAGAAGCGCTCGCTGATCGAGGTGCAGTTGCGCGAAAGCCTTTATGGCACTGCCACCCAACCGGTCATTATCGGCAAGAAGGACGAGCGCGGCGACTGGCTGTTTCCGGCCAAGGGCGCGCTCGATCCCAACGAGATCGCCATCGCGCTTGGCGAGAGGATCGTCAGGACCATCGGCCCGTCCGAAGAGATTTCGGCGCGGGTGGCGAAGCTGCGCCAGTTCCAGGCAATGCTCGCCGACGCCACCGACATCGGCTCGCGCACGCCGTTCTTCTGTTCCGGTTGCCCGCACAATTCGTCCACCAAGGTGCCGGACGGCTCGATCGCCGCTGCCGGCATCGGTTGCCACTTCATGGCGCTGTGGATGGACCGCAACACCGTCGGCTTCACGGCCATGGGCGGCGAGGGCGCGCAATGGGTCGGCCAGGCGCCGTTCTCCAAGCGCGAGCACATCTTCCAGAATCTTGGCGACGGCACCTACAACCATTCCGGTACGCTGGCGATCCGCTTCGCGCTGTCGAGCGACGCCAACATCACCTACAAGATCCTCTACAACGACGCCGTCGCCATGACCGGCGGCCAGCCGCACGAAGGCGGCCTGACCGTCGACATGATCGCCAGGCAGGTGCGCGCCGAAGGCGTCGACCGCATCGCCATCGTCACCGATGAGCCCGGCAAATATGCCGGCAAGGCGGAATTCCCGGCCGGCGCCACCATCCATCACCGCGACGACCTCGATCTCGTCCAGCGCGAGCTGCGCGAGGTCAAGGGCGTTTCGGTGCTGCTCTACGACCAGACCTGCGCCGCCGAAAAGCGCCGCCGCCGCAAGCGCGGCACCTTCCCCGATCCCGACAAGCGGGTCTTCATCAACGAACTGGTCTGCGAAGGCTGCGGCGATTGCGGCGTGCAGTCGAACTGCGTCTCGATCCAGCCGGTCGAGACCGAATTCGGCCGCAAGCGCAAGATTGACCAGTCGAGCTGCAACAAGGATTTCTCCTGCGTCAACGGCTTCTGCCCATCCTTCGTCACTGTGCACGGCGCCAAGATCCGCAAGGCCGAGGGCCTGGCCGGCAAAGCCGATCCGCTGGAAGGCGTGCCTGTGCCGGCGCAATTCCCGCTTGGCGAGCAGGGCTGGGCGGCGATCATCGACGGCGTCGGCGGCACCGGCGTCGTCACCGTCGGTGCCGTGCTCGGCATGGCGGCCCATCTCGAGGACAAGGGCTGCGGCATGATCGACATGGCCGGCCTCGCCCAGAAGGGTGGCTCGGTGTTCACGCATGTCCGCATCGCCCGCACCCCGGACGACATCCATGCCATCCGCGTTTCGGCCGGCAAGGCCCATCTGGTGCTTGGCTGCGATCTCGTCGTGTCGGGCGCCAAGAAGGTGCTGACCGCTGTGCGCGAGGGCCACACCATCTTCGTCGCCAACACCGCCGAGATCATGCCCGGCGAATTCGCCCGCTCGGCCGATTTTTCGTTGCCGATAGAGCGGCTGAAAAAAGCGATCCGCGCGGCAGCGGGCGACGACAAGGCGCATTTCTTTGACGCCACCCGCACCGCCACGGCACTTTTCGGCAATTCGCTCGGCGCCAACATGTTCATGCTCGGCTTTGCCTTCCAGCATGGCGGCCTGCCATTGTCGGCCGAGGCGGTCGAGAAGGCGATCGAGCTCAATGGCGAAGCCGTGGCGATGAACGTCGCCGCTTTCCGCTGGGGACGTCGCGCTGCCCATCAGCCGGATTTCGTGCGCGGGCTCGTTGCCCAGCCGGGTCCGGCCGTGGCTGGAAAGGCCGACCAGGCCACGGACATCGCCGAGACACTGGACGACATCATCGCCCGCCGCGTCGCCTTCCTGACCGCCTATCAGAACGCCGCCTATGGCAGGCGTTATGCCGGAAAACTGGCCATTTTGCGCGCCGTCGAAGCGAAGGCCGTGCCTGGTTCGACCGCGGTGTCGCAGGCGGCCGCCAGGAACCTGTTCAAGCTGATGGCGATCAAGGACGAATACGAGGTGGCGCGTCTTTACACGGACGGCTCTTTCGTCGCCGAACTTGGAAAACAGTTCCAGAGCTATGAAAAGCTCGAATTCCACCTCGCTCCGCCGATCATGGGCCGTCGTGGCAATGACGGCAGCCCGAGGAAATCAAGCTTCGGCCCGTGGATGATGAAGGGCTTTCGGGTTCTGGCGGCGATGAAGGGCCTGCGCGGCACCGCCTTCGACCTGTTCGGCTACACCGCCGAACGGCGCATGGAGCGGCAGCTGCTGGCGCGGTACGAGGCGGATCTGGAGCTCATCGCCGAATCGCTGGCCCCGGCCAGGGTCGATGCGGCGGCTGCATTGGCTTCGGTGCCTGCCCTCATTCGCGGCTACGGCCACGTCCGTCGAGCCAGCGCCGACAAGGCTTCGAGCGAACGCCAAAGGCTGCTCGAACGCCTGTCGAGTACGCCGGCGCGGCCCGAACTTCAGGCCGCGGAATGATCGATACGCCTTGTTTACCTGAACGACAGTTTCCTTGCTTTCCGTTACGTCACCCGGCTTGACGGCAGGAGCGGCGGGGCCTCTCTAAATCTTTCTTAAGGCGGATGTGGCACTGCTTGGCTCCCCAGGGTTGGGATTCAGGCGTTGAATCTGATAAAGAAGAACGAGATCCCGGTCGACGTCTACATTCCGTTCGTGGAAACCTTGTTTCGCGACGGGTTGACGCTTTCGATAGGATTCTTTGCCCAAACCCTGCTGGTCGTGCTGGTTTACTGGAAAACCATGGATCCGGCCTATCTCGCGGTCACCCTCGGACTGCTGGCCGTCGCCTTCCTTCGTCTTCGCAACATCAGGAAATATCGTCACGCTCCTTCGCCTCAAAATTGGGAAGAGGCGCGTCGCCGCGAGAACGACTACATACTGTACGGCTCGATGCATGGCTTCATGCTTGGTGCTTTTTGCTTTGTCGGCATCTACCTTGCCTATGACCCGTTCGCGGAAATAGCTGCCGTCTGCGTGACGCTTGCCTCCGCCACGTCTATTGCTGGCCGCAACTATGGTTCGCCCAGGATGGTCGTGATCTTCATTATGACCATGACTTGGCCGATCTCGCTGGGCTTCATCCTGCGGGGCGATCCCTATCACTTCATTCTCGGCCTGCTTTCGGCGCCATTTCTTTTTGCCATCAAGCGCTTCGCCGATCTGGTCCGCGAGGTGCTTTTCGCCGCCCTGTCCGAGGAAAAGAAGGCCAACCGCATCGCTCAGCGCTTCAACCGGGCGCTCAACACCATGTCGCATGGCCTTGTCATGCTCGGCCCGGACGGCCGCGTCGCGGTGGCCAATGCCGAAGCCGCGCATCTGATGTCGCTCAAATCGCCCGACGCGCTGCTCGGCCGGTCGATCCATGGTCTGTTGATGCGCGGTGTCGCCGGCGGCATGCTGGCGCCCAAGGATTGCCGCTACATCGAGGCCCAACTGACGCGTGCCCTGCGTGAGGGCCGCGACCGCAAGGTGCTGGTTTCCCTCGCCAACGGCCAGCATTACGAGTTCTCGGCTCGCGAAGGCAGCCAGGAACTGGGCGTCATCACCTTCGAGGACGTCACCGCCCGTGTCGAGGCGGAAGACAAGATCCGCTTCATGGCACGTTACGACAACCTCACCGGCCTGCCCAACCGCGCCTATTTCCATGAACTGGTCGGCGAGGCCATGGTATCCGGCGATCGCGATCGTCTCTGCGGCCTTGCGGTGCTCGACCTCGACGATTTCAAGAGCGTCAACGACACGCTTGGCCATCCGATCGGCGATGGCTTGATCTATGCCGTTGCCGAGCGGCTTGCCGCCATTGCCAGGCAAGATATCACCGTCAGCCGTTTCGGTGGCGACGAGTTCATGATCTTCTTCGACCGCGTCGAGGATGAGAGCCATCTGACCAGCCAACTCGACGAGATTTTCGCCGGCCTGCAAGGGGAAGTCGACGTCGCCGGTCACGGGCTGCGCATTCAGGCCAGCGGCGGCGCGGTGCTGTCACGGGTCAAGGATACCGATGTCGACGCCATGATCGTCAAGGCGGACCTGGCGCTCTACAAGGCCAAGGAGCTCGGCAAGAACAGCTGGCGGCTGTTCGAAGCCTCGATGGATGCCGCCTTCCGCAACCGTCAGCTGATGAAGGCGGACCTGCGTACAGCCGTGGAAAGCAAGGGCTTGAGGGTGGTCTATCAGCCGATCGTGGCGATGAGCACCATGCGTATCGCCAGCTGCGAGGCGTTGTGCCGGTGGGATCACCCCGATCTCGGGCCGATCTCGCCCAGCATCTTCATTCCTTTGGCCGAGGAAATGGGCATCATTTCCGAGATCAGCACCTTCGTGCTGCAGGCAGCCTGCGCCGAATGCGCCAAATGGCCGGACCAGACCAGCGTCTCGGTCAATCTCTCGGCCAAGGATTTCCGCAACCGCGACGTCATCCAGAAGGTTCGCGATGCGTTGGCCGGCTCCGGCCTCGCCGCCTCCCGGCTCGAGATCGAGGTCACCGAAACGGCGCTGCTCGACGACAAGTCGCTGACGCGCCAGTATATCGAGGAGCTGAAGCAGATCGGCGTGCACATCGCGCTCGACGATTTCGGCACCGGCTATTCGAGCCTGAGCTACCTGCACAAACTGCCGCTCGACAAGATCAAGATCGACCGCTCGTTCCTGATGGACGTCACCCAGAACCCCCGTTCGCTCGAGCTGCTCAAGGGTATCGTCAACCTATCGCGGCCGCTGGGGCTTTCGGTGACCGTCGAGGGTGTAGAGACCTTCGAGCAGCTCAAGATACTGGCGCTGCAGGTCAAGCCCGATCTCGTCCAGGGGTTCCTGTTCGGTTCGGCGCTCAGCGCTTCCGGCATCGAGACCATGTCGAACACGGTATGGCCCTTCGCCAAGGACATCAATATAGCCAAGAGAGCCGCACGTCGCTGACCGGTGCCGGAAGAGCGTCGCCTTTTCATAAAAATTTACGGACCGTTAACGTTAATGATCGGTAAACGACGTGCGCTCCATTTTCATCTTTTACATCTCAGGGTCCCGTCGTAGGTTGAACTGCGGCGGAAACTTACGAGGGTTTGAGTATGGATGTGCAGTTGGAAGCGCTTGGCCATGTGGCGGGCGGGGGTGAAGAAAATTTGCCCGACAGCATGTCGAGTTTCGCCCGCAATGTTTCAGCGATGCTTGAGCGGACGGAATATCGCCGCTGCGACAAGGGCGAGGATCTCGAAGACATCTATAGGTTACGCTACAAATCCTATATCTTGAATGATATGGTTCCAGAAAACCCGGAACATATTGTGCATGACGAGCTCGACGAAGCTGAAAATTGTTCCAAGTTCGGCGTCTATATTGACGGAATCCTGGTCTCCACGGTGCGCATTCATCATGCCTGCCGGGCCACGCCGCAATCGCCGTCTACAACTGTCTACGGCGACATCCTGCGCCCGATGCTGGCTGCCGGGGCGCACTTTGCGGATCCAAGCCGCTTTGCCGCCGACCCAGACTGGTCGAAGGTCTATCCGCAGATCCCCTACCTGACGCTGCGCCTTGCCGGAATGGCCTGTTTTTACTTCGACGCACCGTACTGTCTCTCGACTATCCGGCCCGAACATGCGGGTTTCTACCGTCGTATCTACAGTTCTGAGCAGATCGGTGAGCTGCGCGACTATCCGGGCCTGAACTACAAGGTCGTGCTCTATCGCGCCAATGTCGCTGCCATTCGCGAGCGGTCGTTCTCACGCTTCCCATTCTTCCGATCCACATCTCTGGAGCAGCGTATGCTGTTCGAGACACCTGGTGCTGGAGAATTGGCGCCGCTGACCATCCTGCCGACTGCCAAATATTTTCGCGAAGCCGCCTGAGATTAGGCGTTTCGCAGAACCACTGGAGCTTTCCGGTCGGATACGCGTTCTGATGGCTCGGCGCGTTGTCGTCCTCGCTATTGGTCGCCGAATCCACGGATATGCCAAAGGAACCCGTCATGACCATTTCCACACTTGCGCTCACCCCGCTCATCTCGCTGATCGCCGGCGTGCTGATCCTGGTCATGCCAAGGCTGTTGAACTACATCGTCGCGCTCTATCTGATCGTCGTCGGGTTGCTCGGGCTATTTCCGCATCTAGCCGGCTGAGGCGCCGGCTTAGGCCACGCAAGCGTCCGCCTTCGGAGCATCTTTCCGCATCAAGCGCCGGAATCCAGCGATCGGACTCCGTCGCGCGTCGGCAGCCGGCTTCAACCTTTCTTTGAGGCAGTTGTCGGTAGTTGTGCGGCAATAGCGCCATTGCTCTCGGCCCGGCTTTTCGCTATGTGCCTGAAAGATGTCTTCGAAGGGGTATTCCTATGGCTGATCACTCGCCGACCGGTCCTGTCGAACTGGGCGCGAAGATGGACTATGCCGAGCATGACCGCACCTATGCGGGCTTCCTCGCGCTGGCCAAGTACGGCTCGCTGTTTTGCGGCGCCCTGCTCCTGGCGATGGCCTTCGGCTTCTTCGCGGGCGGCTTCTTCTCGGCGACCATTCTGTTCGTGCTGATTCTGGCTGTCGGCGCCTTTATCCTCCGATAGATTTTTCCGACACCTTGTCCATGGCGCCGCCGCGAGGCCGGCCGGCGTCTTGCGGGAAATAGCTTCCGGCCGAAAGGATCATGCGGTGGGACAGACGGTTTTCATCCCTCGTGAGCTCGATGCCAACGAGCCGCGCGTCGCGGCCTCGCCCGACACGGTGAAACGGCTGGCGGCGCTGGGCTTCGACGTCGTCGTCGAGACCGGCGCCGGCACGAGGTCCCGCATCCCCGACGAGGAATTCGCCAAGGCCGGCGCTGCCATCGGCAAGGTTTCCGATGTCGCCAAAGCCGATGTCGTGCTGAAGGTGCGTCGGCCCGGCGATGTCGAGCTGAAGAGCTACAAGCGCGGCGCGGCCGTGATCGCCATCATGGATCCCTATGGCAACGATGCCGCTGTGGCAGCCCTGGCCAAGGCTGGCGTCACCGCTTTCTCGATGGAATTCATGCCGCGCATCACCCGGGCGCAGTCGATGGACGTCCTGTCCAGCCAGGCCAATTTGGCCGGCTATCAGGCGGTGATCGACGGGGCTTCGGAATATGATCGCGCGCTGCCGATGATGATGACGGCGGCGGGCACGGTGCCGGCAGCAAAGGTCTTCATCATGGGCGTCGGCGTTGCCGGCCTGCAGGCGATCGCCACCGCGCGCCGGCTTGGTGCGGTCGTCACCGCCACCGACGTTCGCCCCGCCGCCAAGGAACAGGTCGCCTCGCTCGGCGCCAAGTTCCTCGCGGTCGAGGACGAGGAATTCAAGGCTGCGGAAACGGCCGGCGGCTACGCCAAGGAAATGTCGAAGGAATATCAGGCCAAGCAGGCGGCACTCACATCAGAGCACATCGCCAAGCAGGACATCGTCATCACCACGGCGCTGATCCCCGGCCGGCCGGCGCCCAAACTGGTATCGGCTGACATGGTCGCCTCGATGAAGCCGGGCTCGGTGCTCGTCGATCTGGCGGTCGAGCGCGGCGGTAACGTCGAAGGCGCCGTGCCGGGCCAAGTGGTGACAACGGCCAATGGGGTAAAAATCGTCGGCCATCTCAATGTGCCCGGCCGCATCGCGGCGTCAGCATCGCTGCTTTACGCCAGAAACCTGTTTGCCTTTCTCGAAACGCTGGTCGACAAGACGACCAAGACGCTTGCCATCAATCGCGACGACGATCTGGTCAAGGCGACGATGCTGACCGATGGCGGCAAGATCGTGCATCCGGCTTTCGTGAAAGCCGATCAGCAGCCGCCAAAGGGCCACTATGTCGAGCCGGCCGCAATCCCGGCCAAGACCATGGTCGCCGACGCTTCGCCCAAGAAAGCCGCGCCCAAGAAGGCGGCCGCACCCAAGTCGCCCTCGTCGAAGCCGAAAGGGATCGCGTGATGGATCAGACCCTGCAGAAAGCCCTCGACCAGCTCGACCAGGCCTCCGCCGCGGTCCGGCTGGCAGTGCACAATCTGGCGACCGCGCCCGGCGGCACTGACGCGGCCGGCGATGCCGCGCATGCGCTCTCCGGCGGCGCCATCGATCCCTTCGTCTTCCGCTTTGCCATCTTCGTCCTGGCGATCTTCGTCGGCTACTATGTCGTCTGGTCGGTGACCCCCGCACTGCATACGCCGCTGATGGCCGTCACCAATGCCATCTCCTCGGTCATCGTCGTCGGCGCGCTGCTTGCCGTCGGCATCGCCGCCTCCGGCATTGCCGCGGGCTTCGGCTTCGTCGCGCTGATGCTGGTTTCGGTCAACATTTTCGGCGGCTTCCTCGTCACCCAGCGCATGCTGGCCATGTACAAGAAGAAGGACAAGTAGAGCGCCATGAACGCCAACTTCGCGTCCTTCCTCTACCTTGTCTCCGGCGTCCTGTTCATCATGGCGCTGCGCGGTCTGTCGCATCCGACCACCAGCCGGCAGGGCAATCTCTACGGCATGATCGGCATGGGCATTGCCATCGCCACCACGCTGGCGCTGGCAACTCCCTCGGCCGGCCGCTTCGGCCTGATCGTGCTCGGCTTGGCCATTGGCGGCGGCGTCGGCGCCGTCACCGCGCGGCGCATCGCCATGACCTCGATGCCGCAACTGGTCGCCGCCTTCCACTCGCTGGTCGGCCTCGCCGCCGTCATGGTGGCGGCCGCCGCCATCTATGCGCCGGAAAGCTTCGGCATCGGCACGGATGGCGACATCCACGCCCAGGCGCTGATCGAGATGAGCCTTGGCGTCGCCATCGGCGCCATCACCTTCACCGGCTCGGTCATCGCCTTCCTCAAGCTCGATGGTCGCATGTCCGGCAAGCCGATCATGATCGGCGGACGCCACTTCATCAACGCGGCACTTGCCATCGCGCTCATCGTCTTGATCGTGCTGCTGGTCACCACCGAGTCCAAGCTGGTCTTCTGGCTGATCGTCGCGGCCTCGCTGGTGCTCGGCATTCTGCTGATCATCCCGATCGGCGGCGCCGACATGCCGGTCGTCGTCTCGATGCTGAATTCCTATTCAGGTTGGGCGGCCGCTGCACTCGGCTTCACGCTCGGCAATCTGGCGCTGATCATCACCGGCGCGCTGGTCGGCTCGTCCGGTGCGATCCTGTCCTACATCATGTGCAAGGGCATGAACCGAAGCTTTATCTCGGTCATTCTCGGCGGCTTCGGCGGCGAGACGGCGGCAGTCGCCGACGACGGCATCGAGCGCACGGTCAAGCAAGGCTCGGCCGACGATGCCGCCTATCTGATGATGAACGCCCAGAAGGTCATCATCGTACCCGGCTACGGCATGGCGGTCGCCCAGGCGCAGCACGCGTTGCGCGAAATGGCCGACAAGCTCAAGGCCAATGGCGTCGACGTCAAATACGCGATCCACCCGGTGGCCGGCCGCATGCCCGGCCACATGAACGTGCTGCTCGCCGAAGCCAATGTGCCCTATGACGAAGTGTTCGAGCTCGAGGACATCAACTCGGAGTTCGCGCAAGCCGATGTCGCCTATGTCATCGGCGCCAACGACGTCACCAACCCGTCCGCGCGCGACGACAAGTCCTCACCTATCTACGGCATGCCGATCCTCGATGTCGACAAGGCCCGCACCTGCCTGTTCGTCAAGCGCTCGCTCGGTTCGGGATACGCCGGCATCGACAACACGCTGTTCTACAAGGACGGCACCATGATGCTGCTCGGAGACGCCAAGAAGATGACCGAAGAGATCGTCAAAGCCATGGATCACTGATCAGGAATCAGCACCGAGACACGCCAAGGAACGCCCGGCTCGCGACAGGCTTTTTCTTGGCTTGACGGCGATTTCCAGGTTACGATGACGAAATCCCGTCTCGCTGGCGGGATTGTCGTCAACGGAGACGTTGGTGCCCGACCCCATCGCATCGCCGGCTACCGGAAAACCGCCGCGCAAGCCTGGCCAGGCGGTGGTGATCGTGCATGGCATGGGCGAACAGCGGCCGATGGATACGCTGCGCGGCTTTGTCCAGGCTGTCTGGAGCCACGACCCCAGTCGCGCGCCGTTTTATGCCCATGTCGCCGATCCGGCCGACCCTGCCGGCGCGAAGATCAACCAGAGCTGGATCACTCCCGACAGCCGGACCAATTCGTACGAGCTTCGCCGCATCACCACGCCCTACGATGTCGATGGGCGCCGCACCGATTTCTACGAGCTTTACTGGGCCGACATCACGCAGGGCACGACGCGGGGCCGGCTTGCCGCCTGGGTGACAAACCTGCTGTGGCGCAAGCCCGCCGACATACCGCCCGACGCCCGAAAGCTCTATCTGGTCACGCTTCTGGCCGTCATCATCGTTCTGGTCGCGGCTCTCGCGCTTGCGACGTCGGTTTGGCAGCAGCAAATTTCGTGGACCGTCGGCGCGCTCGTCACCATCCTGGCCTCGTTCGTCATCTGGTCAGTGGATCGTTTTGGCCTTCCCTATTTCGGCGATGTAGCGGCCTATGTGCGCGCTGAAGCTGCAACCGTCGAGAAGCGGGCTCTGATCCGCAGCCGTGGTCTGAAGCTGCTGAAGCGTCTGATGATGGACGATACCTACGATCGCATCGTGCTGGTCTCACACAGCCTCGGGTCGATGATCGCCTATGACCTGCTGCAGATCTTGTGGGCCGATTTCAGGCCCCGAAAACTGGAGGCCATCCGCGACAAGGCGAAACTGAAGGCGATCCACGCCATCGACAAGGCGACGCTCGTCGCCGACGGCTCGGCATGGCCCGGCAGCCTGGACGATCTTGCCGGCTTCAGGCGCCATCAGTGGGAGCTCTATCGCCAACTGCGCACCAAGGACGACAACCATCGGCCTTGGAAGATCAGCGATTTCGTCACGCTTGGCAGCCCGCTGACCCACAGCGAATTTCTGGTGACGCACAATCTCGCCGAATTCAGACGCGGCATCGCCGAGCGTCTGTTCTCGGCATGTCCGCCGGTCGCCGAGGGAGCGGCGGCCGGTGGCACATTGCTTTATCAGGAAGGGCGCAACCGTTCTTCGGGCAAGCCGCAGCGCGCGGTGCATCATGGCGCGGTGTTTGCTGCGACGCGCTGGACCAATATCTTCGACCGCGGCAACGGTTGGCTGACGGGGGATCCGATCTCCGGGCCGATGGCGGAGAATTTCGGCCCGGGCGTGGAGAACATCCAGGTCGAGCTACGCGGTTGCCTCGGCCGTGTCTTCACCCACACGCTGTACTGGTCGTTGACGGCGACCGGTGTCGAGGTCGGCGATCGGCCGCGCTCGCATCTTGCCGTGCTGCGCGACGCGGTCGACCTCGGTCGCAAACTGGAGCCGAGCCAAGCCGAAGCACCGACGATTCCTCCCCGAAAATAGGAACGGATTTCAGCGAACGGGGTCGAGGCAACGCTGTGCGACAATTTCAAAGCAAAGCCACTCCGGGCGGGCCGGAGTGGCTTTGTTGCAAGTGCAGTTCAGCGGTTGGCGATAAAAACCGCTTCTTCATCGTCACGCTGCCTGCCTCCGAGGGCCGCGGCGGCACTGGCGATAAAGGCGCCGATGGCCAGCGAGAGCGCACCAAGCAGGGCAAACGTCGCACTGGCCTTCCTGGCGGTGTCGGCGGCCTGCTGCGCCTTGACCTTGGCGTCCTGAGCCTTGGCAAGGACGGCATCCACCCGGTTCCTGGCGTCTGCTTCCGAGAGCCCTGTGCGGACGGCGACCAGCTGCGACAGATACGTTTTGTCGTCCGCGGAAACCTCGCCTGCCGCTGCACCGGCGATCAGGATGCGCGAAGCCTGACCGACCGCAGCCGCATCGCTGTCCGGATTGGCGGCAGCCAGCCTGCCCGGATCGGCCGGACGGAACAGCGAATCCACCAGGTAGGAGGTCGCATTGTCGGCCGATGTGCTGCCGGCATTGGCCGAAGCCCCCGCCGATGCGCCCATGGCAGCGCCAGACGCCACGGTGGACACCGCCTGCACGCCTGAACCGATCGCTGCGGAAAGCGCGGAGCCAAGCACGCCGACGACGAGCAACGTGGCCAGCGCCCAGGCAAGAAAGCCGTGGGCGGTGTCCCGGAAATAGACTTCATCGGTGTGGATGCCGACCCATTTGGTGCGCAGGCGTCCGGCAAGATAGCCGCCGACGCCGGAGGACAGCCATTGCACGATGACAAGCCAGATCGCGGTGGACGCCGCGAAAGTGGTGACAGATGCGCCCGATCCCGACCATGGCGACACCATGGTCAATCCCAGCCCCGAACCGAGCAGCATGAGGATGAGGGTCAATGTCGAGGCCGCGAAGGCTCCGGCGATGATCGGTCCCCAGCTGACGGCGGTGGAGGAGGACTCGGTTGAGGCGGAAACATCGACCGCCGACAGGGTGGACTGCATGGAAGCCCCCTATCGTACGAACAGCATGATCAGAATGATGATCGGAATCGGAATGCCGAGCAACCAGAGCAAAATGCCACGTCCCATGGAGGCCTCCTGTTAGAATATTGTGAATCGATGTTGTCACAATGTTCCAAGGGAACTTCCGTTCCGGCGCGTTGTAAAATGATTTTCTTGCCGCCAGCGGAACATTGGCGCGCCGCAGCGCGCCAATTCGGATTTAATGTCCAGATCAGATATCCAGATTGGCGACCGACAGCGCGTTGTCCTGGATGAACTCGCGCCTGGGTTCGACCTCATCGCCCATCAGCCGCGAAAACAGCGAATCCGCATCGGTCGCGTCATTGACCTTGACCTGCAGCAGCGAGCGCACGTTCGGATCGAGCGTGGTTTCCCACAGCTGTTCGGCGTTCATCTCGCCGAGACCCTTGTAACGCTGCATCGTCAGGCCCTTGCGGCCGGTCGCAAAGACCGCGTTGAGCATCGCCAGCGGCCCCGAGATGGTTTCGGAGACATCCTTGCGGCGCAGCACCGGCGGCGACCCGTAGACCTCGCTGAGGCGCTGTGCGTAGCGGTCGAGCTGGCGTGCGTCGGCCGAATTGATCAGGGCCAGGTCGAGATGCGCGTATTCCTTGACGCTGCGCACCGTGCGCTCGAACACATAGCCGCCGACGCCTTCATTCGAGGTCGACATGCGGCCGGTCCAGCCGCGCTCGGTGTCCTCGGCGATGATGTCGAGGCGTTTTGCAATCCGCTCCGCCATGTCGTTGGCGCGGCCGAGATCGGTGAACACGTCCGGGTTGAGCCCGCCGGCGATCGCCGCCTGCTCGACGACGCCTCTGTTGTAGCGCGTGTGCAGGCCGTTGATCAGCTGGCGCACCGCCAGCGCGTCGTCGATGGCTCCGCGCAGGTCCTGTCCGATGCGAACCTCGCCCGAGCCGAGGGTAAGCGATGCTTCTTCCAGTCCCGAGCCGATCAGGAACTCCTCGAACGCGCTCTCGTCCTTGATGTATTGCGAGCTCTTGCCGCGCGTCACCTTGTAGAGCGGCGGCTGGGCGATGTAGAGATGGCCGCGCTCGATCAGCTCCGGCATCTGCCGGAAGAAGAAGGTCAGCAGCAAGGTTCTGATATGGGCGCCGTCGACGTCGGCGTCGGTCATCAGGATGATCTTGTGGTAGCGCAGCTTGTCGGCGTTGAACTCGTCCTTGCCGATCGAGGTTCCGAGCGCCGTGATCAACGTGCCGATCATGTCGGAGCCGAGCATGCGGTCGAAGCGCGCCCGCTCGACATTGAGGATCTTGCCGCGCAACGGCAGGATCGCCTGGTTCTGGCGCGAACGCCCACCCTTGGCCGAGCCGCCGGCGGAGTCACCCTCGACGATGAAGATTTCGGACTTCGCCGGGTCGCGTTCCTGGCAGTCGGCCAATTTGCCGGGCAGGGAAGTGACGCCGAGCGAGCTCTTGCGGGTGATATCGCGCGCCTTGCGCGCCGCTTCACGCGCCGCCGCGGCCTGGATCACCTTGTCGACGACCACCTTGCCTTCGCTCGGATGTTCTTCAAGCCAGGTGCCGAGCGCTTCGTTGACCAGGCCTTCGACGACAGGACGGACTTCCGACGAGACCAGCTTGTCCTTGGTCTGCGAGGAGAATTTCGGATCTGGAACCTTGACTGAAAGCACCGCCGTCAGGCCTTCCCGGCAATCGTCGCCGATCAGCGAGACCTTTTCCTTCTTGGTCAGCCCAGAGGATTCGCCATAGCCGGTGATCTGGCGCGTCAGCGCGCCGCGAAAGCCGGCCAGATGCGTGCCGCCATCGCGCTGCGGGATGTTGTTGGTGAAGGCCAGCACGTTCTCGTGGTAGCTGTCGTTCCACCACATCGCCACTTCGACGGTGATCCCGTCGCGCTCCGCCCGGATGGCGATCGGCTTGTCGATCAACGGTTTCTTGACCCGATCGAGATATTTGACGAATTCTTCGAGGCCTCCGTCATAGTGCAGTTCATGGCGCACGACATCGGCGTGGCGGGCATCGGTCAAAATGATGCGCACGCCGGAATTGAGGAAGGCAAGCTCGCGCAGCCGGTGTTCCAGCGTGCCGAAGTCGAACTCGACCATGGTGAAGGTCTCGGCCGACGGGAAGAAGGTGATCTGGCTGCCGCTGCGGCCCTCATAGGTGCCCGGCTGCTTGTCCTGCTCATAGCTGCCGGTGGCCTTCAGCGGCGCGTCGGCATTGCCATGCGTGAAACTCATCTCGAAGATCTGGCCGTTGCGGCGGATTTTCAGCTTCAGCCACGCCGACAGCGCGTTGACCACCGAGACGCCGACGCCATGCAGGCCGCCCGAGACCTTGTAGGAATTCTGGTCGAACTTGCCGCCGGCATGCAGCTGCGTCATGATCACTTCGGCCGCCGAAATGCCTTCTCCGGTGTGGATATCGGTCGGAATTCCGCGGCCATTGTCGATCACGGTGACCGAACCATCGGGGTTGAGCGTCACGGTGACGAGATCGGCGTGACCGGCCAGCGCCTCGTCGATGGCGTTGTCGACCACTTCATAGACCATGTGATGCAGGCCCGAACCGTCGTCGGTATCGCCGATATACATTCCGGGGCGTTTGCGGACAGCATCCAACCCCTTCAAAACCTTGATGGAATCGGCGCCGTATTCGGCTTCAGCGCCGTTGTTGTTGTCGATCTGATCGCTCATGAAAACCTGTTGTCTGGATGCCGCTTGCACGGCGCGAAAAACCCGCTCCGAATCGCGCCTCTGATATGCACTAGATATAGGCGCAAAAGGCGGTTTTTCCAAGGTTTGCAGGCATTTCACGGGGAATGAGCCGGCTGTCCATGACAGCCTCCCGTCAGGCCCTATTTCACTTTGGCCAGCCGGTCCCTGAGAAACTTGATCATGAACTTATATCGCGGCGCCAGCCGCCCGCTGCGGTCGAGCTCCAGCGTCATGTCCAGCGCCTGCGAAAGCACGGCCTTGGGGTTCTTGGCGACCTGAGCGTAGTCGATCATGGCCACCACCAGGTCGCGCTGCCAGGTGGCGTTGTTTGGGTCGGACTGGGCGAGCTGCTGGCGGATGTCGAGACTGTCCTGGAAAGCCTGCCGCGCGCCTTTGACGTCGCGCTGCTTGGCCTTGAGCATACCGATCTCGGACAGAGTGATCGACAGGTCGCGTTGCCAGTCGGCATTGGCAGGGTCGAGCTTGGCCAGCCGGTCGGCGATAGCGAAACTGTCTGTATAGGCGTTGAGCGCTCCAGCGCGGTCGCCCTGTATCGCCAGAATGCCGGCGACCTTCTCCAGGCTGACCGAAAGGTCGCGTTGCCAGTCGGTGTTGGCGGGGTCACTGGCCGCCAGCATGCGGGCTATCGAGAGGGCTTGCCTGTAGGCGGCGAGGGCTGCCGGCCAGTCCTCCTGGTCGCCCAGCGCATTGCCGATTTTTGCGTTGCCGACAGACAAGTCGCGCTTCAGCTCACTGTTGTCGGGGTCGCGGCCCACCAGCCGCTCGACGATCGCATGGCCCGCTTTATAGGACGCGAGTGCGCCCGCCGCATCGCCGCGCTCGCGCTTGAGGTCGCCGATCGTATCATGGCTGACGGAGACATCGCGTTGCCGTTCGGCATCCTGCGGCTTCCTTTCGGCCAATGCCAATCGGATCTTCAGGCTCTCCTCGTAGGCCACCTGGGCGTTGTCCAACTGGCCGGCGGTACGCGCCAGTGCACCGATCTCGTCATAGCTGATGGTCAGGTCGCGCTGCAGTTCGGCGCGCTCCGGTTCGTTGTCGGCAAGCTGCTTCTTGACCGACAGGCCCTCCTGGTAGATTTGCGAGGCCCCAGCCAGATCGCCTTGCGTCACAAGCACATTGCCGATTTTGTCGTCGGCCATGGCGAAGTCACCGAACCATGACAGCCGATCGGGTTCGGCAGCGGTCAAATCCTTGAGCATGGTTCTGGCGGTCCGATAGCTTTCCAGCGCTTCCGGCACGTCTCCTTGCGCCAGCCTGATGTTGCCGAGCTTGATGTGGCTGACGGCAAAATCGCGCTTGACGCTCGGGTCGGTTTCCCGGGCCGAACGCAGCTCGAGATTGGATACCAGCGCTGCAAAGGCGCGGCCTGCCGCATCGGTGTTGCCGACAAGGGTGTAGAGCTTGCCGAGTTCGTCCAGCGTGCGGATCTGGCGGTCGGCGTGGTCCAGGGTCAGATCGGTCTGCCCGGCTTCGCCGTAAAGGGCCAGGACCGATTCATAATCCTTGATGGCCGTGGCGTAGTCGAGGTCGGCGCGCGCCGCACCGCCGGACAGGAAACGCGTCGCCGCCTCGGACAGCGTGCGGCCGACGAAATTGGCCTTCAAGGCGTTGCGCGAAACATTGTCGATGTCGGCGGCCTTTGCGAGGATGGCGCGAGCCCCATCGAAGGCGCCGAGCGAAAGCTGCTCCTCGGCCTGCCGGCGCAATTCCGTCACCTGCGGATCATCGGAGGCCAGCGTCCTCATTTCGCCGCGCACTTTGACGAAAGCGTCGGCTGCCTCTCGCAGCCTGGCATTCAGGCTGTCCGCCGAAAGGTGGCTGGCGTCGGAGCTGATCAGCACGCCGTAGAGAGGCGCCAGCGGCATGTCGGCATCGCTGGCAACCTGCTCGACCTCACCGCGCATTTCCGGCGTTACGTCGGCCATGGCAAGCAGCAGGCGCTCGCGCTCCGGCAATTGTTCCTTGGCGGCCGCGGCAAAGAACAGCTTCGGCAGGCCGCTCTCGACGTAAGGCAGCTGTTTGCCTCGCGACAAATCGTAGACCTCCTGCTGCACCAGCGTCAGCACCGAGCGGATTTCGAGCCCGCTGGTGCCGAGATATTTGGTCAGCGCCATGGTGAATGGCGAGTTCTGGCCGGTTCCGTCGGCCGCCGTCTCGCCGGGTGCTGCCGAGAAAGCGAACAGGATGTTTTCGGCGCGGCCAGTCCGGCCGAGACCCGGCCGGACTTTTCCCGCGACATCCTTTGCCAGCGACGTCGCGCCGCGCCCTTCACCGCTGCTTCCCGAAAAAGGATCGCTCCGGCAGGCGTCGAGCATGATCAGGCCGACCTTGGCGGTGGCGGCCACGGTCTTGCGCACCTCCTCCAGAGGCAAGCTGGTCTTCTCCAGCGCATCGAGCGAAGAGGGGTCGGCATCGACCGGCAGCAGCCGGTTATCGCCCGAGATTTCCACGCCGTGGCCGGAGAAATAGACCAGCGCCACGTCGGCGCCTTTGGCATCCTGGCGAAAATCGTCGAGCGCGCGGCGCATTCGCCGCAAATCGCGATTGGTTTCGAGGACGACCTCGAAGCCGAGCTTCTTCAGCGCCGCGCCCATCGCCTCGCCGTCATGGACCGGATTGGCAAGCGGCCGGATCAGGCGGTAGTCGTCAGCGGCGATAACCAGTGCCACGCGTCGCTCAGCCGCCGCGGCGGCGGTGCTCGTGAGCATCAGCAGCAAGGCAAAAAGCAAGCGCAAGTCGAACCGCCCCCCGGCTTGTCCATTTGCGCGAACATTCCACCTCTTTATGGCATGAGCAAGCCGGGCTTTTTGCGGAAGACCAGCGTCTTCAGGCAGCCCGCATCGGCTTCAAAGCCTGGCTCCAGCGCAACAGCTCGTCGAGCATGGTTTTGGCTCCGCCCTGCACCTGTTCGCCGGCGTTGAAAGCGCCATTTTCGTCGAGCAGTTTCTGGTACATCGGCAGCGCGACGCCTTCCGAGATCGGCATGACGCCCACCGAGGTCAGCAGCGGCTTCAGCGCTTGCGCCGCACGCAGGCCGCCGGACACGCCGCCATAGCTGAAAATGGCGGCAGGCTTGTACTTCCATTCGCGCGAGAGATAGTCGATCGCGTTGACGATCGCCGGCGCCACGAAATAATTGTATTCCGGCGCCACGAAGACGAAGGCATCGGCGGCATCGATCGCTTTCGACCAGGCCTTGGTATGGTCGTTCTGGTAATTGCCGAGTCTTGGATGGTGCGGTTCGTCCAGCACCGGAAGCTTGAACGTGTCGATGTCGGTCAGTACCGGCTCGAATTTTCCATGCTCGCGCGCGAACGTCTCCAGCCACTCGGCAAAAACCGGTCCGGCGCGGCCAGGTCGCGTGCTGCCGATGATGATGTTCAACTGGTGCTTCAAGGCGGCCCCCTTTTCGTTGGCGGTATCTGTTGGTGACCCTGACCTATGGCAGAGCACGGCCGCGGACAAGGCGGCACCGCCAGGAGGCGGTCACAATCGGCTGAACGGATCGCCTGCCGTGACGCCGCGGGCCGCATATTTGCGCCTGCCGCTCGGTCACATGGACGCCCGCCTTGCCAGCCACTACATTGGGGTATCAGCGGAGCAGCCCATGGACATCCAGCCCGCCCCCTTCATTCCCCCGGCGCCGAAGCCGCGCACGACGCCGCCCTCGACGCTGGAGATGATCCGCATCGTCTACCGCAACCCGCTCGAATTGTGGGGTGAACACACCTACAACGAGCCTTGGATCTCGGCCAATGGCGTTGGCGGACATCTGATCGTCGCCAATGATCCCGGCCTGATCCGCCACGTGCTGGTCGACAACGCCAGGAACTACAAGATGGCGACGGTGCGCCAGAAGATCCTGCGGCCGATCCTGCGCGACGGGCTGCTCACCGCCGAGGGTGAGGTCTGGAAGCGGTCGCGCAAGGCGATGGCGCCGGTGTTCACGCCGCGCCACATTTTCGGCTTCGCCCAGCCGATGCTGAGGCGCACGCAGGACTTCGTCACCCGTTACGAAAACGGCGGCACGTCAGACATCGCCCATGACATGACGCTGCTCACTTACGACATCCTGGCCGAGACGCTGTTTTCCGGCGAGATCGCTGGAGAGCCCGGCAGTTTCGCCAACGAGATCGACCGCCTGTTCGAGACCATGGGACGCGTCGACCCGCTCGATCTGTTGCGCGCGCCCGACTGGCTGCCGAGGCTGACCCGCATTCGTGGCCGCAAGACCATGGCCTATTTCCGCAAGATCGTCACCAACACGGTCAAGATGCGCGAAGGGAAATTCAAGCGCGATCCAGATGCCGTGCCGCAGGATTTCCTGACGCTGTTGCTCAAGGCCGAGGGGCCCGACGGACTGACGCGGGCCGAGGTCGAGGACAACATCATCACCTTCATCGGCGCCGGCCATGAGACGACCGCACGGGCTTTGGGCTGGACGCTGTATTGTCTGGCGGAATCACCGTGGGAGCGCAACCGGGTCGAGCAGGAGATCGACCAGGTGCTGGCGCGCGAGCCCGATCCGACGAAGTGGCTCGATGCCATGCCGTTCACCCGCGCCGCCTTCGACGAGGCGCTCCGGCTCTATCCGCCGGCGCCGTCGATCAACCGCGAGCCGATCGAACCGGAAATGTGGAAGGATCTTTATATTCCAGAGCATGCCGCCGTGCTGGTGATGCCATGGGTCGTGCATCGCCACAGGAAACTGTGGGACCGGCCGGATGCCTTCCTGCCGGAGCGCTTCCACCCCGGAAATCGCGAAAAGATCGACCGCTTCCAGTATCTGCCGTTTGGCGCAGGCCCGCGCGTCTGCATCGGCGCCAGCTTCGCCATGCAGGAGGCGATCATCGCGCTGGCGATCATGCTGTCGCGCTTCCGCTTCGACACCACCGCCGAAACCAAGCCCTGGCCGGTGCAGAAACTCACCACGCAGCCGCAAGGCGGCCTGCCAATGCGGGTCACGCCGCGATAGGCCTGAGACACAGCTTCAGACGGTTGTGATAAATCAAGCTGCAGGCTTGCGCTGCTGGAACTGGCCGGCGGCGCGGTAGCGCCAGAGATAGCTGGGCAGGATCGTCGCGATCGATTGCGGCTGGATGCCGAGCCCTGCAAGCGTCCTGTTGGTCTTGTTGGCGGCGTCCGAAACGATGTTGTGCTCGCGCAACTGCATCACCTGGTCCTTGGTCAGCAGCGGATTGGGCAACAGGCCGAGGATCGAGGCCTGGATGTTGGCCACCCACCACGGAACCGGCACCAGCAGCCGCTTGCGCTCGATCACGTCGAGCAGCTCTTCCATGCACTGCTTGAAGGTGAGCACTTTCGGTCCGCCGAGTTCATAGATCTGGCCGCCATCCACCTTGCCGTCGACCGAGCGCGCCACCGCTTCGGCCACGTCGCCGACATAGACCGGCTGGAACTTGGTCTGGCCGCCGCCGATCAGCGGCAGCACCGGCGAATAGCGCGCCATGTTGGCGAAGCGGTTGAAGAAGCTGTCCTCAGGGCCGAAATTGATAGACGGCCGGAAGATCACGGCGTCTTTGATCGTCTCCAGCACAGCCTTTTCGCCAAGCGCCTTGGTTCGCGCGTAGTCTGATTCGGAGTCCAGATCGGCGCCAAGCGCAGAAATGTGGGTCAGGCCGGCGCCGACCGAGCGCGCGGCCTCGGCCACTGCGCGGGCGCCGAACTCATGCACGGCGGAGAATTTCTGCCGGCCGCTCTCATGCAGGATGGCGACCAGATTGACGACATGGTCGGCGCCTTGCACGGCGCGGTCTACCGACCAGCGCACGCGCACATTGGCCTGCACCGGCTGGATCTGGCCGACATTGCCGAGCGGCTGCAGATGGCCGGCGAGATCGGGCCGCCGGCAGGCGACCCGGATGCGATAGCCGCGCTTGGCCAACGCGCGCACGACATGGCGCCCGACAAAGCCTGACCCGCCAAAGACGACGACGAGCTTTGGGGTCTGCAGGATTTCGGTCATGGCTGGCTCCGGCGCTCGCAAGCTTGGCTGAAGCCGTTTCATAATCCGTTTCGTGCCAAAGGCAAAGGGCGACGCGTCGTCGCTATCAGCCTGTCAGAACGCTTTGCCGATACGGGCGTCGACCGAATGGCGGTTGCCGCCGCGAATGACGAAGAAGAGCAGGATCGCCGCCCACAGCAGCGACTTTTCCGCGCCCGAATAACCTTGGCCCATGGTGACCCAGTGGAACCAGACCGTGACCAGCAGCACGAACAGGCCGGCAAAGGCGGCCGGCCGCGTCAAAAACCCGATGGCGATGAAGATGCCACCGAAGAATTCAGTGCAGGCCAGAAGCAACGACCACAACGCGCCCGGATAGAAGCCGAGACCCTCGACCATCTCGGCGGCGCCGAAGGGATTGGTGATCTTCTGCGAACCGTGGATGGCGAGAAACCCACCGGCGACGACGCGAAGAACGGTTTCGGCACCATCGTGCAGAGCCGCGTAAAACCTGCCAAGGGCCGGAATGATAAGGGCGTTGCGGGGATTGTCCGTGCTTGCCGACATTGTAGCTCCTCTGTTTTGCTTGATCAGCGCAAACGGCCGATCAGGTCGGACGAAGTCAAATAAACAAAAGTTGACCAAACTACGAATGTTTTACCATTGCGCGATCAAAACGCAGAAAACCCCGCAGAAGCGGGGTTTTCCGGGCGACGTCCATGCGAAGTCAGGGGCCGACGGAGCGGCCTGACCTGAGACGGTATCAGGAGGGCGTGAAGCAAGTACGCCCACCCCAGCCCTGAACATCCGACATGGTGCCACCAACCTTCTTGCAGGCGGCGACGAAATCGGCGCTGCAATTGGCGAATTTTGCATGGCCGTTCTTGCAGTAGTGATCTTCGGTGGCCCCGCCGCTCGGGGCAGTGATGACACCCGGGCTGGACGGCTTGGCCGGCGCGGCCTTCAGGGTGGCTGCCTGTGTGGCACCCATGAACGAGCCGAGCAGAAGGACGGCGGTCAGCATGGTGATCTTGGTGTTGGTCATGACAATTTCCTTTTGATTTGGGTTGAGTTTTCCGAGGCGCGAAGGACCGGCCTTCGCGTGATGCAGGCTTTCGATTTCGGTTTGCTGCTTCCCCCGGGTGTGGATCGGGCAAGCTCGCCTTGCCCTGGACAAAGCTGTGTCGCAGCAAGGCGCGGAAAGGTTCAGCGGCGCGCAAAGAAAATCGCACCGCCCCGCGTCTCAGGCGGGCAGATTCCAGATATCTGTCTGATAACTAATGGATTATTCAGGAAGAATAGCGCGCCGCGAATTCGGAAATGCGCTGCACCACCGCCTTGGATGCGGTGATGCCCCGCGCTTGCGCCTTCTCGGCGGCCTCTGCGCGGGCACGACCGGGCACATGCACGCCGAAGCGCCGCCGCAGCCGGTCGAGCTGGTCCTTCATCCGCTGCTCGAAATCCGGGTCGAGAAGCTTGGGCTCGATGGCAAGCACGAACAGGCCGGTGCCGGGACTGTCCGGTCCGCCGCTGAACCATGGCGCGTCGAGCGACCAGTTGGCGCCCGACAGGCCCGCCGCCAGCACCTCGACCATCAACGCGATGTTGGCGCCGCGCTGGCCGCCGAAGGCAAGCATGGCGCCTTTCATGGCGGCAGCCGGGTCAGTGGTCGGGTTGCCGCTGGCGTCCAGCGCCCAGCCTTCGGGGATTGTCTTGCCCTCCTCGGCCGCTTTGCGGATGTTGACGAAAGCGGTGGCGCTCGACGACTGGTCGATGACCAGCGGCGCGCCGTCGGCGGCGGGTGCGGCAAACGACATCGGGTTGGTGCAATAGACCGGCTTGACCGAGCCCGAGCCGGCAAGCACGGCCGGGCCGTTGGTGGCTGCGAACGAGACCAGCCCGAGTGCTGCCAGCCTTCCGGTGAAGTAGCCGAGCGCGCCGCATGTATAAGCGTTTTTCTGCGAGAAGATGGCGACGCCGAACAGCTTTGCCGCCTTGGCGAGGTCGTCGATGGTGCGGTCGAAGCCGGTATGCGCCAGCCCGCCGCGCGCGTCGGAGAGGTAGACCGCAAGCGCCGGCCGGGTGATCACCGGGTCGGCATTGCCGTCGATGCGTCCGGCTTCCAGCGCCTCGAGATAGTCGATGAAATGCGACAGACCGACCGAGGAAAGCCCTTCGGCCTCGGCTGATATGATCGAAGCAGCGAGCGATTGTGCCGCTTCCTCATTGGCGCCGGCGCCAAGTGCCGCCATCCGGCACAGTCCTTTTGCCTGGTCGAGACTGAGTTGCATCATGGCCGTCCTAGGGGAGTAAGGGAATAGGGGAGTACGGGACAGTGAGCAGTGAATAGCGAATGGGGATGGAAATGTGAATGTGGATAGTAGCCGGATACTCCCCTACTCCCCTACTCCCCTCTAACCAATCTTGTTGGGGATCCGCGCCTCGATCCTGCTGAACGCAAACACCAGAATGCCGGTGATCGTCATGTAGATCAGCGCCAGCAGCAGCAAGGGTTCATAGGTGAGATAGGTGTCCTGCCGCACCTTGGACGAAACGGCGAAGATGTCGATGACGCTGATCGTCGCCACCAGCGGCGTCGACTTCAATTGCAGCACGGTCTCGCCGGTCAACGTCGGCAGCGCCCGGTAGATGGCTTGTGGCAGCCAGATGCGCCGGAACGCCTTCCAGCGGCTCATGCCGAAGGCGCGGGCAGCCTCCAGTTGCCCCTTGGGCACGCCGGCAAAGGCGCCGCGCATCACCTCGCCCTCATAGCCGGCGAACGACAAGGTCAGTGCCAGCACGCCATAGGGCCAGGCTTGCCGCAGATATGGCCACATCCAGGATTCGCGGATCCACGGATATTGCGGGAACAGCGAACCCAGGCCGTAATAGAGCAGCCAGAGTTGGATCAGCAGCGGCGTGCCCCGGATCACCGTGCAGAACACCTTGGCAGGCGCGGCGAACCAGAATGAGCCGGCGGCTTGCGCCAACCCTAACGGCACGGCCAGCAGGAAGCCCAGGACGCAGGTGACGGCCAGGATCCACAGCGACCGCCAGATGCCGATCAAGCCCATTTCATAATATTGCGGCAGCCAGTCCCAGCGCATGAAAAAGGCGGCCGACAGAACCAGGCCGAGTGCGATCAGGATCAGCACGATGCGGTGCGGCTGCAGCCACAGCGACGTTCGCGCGACGACATTGATGATGGCGGCCTCGTTGGCCATCAGCGCGCCTCCTTGAGCGAAGGCATGCCGCGCCGCGACCAGGTCTCGACCCGGCCGATGATGAGATTGGAGACCAGCGACAGCAGCAAATAGAGCACGCCCGCCGCGAAAAAGAAGGTGAAATAGGCTTTGGTGACGCCCGCCGCTTGCCGCGTCGCCAGCGCCAGTTCGTAGAAACCGACGACCGCCAGAAGTGCTGTGTCCTTGGTGGCGATCAGCCAGAGATTGGCGAGGCCCGGTATGGCGAAGGGCAGCATTGCCGGGAGGGTGATCCGCCGCAGCAGCAGGCCGGGAGACATTCCATAGGCGCGCGCGGCTTCGATCTGGCCCTGCGGAATGGCCAGGATCGCGCCCCGTATCACTTCGGTCGAGTAGGCGCCCTGGACAAAGCCGAGCACGGCGATGCCCGCGGCAAGGCCGCTGATGTCGACACGCTGATAACCCATTGCCGTCAGCGCCTGGTTGATCAGGTCGGTCCCGGCATAATAAAGCAGCAGAATCAGCACCAGTTCGGGCACGGCGCGCACGATGGTGGTGTAGACCGCCAGCAGATCGCGCACCACCGGGCCGCCATAGAGCTTGCCATAGGCGCCGCCGGTGCCGATCAGAAGACCGAGGCAGGTGGCGCCCAGCGCGATCTCGATCGAATGGAGCAGCCCAACCAAAAGAGCCCCGCCCCAGCCTGGCGGGTAGGGCGAGAGAAGCTCGGTGATGCCGGCCGCGGAGGCCGAAAGAAGTGCGTCGATCAGCGTCGCCCCCGAAGTGCTGGCCAACCGCCGACGGCTGCGTCGGCGGCAAACATGCCTGGGAAAGATCGAGCAGGGGGCATGGCGCTGGCGCCATGCCCCCTGCTCATACGAGGATCGTCAGTTCGACTGTGCGCCGCCACCGCCGTAAATGTCGAAATCGAAGTATTTCTTCGAGATCTCGTCATATTTGCCGTTGGCGCGGATCGCCTTGATGCCGGCGTTGATTTTGCCCTTCAGTTCGGTGTCTTCCTTGCGCACGCCGGCGCCGACGCCCGGTCCGAGCACTTCGTCGTCCGGAGCGACCATCCCCTTCAAGTCGCAGCAGGCCTTGCCCTGGTCGGATTTCAGGAACTCGCCAAGCGCGATAGAATCGGCCTGAACCGCATCGAGGCGGCCGGCGGCAAGATCGTTGTTGGCTTCGTCCTGGGTCTGGTATTCCTTGATCTCGGAGGCTGTGCTGCCAAAATGCTTCTTGGCGTAGACAGCGTGCACCGTCGAAACCTGCACGCCGACGATCTTGCCCTTGAGGTCGTCCGGGGCGGAGCCGAATTTCTGGTCCTTGGGGCCGATGATCGCGGTCGGCGTGTTATAGTACTTGTCCGAGAAATCGATCGTCTTCGCGCGTTCGGCGGTGATCGACATCGAGGAGACGATGAGGTCGATCTTCTTGGTCGTCAGTGCCGGGATGATGCCGTCCCAGGCGACCGGGGTAATGACGCAATCGAGCTTCTCCTCGGCGCAGACGGCGTCGATGAAGTCGATCTCCCAACCAACCCACTTGCCCGAAGCATCGGGCGAGGTGAAGGGCGGATAAGGCTCGGCGGCGACGCCGATCTTGACCGGATCGGCCTTGGCCACGCCCATGGCGGCGACGCCGAGCAGCAGCGCTGCGGCGAATGTTTTCAGAACAGTCTTCATGTCACGACTCCCAGTTTGTTGTTGGTTCCCGGTTTTCTTCCGTCCCGGCCTGTCCTAGCCGATGTTGCGGATGAACTGCTTCAGCCTTTCGGATTTCGGCGCGCCGAAGATCTGCTCGGGCGGGCCCTCTTCCTCGACCAATCCATTGTAGAGGTAGACGACATGGGTCGCGACCTCGCGGGCGAACTTCATCTCGTGGGTGACCAGCACCATCGTGCGGCCCTCGCGCGCCAGGTCGCCGATCACCTTCAGCACCTCACCGACCAGCTCGGGATCGAGCGCCGAGGTCGGTTCGTCAAACAGCATGACGCGCGGATTGATGGCCAGCGCCCGGGCGATCGCCGCGCGCTGCTGCTGGCCGCCCGACAGATAGGCCGGATAGACATCGCGCTTTTCGGCCAGACCGACGCGGGCGAGCAGCTTTTCGGCCTCGTCGATCGCCACATCGCGCTTGATGCCAAGCACATGTACGGGAACCTCGATGACGTTTTCGATCAGCGTCATGTGGCTCCAAAGGTTGAAGTTCTGGAACACCATGCCAAGCTTGGAGCGGATGCGTTCGATCTGCTTGCGGTCGGCCGGAACCGTGTGCCCATGGCTGTCGGCCTTGAGCTTGATCTCCTCGCCATTGACGCGAATGATGCCGCTGGTCGGGTTTTCCAGGCAGTTGATGCAGCGCAGCAGGGTCGATTTGCCCGAGCCCGAGCCGCCGATTATGGCGATGACCTCGCCGTCGCGCGCCGACAGCGAGACGCCCTTCAGCACATGCAGCTCACCGAATCTCTTGTGCAGGTTCTCGACATGGATGGCTTCGGCGGCGCCGTCCTGCGCCGTATGTTTCAATGCGGGTGCGGCGCTTTGCGCTGTCATCCCGGATGCGGCGCTTATGGCCGTCATTCCTTCCACGCTCCGCGGAGCGTTCGAGCTCGTCGCTGCTGGTATCTTTTACCCATTACCCGTCACTGGACAGAGTTCCCATGCTCAGGATGGACCGTTCCGCTTGCCTCCGTCAACCATGGTTTTTGGACTATTGATCACAGCTTGCTGTAGTGGTTAGTGGCGTCAACCGACGTTCAGGGAGAATTTAGTGGGCAAATCATACGGGTCGCAGTCCATGGCCGGACCCCTGAAACGCGTGTTGATGCGGTCCGCCACGAGCGCCATGCGTCATGCCAGGGCACAGGAATGGCACTATGGTCCGGGGTTCGATCCGCAGAAGGCCGCGGCCCAGCATGAGCAGTTGACCAGCATGGTCGCGGCTTCCGGCGCCGAGATCGAATGGCTGACGGACGCCGATGACGGGCTGGCCGATTCCGTCTTCACCCATGATCCGTCGCTGATGACCGATCATGGCGCGATTATCCTTTCGATGGGCAAGGCGCTGCGCCGGGCCGAACCCGGTCTGCACGAGACAGCTTACAAGCGCATGGGGATACCCATTCTCGGTCGGATCGACGATCCGGGGCAGGTGGAAGGCGGCGACTGCGTCTGGGTCGATGCAACGACGCTGGCCGTCGGTCGTGGCGTACGCACCAATCAGGACGGCATCCAGCAGCTTTCGAACCTGCTCTCGCCCAAGGGCATTTCGGTCTTCGGTTTCGACCTGCCGCTCTGGCACGGCGAGGAAGCCTGCCTGCATCTGATGTCGGTGATCAGCCCGCTCGCCGACGATCTGGCGCTGGTCTATGCGCCCTTGCTGCCGGCCGCCTTCTACCAGATGCTGCGGGCGCGCGGCATCAAGCTGGTGGAGGGCGATGCCGACGAGTTCTTCGCCTCCAGCGGGCTCAGTCTCAATGTGCTGCCGACCGCGCCGCGCCAGATCATTGCCGTTGCCGGCTTTCCCAGGACGGCGGCCGCCATGGAAGCGGCTGGCTGCACGGTCGCCACCTTCGATGCGGATGCGCTCTGCATCGCCTGCGAGGGCGGTCCGACCTGCCTGACGCGCCCGGTGCTGCGCCAATGACCGCCACTGGGACCACCACTGGGACGACTGTCGGCGAGGCGTTGATTTCGCTGCTTGAAGCGCATGGCGTCGACACGGTGTTCGGCATTCCGGGCGTGCATACGGTCGAAATCTACCGCGGGCTGGCGCGCTCGAAGATCCGCCACGTCACGCCGCGCCACGAACAAGGCGCCGGCTTCATGGCCGACGGCTACGCACGCGCCAGCGGCAGGCCGGGCGTCGCCTTCGTCATCACCGGACCGGGGCTGACCAACACCATCACCGCCATGGGGCAGGCACGCGCCGATTCGGTACCGATGCTGGTCATCTCAGGCGTCAACGCCACGCCGACGCTGGGCAAGGGGCTGGGCCATCTGCACGAACTGCCGGATCAGCGCGGCATGATGGAGAAGGTGGCGCTGTTTTCGCAGCGCGTCACCGAGGCCGGCGAATTGCCCGCTGCTCTGGCGCAGGCCTTCGCCCTGTTTTCATCGGCGCGGCCCGGCCCGGTGCATATCGAGATCCCGACCGACGTCATGGTCAAGTCGGCGGATGGCATAGTTGCCATGCTGAGCAATGTGACGGCACCCGCGCCAGAAGGTGTTGCAATTGCCAGCGCCGCCAAACTCATCACGGCCGCGCGCCGTCCGTTGATCCTGGTCGGCGGCGGCGCCAAACGCGCCGGAGCGCCACTGCGGCGTCTGGCCGAGCGGCTGGGAGCACCGGTCGTGCAGACCACCAATGCGCGCGGCCTGCTGCATGGTCATCCGCTCTGCGTCCCGGCCAGTCCCAGCCTGAAGGCGGTGCGGGCGCTGATGGCCGATGCCGACCTGGTCATTGCCGCCGGCACCGAATTCGGCCCGACCGACTATGACGGCTACAGCGATGGCGGCTTCGTCCTGCCCGCCAACCTGATCCGCATCGATATCGGCGCGGACCAGCTTTCCCGCCGCCCGGCGACCGTTTCGATCCAGGCCGATTGCGCAGAAGCGCTCGATGCGCTGCTCCTGGAGATCAGCCATCTCCCGGCGAGTGAGGGCGGTTCGTCGCGCGCCGCCGCCGCGCGGGAAGCCGCCTTTGCCGAACTCAACCCAACACTGCAGGCACAGGTACGCGCCGTCGAGATGATCCGTGACGCGTTGCCGGGCGCGCTCATCGTCGGCGATTCGACACAGCCGATCTATGCCGCCAACCTCTATTACGACCATGATCGGCCTGGTGGCTGGTTCAATGCCGCCACCGGCTTCGGTGCGCTCGGCTATGGCCCGCCGGCGGCGATTGGCGCCGCCCTCGCCCTGCCCGAGGCGCCGGTCGTCTGCCTGACAGGCGACGGCGGCTTCCAGTTCACGCTGCCGGAGCTGGGCGCGGCGCTCGATGCCCGGGCGCCGGTCATCTTCGTCGTCTGGAACAATCGCGGCTATCGCGAGATCGAAACCTCGATGCTCGATGTCGGGGTCGAGCCGGTCGGTGTGTCGCCGGCGCCGCCGGATTTCTGCAAGCTGGCCGAGGCCTATGGCATCGGCGCCGAACGGCTTGCCGACATCGACGCTCTGCCGGACGCGCTGAAACGCGCCCGGGCCACCGGACTGCCGCGCGTCATCGAAGTCACGGTTGACTGAACATCGGTGGCGCGTGGTACCCGTCTCGCCGGGCATGAACCACGGCCGACCGGTGGGCGGACGCATGCAAAGACGCGACAACTGCCATGTCGAGATGTCAATTGAGTGATGACGCAAAAGGCGCGACGCTTCGCGTCGGCGGCACAGAAACGACCTAACGATAAAAAAATGACAGGAGCGTCCAAGATGACGGAAACACTTGAAGGCAAGCATATCGTCGTGACCGGTGGGACCGGTGCGCTCGGCGGTGCGGTTGTCGGCAAACTGCTGAGTGACGGCGCGATCTGCCATGTGCCCAACGCTCACGCTGCCGCCCCTACGCATTTCCCCTTTACCACGCATGACCGTGTCCAACTGGTGCACAACGTCGATCTCTCGGACCCTGCCAAGGTCGAAGCGTTCTACAGCCAGGTTCCAGGCCTTTGGGGCTCGATCCACCTGGCCGGCGGCTTCACCTCGGCACCTGTGGAAAAGATCGAGTCGGCCTCCTTTGCCGAGATGATGGACACCAATGCGCGCACCGCCTTCCTGTGCTGCCGCGCCGCGGTACGCTCTATGCTCGCATCGGATACCGCGGGCCGTATCGTCAACGTCACGGCGCGCGCCGGGCTCGACCCGCGGCGCGGCGCCGGCATGGTCGCTTACGCCGCCAGCAAGGCGGCGGTGGCAGCCATGACGGTGGCGATGGCCGAAGAGCTGAAGCACAAGGGTATCCTGGTCAATGCCGTGGCGCCGTCGACACTCGATACGCCGGCAAACCGCGCCGATATGCCGGATGCCGATGTCACCAGATGGGTCAGCCTCGAAGCTGCCGCCGAAGCCATCGCCTATCTCGCCTCGCCGGCCAATCAGGCGATGAGTGGTACGCTGGTGCCGCTTTACGGCAGGGCGTAACCTTCCAACCTTTACCTCGGTCAAAGAAAAACCCCGCCAGAGCGATCCGGCGGGGTTTTGTTTTCGAGCCTGTGAAGAACTTCGCTTCGCGAAGGACTTCGCGGTGCGAAGGACTTAGCTGCCCTGCTTCTTCAGCGCGGCACCCAGGATGTCGCCCAGCGAAGCGCCGGAGTCGGTCGAGCCGTACTGAGCGACGGCTTCCTTCTCTTCGGCGATTTCCAGCGCCTTGATCGAGACCTGCAGCTTGCGGGTCTTCTTGTCGAAGGCGATGACGCGGGCATCGACCTTCTGGCCGACGGTGAAGCGCTCGGGGCGCTGCTCGTCGCGGTCACGGCTCAGATCGGAGCGCTTGATGAAGGTTTCGATGCCGCTGTCGACCAGCCGCACTTCCAGACCGCCATCCTTGACGCCGATGACTTCACAGGTGACGACCGCGTTCTTGCGCAGTTCGCCTGAAGTCGTCGCTTCGCCGACCGTATCCTTGGCCAGCTGCTTGATGCCGAGCGAGATGCGCTCCTTGTCGATGTCGACGTCGAGCACCTGCGCCTTGACCATGTCGCCGCGATTGTACTCTTCGATGACCTGCTCGCCCGGACGGGTCCAGTCGAGATCGGAGAGGTGCACCATGCCGTCCACGTCGCCTTCGAGGCCGATGAACAGGCCGAACTCGGTCTTGTTCTTGACCTCGCCCTCGACCTGGCTGCCGACCGGATGGCTAGAGGCAAAAGCCTGCCACGGATTCTCAAGCGTCTGCTTGAGGCCGAGCGAGATGCGGCGCTTGGCCGGATCGACCTCGAGCACCACCACGTCGACTTCCTGGGTCGTCGACAGGATCTTGCCGGGATGCACGTTCTTCTTCGTCCACGACATTTCCGAAACGTGGATGAGACCCTCGATGCCCGGCTCCAGCTCGACGAACGCGCCGTAGTCGGTGATGTTGGTGACGGTACCCTTGATCTTCTTGCCGATCGGGAACTTGGTGCCGATCTCGGACCACGGATCGCTCTCGAGCTGCTTCATGCCGAGCGAGATGCGGTGGGTTTCCTGGTTGATGCGGATGATCTGCACCTTGACCGTCTGACCGATGTTGAGGATTTCGGTCGGATGGTTGACGCGGCGCCATGCCATGTCGGTGACATGCAGCAGGCCGTCGATGCCGCCGAGGTCGACGAACGCACCATAATCGGTGATGTTCTTGACGACGCCTTCGACAACCTGGCCTTCTTCGAGGTTCTGCACGATTTCCGAACGCTGTTCGGCGCGGCTCTCCTCAAGCACGGTACGGCGCGACACCACGATGTTGCCGCGGCGGCGATCCATCTTGAGGATCTCGAAGGGCTGCGGGTTGTGCATCAGCGGGGAGACGTCGCGGATCGGGCGGATATCGACCTGGCTGCGCGGCAGGAAGGCCACGGCGCCGTCGAGGTCGACCGTGAAGCCGCCCTTGACCTGGTTGAAGATGACGCCTTCGACGCGCTCACCCTTGGTGAACTTCTCTTCGAGACGGACCCAGCTCTCTTCGCGGCGGGCCTTTTCACGTGAAAGCATCGCTTCGCCAAGCGCGTTTTCGATGCGCTCGACATAGACTTCGACGGTGTCACCAACCTTGAGGGTGGTGTCCTTGCCCTTGACGCCGAATTCCTTCAGCGGCACGCGGCCTTCGACCTTGAGGCCGACGTCGATGATAGCCATGTCTTTTTCAATGGCGGTGATGATGCCCTTGACGACCTGACCTTCGCCGGAATGGCCGGCGGTAAAAGATTCTTCGAGCAGGCTCGCGAAATCGTCGCGAGTGGGATTTGCAGCTGACATTGTTTCTCCTGGAGTGCCCCGCATCTAGAAGCGGGACGGGCGCCGTGGGTTAGCGTTGCGTTGGCCTGCCGGCGTTCCGGGCTACAAAAACCCTGGGCCGCTCTTTAAGCGGCAATTCCGGCGCATGAAGAATGCTGGCAGGCTGGTTCGTGCCCGATATGGGTATTTTCTTCGCCTCCGACAACGGAAATGCGAGGGAAAACCCGGATCAGGCCTTGTCTCTTTTGGCCAGCACGTCGTCGATGATCGCCATGGCTGCGAGAAACGCGGCTTCTATAGCCATTTCGCTGGTATCAAGCAAGTGCGCGTCGGCCGCCGGCTTCAACGGTGAGTCCGCTCGACCCATGTCGCGCTCGTCGCGGCGCACGATATCGGCGAGGATCTCGGTGAAATCCGCGGTGCCGCCGATGCTTTCGATCTCCGCCAGCCGGCGCTGTGCCCGCACCTCCGCGCTGGCCGTCACATAGAGTTTGATGTCGGCGTCGGGGCAGACAACGGTGCCGATGTCGCGCCCGTCGAGCACGGCGCCCGGCGGCGTTCTGGCGAAGTCGCGCTGCTTTTCGACGAGGATGCGCCGCACCGTCGGATACACCGCGACCTTGGAGGCCGCCTCGCCGACCGCATGCGCCGACAGCACCGCGCGGTCGAGCTTCGCCAGATCGACCTGGCGGGCAGCGGTTTCGGCCGCCGAGACATTGTCGAGCGGCAGCGCGTGCTGGATCAGCGCATAGGCAACGGCACGATAGGTGAGGCCGGTGTCGAGCAGGTTCAGTCGATAGTGGTCGGCCAGCCGGCGGGCGAGTGTGCCCTTGCCGGCGCCGGCCGGGCCGTCGATAGCGATGGTGAAGGTGTGAGTCATTGGCGGGCCGCCGCGATTGACAGGTGCGATGAAGAAGACGGGCGCCGCGATCCTTCACACCCCCCTCTGTCCTGCCGGACATCTCCCCCGCAAGGGGGGAGATTGGCAGCTTTGACGCTCCGCGGAATTTTATACAGTCGGCGATTGGCGAAAACCGAGATAACGGCTGATCTCCCCCCTTGCGGGGGAGATGTCCGGCAGGACAGAGGGGGGTGTTGTCCCGCCAACGTGCCAAGGCTATTGGTTGCCACGACCGTCACCCGATCTCCGCGCCCAGCGCCTTCATCAGGCCCATGAACTCCGGAAAGCTCGTCGCGATCATCGCGGCGTCGTCAATGGTCACCGGCTTTTCCGCCGCCAGCCCCATGACCAAGAAACTCATGGCGATGCGGTGGTCGAGATGGGTCTGCACGGTCGTGTCCTGGCCGTTCGGATGGCCACCCAGCCCCTTGCCGCCCGGTTTTCCGCGCACGGCGAGCGAGGCCTCGCCCTCGGTGCAATCGACGCCGTTGAGCTTCAGCCCGTTGGCGACGGCCGACAGCCGGTCGGACTCTTTCACGCGCAGCTCCTCCAGCCCCTGCATCAGCGTTTCGCCCTCGGCGAAGCTGGCAGCGACCGCGAGCACCGGGTACTCGTCGATCATCGATGGCGCCCGCTCGGGCGGCACGGCGACGCCCTTCAGTTCGGAGTAACGCACGCGCAGATCGGCGACGTCTTCGCCGCCGGCATTGCGCGGGTTGAGGATGTCGATCTTGCCGCCCATGTCCTGCAGCGTCAAAAGCAGGCCGGTGCGGGTCGGGTTCATCAATACGTTTTCGATTGTAATGTCCGATCCCGGCACGATCAGTGCGGCCACCAGCGGGAACCCGGCCGAGGACGGGTCGCCCGGCACGGCGATCGTCTGGCCGGTGAGCTTGCCCTGACCTTCGATGAAGATGTGGCGCACGCCGCGCTCGTCGGTCTCGACCGACAGGTTGGCGCCAAAACCCTTCAGCATCTTTTCGGTGTGGTCGCGTGTCATCACCGGCTCGATCACCGTGGTGATGCCGGGCGTGTTCAGCCCGGCGAGCAGCACCGCCGATTTCACCTGCGCCGAGGCCATCGGCACACGATAGGTGATCGGCGCGGCATGCTTTGGTCCATGCAGCGTGATCGGCATGCGGTCACCCGGCGTCGCCTTCAGCACCTGCACGCCCATCTGGCGCAAGGGTTCCAGCACGCGGCCCATCGGCCGGCCCGACAGCGAGGCATCGCCGATGAAGGTCGTTTCCATGTCATAGGTGCCGACGAGGCCCATGGTGAGCCGCGAGCCGGTGCCGGCATTGCCGAAATCGAGCGGGCCTTCCGGCTGCAGCAATGCGCCATTGCCTGTGCCGCGGATCACCCACTCGTCGCCGTTCTTCTCGATATGTGCGCCCATAGCCTTCATGGCAGCACCTGTGCGCATCACGTCCTCGCCTTCGAGCAGGCCGGTGATGCGGGTCTCGCCCGAGGCGAGGCCGCCGAACATGAAGGAGCGGTGCGAGATCGACTTGTCGCCCGGCACGCGCGCGATGCCGGAAAGGGCTGACGATCGGCGGGCGGTGGCCGGCTTGGGCGCGGCGGCGTGAGACATGGAATTTCCCTGGACGGAATGCCGGCGGGCCGGCGCTTTTCATTTGTTGCGGCGGTCTCGTATCACGGCGGGCCGAAATGGTCATCCCCCATGGTCGTCACTGACGCGACGCCTTTCAACGTATGGTTTTGTGACGCCGGCTTTTCGCTTTGACAGCGCTGCAAACTGTGGTTAAGGGGACCACTCTTTTATTGACGAGGCTTGCCGTGGCAAAAACCGAACTTGGCACAAAACGTATCGACCCGGAGACGGGCCGAAAATTCTACGACCTGAACAAGGACCCGATCGTCTCGCCCTACACCGGCAAGACCTATCCGCGTTCCTATTTCGAGGAAGGCAAGATTGCCGCTCTCGAGGAGGAAGAGGAAGTGGCCGAGAAGGAAGTGGACGCCGAGGAAGAAGAGGGCGTTGAGGTCGTCTCGCTTGAAGAGGCCGACGAGGACGCCAAGGGCGACGACCTGCCGGATCTCGGCGACGACGAGGATGACGTCGACCTCGGCGACGACGAGGATGACACCTTCCTCGCCGACGAAGAGGAAGAAGATGACGACGTTGCCGACATGATCGGCGTCGGCGACGACGACGACGAGGTCTGATCGGGCCTTGAAAGCGGGCGTTTGCAGGCTTTCGCGGCCTGCGAAGAAAAAGCGGCTCTCGAAGGCTTGATATCTGAGAAGGGCGGGGTTAGAAGCCGCCTGCACTAACGGCGCGGTCTCCAACCCGCGCCGGATCTCTTCGCCGGAAACGGCGCCGGTTGACTGCCGGAAGTGGGGCCATAGCTCAGTTGGGAGAGCGCTTGAATGGCATTCAAGAGGTCGTCGGTTCGATCCCGATTGGCTCCACCAAACAGTCCCTCTGCAATTCGCAGCCGATGAATGTGCCGCACTGCGATCATCTGCGTTTGATGGTCAGTTCAGGCAACGCCGCTGAAAGCGCCCCCATCAAACCGAACGAACCAGCCATTTCTCGAGAGCAACTGCTCGCCGGACAAAGTCTTCACTGTTCATGGAGCGCTTAGAGACCAGCCCGATCACCACTCGGCGAAGGAGCCGTCCTTGTGGCGCCAGACAGGGTTGCGCCAGCGGTGGCCTTCCTTGGCGCGTTCCTTGACATACTCCTCGTCGATCTCGACACCCAGGCCCGGGCCGTCGGGGATGGCGACATAGCCATCCTCGTAGCGGAAGACATCCTTGTTGGCGGCATAGTCGAGCAGGTCGTTGGAGGCGTTGTAGTGGATGCCGAGGCTCTGCTCCTGGATGAAGCAGTTGTAGCTGACCGCGTCGAGCTGCAGGCATGCGGCAAGCGCGATCGGCCCGAGCGGGCAGTGCGGCGCCACCGCCACGTCATAGGCTTCCGCCATCGCCGCGATCTTGCGGCATTCGGTGATGCCGCCGGCATGCGACAAATCGGGCTGGATGATGTCGACGACGCCTTCCTCGAACACGGATTTGAAGTCCCAGCGGCTGTAGAGCCGCTCGCCGAGCGCGATCGGTGTCGAGCCAAGCGCGGCGATCTCCTTCAGCGCCTCGCGGTTTTCGCTGAGCACCGGCTCCTCGATGAACATCAGCCTGTAAGGCTCCAGTTCCTTGACCAGGGCACGCGCCATCGGCCGGTGGACGCGGCCATGAAAATCGACGGCGATGCCGATGTTGGGTCCAACGGCCTCGCGCACCATGGCGACGCGTTCGACAGCGGCGTCGATCTTGTCATGGCTGTCGACGATCTGCAGTTCCTCGGTGCCGTTCATCTTCAACGCCAGGAAACCGCGTGCAACCATTTCCTTCGCACCAGCGGCCACTTCGGCCGGCCGGTCCCCTCCGATCCAGGAATAGACCTTGATCGTGTCGCGCAGCTTGCCGCCGAGCAGTTCATGCACGGGAACGCCGAGCGCCTTGCCCTTGATATCCCACAGTGCCTGGTCGATGCCCGCAATGGCGCTCATCAGGATCGGCCCGCCACGGTAGAAGCCGCCGCGGTGCATCACCGTCCAGTGGTCCTCGATCAGGCGGGGATCCTTGCCGATGAGGTAATCGCCAAGCTCCTTGACCGCTGCCTCGACGGTCAGAGCCCGGCCCTCGACGACCGGCTCGCCCCAGCCGGTGACGCCGGCATCGGTCTCGATCTTCAGGAACAGCCAGCGCGGCGGAACGATGTAGGTGGTGAGCGAGATGATTTTCATGCGCAGTCTCAGTTGCTCTTGAGTTTCTTGGCGCTGACGAGGTCGCGCGCCGCAAGGTCGAGGATCTTGTTTGCGGCCCCACGCGCCGCCTCGGCGTCGCGCATGCGCAGCGCCTCGACCACCTCGCGGTGCGCCGCCACGGCCTCCATGCGCCGGTCGAGCGAAATCACCGCCGTCGCCTCGAGCGAGAATTTCAGCCCGGTGTCGATGAGATTGCCGATCTGGCGAAAGATCGGGTTGTGGCTCGCGGCATAGACGATCTGGTGGAAAGCGATGTCGCTGCGCGAGAAGGCGGCGAGATCCTCGCCGGCGCCGGCCATGCCGCGCCAGGCGGCCTCCAGATCGGCGATCTCCTGCAGCGTCGCGCGCGTGGCAGCCAGTTCGGCAACCAGCGGCTCGATGGCCCGGCGCGTTTCAAGAATGGCGTCGAAGAGCTTGTCGTCCAGCGCGTGCGGCGCGTGCCAGGCCAGCACCTGTGGGTCGATGATGTTCCAGTCGTCCTCGTTGCAGACGATCGTGCCGATGCGTGGCCGCGACAGCACCAGCCCCTTTGCCGCCAACACTTTAAGGGCCTCACGGATGACCGTGCGGCTGACGCCGTATTCGACGCCGAGCTCGTTTTCGGTCGGCAAGGAGGATCCGGCCGGGTAGCGCCCGGAAAAGATGTCTGAGGCCATTGCCTTGGTCACATCGGGCATGACGCGCGGGCGGCGAGTGGCTGTGTCACCTTGCGGTTTCTTCAAAGTCCCGGTCACCTCAGCCCTCCTCCAAGGCGGCGAACCGCTGGTTTCGCACAACCGGTCCGGCCTTAACGGATGCGGATCAATTGCGCCAGCGATCACTGGTCAGAGCATGTACATTAATTATCATACCAGATCAATTGACGAGTATGATAAAAGCGATTAGAGACTCCGGCGTCCGGGCTGAGCGCCCGGTCTATCGCTGGGAGGTAATCATGCGACTTTTGAAGACCGCGCTCGTCGCGGGCGCGCTTGCCGTGCTGTCCGTCACGACCATCGCTGCATATGCTCAGGACACCAAGATCGGTTTCATCGTCAAGCAGCCCGAGGAGCCGTGGTTCCAGGACGAATGGAAGTTCGCCGACCAGGCCGCCAAGGAGAAGGGCTTTACCCTGGTCAAGATCGGCGCCGAGGACGGTGAGAAGCTGATGTCGGCGATCGACAATCTCGGCGCCCAGGGCGCCCAGGGCTTCATCGTCTGCACACCGGACGTGAAGCTTGGCCCCGGCATCGTCGCCAAGGCCGCCGCCAACAATCTCAAGCTGATGACTGTCGACGACCGTCTGGTCGGCGCCGACGGCAAGGCGCTGGAAGACGTGCCGCATATGGGCATTTCGGCCACCAAGATCGGCGAAGCCGTCGGCCAGGCGATCGTCGACGAAATGAAGGCGCGCGGCTGGAAGGCCGACGAGGTCGGCGCGATCCGCGTCTCGTATGACCAACTGCCGACCGCCGTTGACCGCGTCGAAGGCGCCATCTCAGTGCTGAAGGCAAACGGCTTCAGGGCCGAGAACATCTTCGACGCCCCGCAGGCCAAGACCGACACGGAAGCTGCCCTCAATGCGGCGACTGTCGTGCTCAACGCCCATGCCGACATCAAGAAGTGGGTCTCCTTCGGCCTCAACGACGAGGCGGTGCTCGGCGCCGTGCGTGCAGCCGAAAGCGTTGGCATTCCGGCGGATGCCATGATCGGTGTTGGCATTGGCGGCGCGGATTCGGCGATCAACGAGTTTAAGAAGCCGACGGCCACCGGCTTCGTCGGCACCGTGATCATCTCGCCGAAGCGTCATGGCTACGAGACGGCGCTCAACATGTATGACTGGGTTGCCAACAACAAGGAACCGGAGAAGCTGATCCTGACCTCGGGTGCACTCGCCAAGCGCGACGACTACCAGAAGGTCCGCCAGGGCCTCGGCATCGAATAATCCTCCCTGTACAAACAGGCGGCGGCTCATCCCGCCGCCTGTTTGCCATTCCATAAGAGGATCGCTGCCCGTGTCCTTTCTCGACTTCTCGCACGTCACCAAGACCTATCCGGGCGTCAAGGCGCTGTCGGACGTCTCGTTCGGTGTCGACAAAGGCGCCGTGCATGGCCTGATGGGCGAGAACGGCGCCGGCAAATCCACCCTGATCAAGATCCTGTCCGGCGACCAGCATGCCGATGAGGGCGAGATCCGCATCGACGGCAGGGTTCAGGCCTATACCTCGACCCGGGATGCCTTCGACAATGGCGTCATTGTCATTCATCAGGAACTGCAACTCGTTCCTGAACTCACCGTTGCCGAAAACCTCAGCCTCGGTCGTTTCCCCGCCAACGCCGGCATCATCGCCGGCCGCCGGATGCTGGACGACGTCGGCGCCAAGCTGAAATCGGCGGGTATCGACATCGACATGCGCCGCAAGGTCAAGACGCTGTCCATCGGCGAACGCCAGATGGTCGAGATCGCCAAGGCAGTCATGCTCGACGCACGCGTTATCGCGCTGGACGAACCGACCTCGTCGCTTTCCTCGCGCGAAAGCGAAATCCTGTTTGCCCTGATCGACCGCCTGCGCGGCGAAGGCAAGGTCATCATCTATGTCTCGCACAGGCTCGACGAAGTGTTCCGGCTCTGCGACAGCCTGACCGTGCTGCGCGACGGCAAGCTCGCGGCGCACCATGCGTCGCTGAAAGGCGTCACCCGCGACCAGGTCGTCGCCGAGATGGTCGGCCGCGAGATTTCGGATATCTGGGGTTTTCGCGCACGAAAAACGGGCGATGTCCGCCTGAAGGTCGACGCTCTCAGCGGCCCCAAACTGAAGACGCCGGCCAGTTTCGAGGCGAGGGCAGGCGAGATCGTCGGCTTCTTCGGCCTGATCGGCGCCGGGCGCTCGGAACTGATGCGGCTGGTCTATGGCGCCGATCCGCGCTCGGGCGGCAGCATCACCGTCGACGGCAAGCTGGTCCGTGCCGCCGATCCGCGTGGCACGATCCGGGCCGGCATCGTGCTGTGCTCGGAGGATCGCAAGCATGACGGCATTATCCAGGGCCGCTCGGTCGAGGAGAACATCAACATATCGTCGCGGCGCCATCACACGCGCTTCGGCGTGCTCAACCGCGCCAGCGAAATCGCCACCGCCGAAACCTTCATCAAGAAGCTCAAGGTGCGCACGCCCTCGCGCAAGCAGGACATCATCAACCTCTCCGGCGGCAACCAGCAGAAGGTCATCCTTGGCCGCTGGCTGTCCGAACAGGGCGTTCGGGTCCTCATCGTCGACGAGCCGACGCGCGGCATCGATGTCGGTGCCAAATCTGAGATATATGAGCTGCTCTACCAACTTGCCGAGGACGGCATGGCGATCGTCGTCGTCTCGTCCGAACTGCCGGAGGTGATGGGCATCTGCGACCGCATCCTGGTGATGTGCGGCGGCCGCGTCAGCGCTGAACTCACCCGCGACCAGTTCGCCGAAAGGGCGATCCTGGCTGCCGCTCTCCCCGATCAGAAAACCCCCGACGCGATCGCATCCTGAGGACTTTTGGCATGACCGACCAGTTGAAAAAAATCCTGCTCGGCGAACAGGGCCTCGTCGTTATCTTTGTCGTCGCCTTCGCGCTGGTGTCGGCTCTGGTGCCGAACTTCCTCACCGACCGCAACATGCTCGGCCTGCTGCAGTCCGTGGTCACCGTCGGCATCGTCGCCTGCACCATGATGTTCTGCCTTGCCGCGCGCGACTTCGACCTGTCGGTCGGCTCCATCGTCGCCTTTGCCGGCATGGTCGCCGTCATGGCATCGAACTACACCGGCTCGATCCTGCTTGGCCTGCTGGCGGCAATCGCCTGCGGCGCTTTCGTCGGCTTCATCAACGGCGTTGTCATCGCCAAATTTCGCATCAACGCGCTGATCACGACGCTGGCCACCATGCAGATCGTGCGCGGCTTTGCGCTGATCGCGTCCGACGGCCGCGCCGTCGGCATCAACAGCTCGGATTTCTATCAGCTGGCGCTCTCGAAACTGCTCGGCATACCGACGCCGGTCTGGGTGCTTGCCATCCTGTTTTGCATTTTCGGTTTCGTGCTCAACCGCACCGTCTTCGGCAAGAACACGCTGGCCATCGGCGGCAATCCTGAGGCCTCGCGTCTGGCCGGTGTAAACGTCGACTGGACACGCATCTGGATCTTTGCGCTGCAGGGCGTCGTCTGCGGTATCGCCGGCATCCTGCTGGCGTCGCGCATCACCTCGGGCCAGCCCAACGCGGCGGTCGGGCTGGAACTCTCGGTCATTTCGGCCTGCGTGCTCGGCGGCGTCTCGCTCGCCGGCGGCCGCGCCACCATGTCGGGCGTCATCGTCGGCGTGCTGATCATGGGCATCGCCGAAAACGCCATGAACCTGCTCAACATCCCGGCCTTCTACCAGTACATCGTACGTGGCGTGATCCTGCTGCTGGCTGTGCTGCTCGACAATCTGCGCTCGTCGGCACTGGGCCGGCGCTAAGCTGGAGCGACAAAAATGGCTGAGCGCCTTTCCGGCAAACGCATCTTCCTGACCGGCGCCGCGCAAGGCATCGGGCTGGCCATCGCCGAGGCCTGCCTTGCCGAAGGTGCAAGACTGTTCCTCGTCGACCGCGACGGCGCACTGCTGGACAAGGCCGTCGCCGGCCTTGCCGCGCCGCACGGCCATGTCGGGCATGCGGCAGCCGACATCAGCGACGGAGCCGCGATTGCCACTGCCGTCGGCCAAGCGACCGACGAAATCGGCCACATCAACGCGCTGATCAACAATGCCGGGGTCAATGTGTTCTCGACGCCGCTCGAGGCGACCGAGGAAGAGTGGAACCGCAATTTCGACGTCAACGTCAAGGGCGCCTGGAATTGCAGCAAGGCTGTGCTGCCGGGCATGATTGCAAGCGGCGGCGGCGCCATCCTCAACATCGCCTCGACGCACAGCTTCACCATCATTCCGCACACCTTCCCCTATCCCGTCGCCAAGCACGCGCTGCTCGGCCTGACCAAATCGCTGGCGCTCGAATATGCGGCGCAAGGCGTGCGCGTGAACGCGCTGGCGCCGGGCTATGTCGAGACGCAGAAGGCGATCGACTACTGGAACAGCTTTGCCGATCCGGCCGCAGCACGCGCCAACACCATGGCGCTGCATCCCGGCGGCCGCATCGCCACGGCGCACGAGATCGCGCTTGCCGCGGTGTTCATGATTTCCGACGAGTGCCCGTTCATGAACGCGGCGACGCTCGTCGTCGATGGCGGGCTGAGCCAGCTGCAGCATCCCGCCTGAACGCCGGAAAGACCATGACCAAGAGACGATCGCAGCACTGGTTTGGCGGGCTGGGCAAGGATGCCTTCATCCACCGCAGCTGGATGAAGAACAACGGCCTGCCCGACGATGCCTTCGACGGCCGCCCGGTGATCGGCATCTGCAACACCTTCTCCGAATTCACGCCTTGCCACGTCCATTTCCGTGGCCTGATCGAGCACATCAAGGCGGGCGTCCTGGAAGCCGGCGGATTGCCGCTGGAATTCCCGGTCTTCTCCTGCGGCGAATCCAATCTGCGGCCGACGGCGATGCTGTTTCGCAACCTCGCCTCGATGGATGTCGAAGAAGCAATCCGCGGCAATCCGATGGATGGCGTGGTGCTGATGGCCGGCTGCGACAAGACCACGCCGTCACTGGTCATGGGTGCGGCATCCTGCGACCTGCCGTCGATCGTCATCTCCGGCGGACCGATGCTCAATGGCCGCTTCCAGGGCCGCGAGATCGGCTCCGGCACCGATGTCTGGAAATTCTCGGAGGATGTCCGCGCCGGCGTGATGAGCGAGCAGGACTTCGCCAATGCCGAGAGCGCCATGTCGCGCTCGCCCGGACATTGCATGACCATGGGCACGGCCTCGACCATGGCCTCGATGGTCGAAGTGCTCGGCCTGGCACTGCCGGGCAACGCCGCCTATCCGGCGGTCGACGCGCGCCGCAGCCGCATCGCCCGCATGACGGGGCGGCGCATCGTCGAGATGGTCAACGAGGATCTGCGCCCGTCGGCGATCCTCAAGAAGGCGGCTTTCGCCAACGCCATCCGCGTCAACGGCGCGATCGGCGGCTCGACCAATGCGGTCGTGCATCTCATCGCCATTGCCGGCCGCGTCGGCACCGAACTGACGTTGGACGATTGGGACAGATATGGCCGCGACGTGCCGACCATCCTCGACCTGATGCCGTCCGGCCGCTTCCTGATGGAGGATTTCTGCTACGCCGGCGGCATTCCGGCCGTCATGAAGGAGATAGCCGATCTGCTCGATCTCGACGCGCTGACCGTCACCGGCAAGACTGTGCGCGACAACATCAGTGATGCCCAAAACTACAATCCGGAGGTGATCCGCCCGCGCGACAAAGCGCTCACGCCGCAGGGCGGCATTGCGGTGCTGCGCGGCAATCTGGCGCCCGACGGTGCGATCATCAAGCCGTCCGCCGCCTCGCCGGCGCTGATGAAGCATCGTGGCCGCGCCGTCGTCTTCGAGGACATCGACGACTACAAGGCGCGCGTTGACGATCCCTTGCTCGACATCGACGAGACGTCGATCATGGTGCTGAAGAATTGCGGCCCCAAGGGCTATCCGGGGATGGCCGAGGTCGGCAACATGGCTCTGCCTCGGAAGCTGCTGAAGCAAGGCGTCCGCGACATGATCCGCATCTCCGATGCCCGCATGTCCGGTACCGCCTTCGGCACCGTCGTTCTGCACGCTGCACCGGAAGCCGCCGTCGGCGGTCCGCTGGCGCTGGTCAGGAGCGGCGACTTCATCGAACTCGATGTCGAAGCAAGAAAGCTGCATCTCGACGTGTCGGAACAGGAACTGGCGCGGCGTTGTGAGTCCTGGCTACCGCCCGTCCCAGCGATGCGCGGCGGCTATCAGGGTCTCTATGTCGACCATGTTCTGCAGGCGGATCGCGGCGCCGATCTCGACTTTCTCGTCGGATGCCGTGGCCATGCTATCCCTCGCGAAAGCCATTGAGGCCGACCTGCATGCCCAATTTCCAGCCTGACGATTTCCACGGCATTCACGCCATTCTCTACGCGCTCTTTGACGTGAACGAACAGCTGGACCGCGCGGCCATGCGTCGGCAGGTCGAGATCTGCCTGGCGACCGGCGTGCACGGCATGGCCGCGCTTGGCTTGGCGACGGAAGTCGCCAAGCTGTCCGAGGCCGAGCGCCGGACGATCATGGACTGGACGGCGGAAGACACCGACGGAAAAGTGCCACTCGCTTTCACCATCTTCGGCGCTTCGGTGGCCGAGCAGGTCGCACAGGTTCGCCATGCTGAAAGCGTGGGAGCGGATTGGGTGATCCTGCAGCCGCCGCCGGTTGGGTCCTATGGTGCGCCGGAATACATCAAGTTCTTCGGCCGCGTTGCCGAGGCGACCGATCTGCCGGTGGCGATCCAGAACGCGCCGGCGTTTTTCGGGCGCGGCCTTTCATCAGACGAAATCCGCGACCTCGTCACGCTGTATCCCAACGTTAGGCTGATCAAGGGCGAGGGTCCGGTTACCGACATCGCCGGGCTGATCGAGCGCACCGATGGCCGGATACCGGTTTTCAACGGGCGTGGCGGCCTGGAACTGATCGACAATTTCCGCATCGGTTGCCGCGGCATGATCCTGGCGCCGGATTGCGCCGACTATGCCGTGCGCGCCTATCATGCGTTCCGCGCCGGAGGCGAAGCCACGGCCGAGGCTGAATATGCAAGAATGTTGCCGGCAGCGGTCTTCGTCATGCAAGGCATCGAAAACTTGATCTGCTATGGCAAGCGGCTGTTCGGCGCCCGCGCAGGCATCCCGATACACGACCGGGCTCCGGCGATGCGGCCCAGCGAGCCTGGCCTCGCGATGGTGGAGCGCTTTGCGATTGGTCTCGGTCGGTTGCCTGGCTGAACGTCAACTGCCTTTCAATAGGTCGTCCGCCCACCCGACAGGTCGAACGTGGAGGCGGTTGTAAAACTGTTCTCCTTGGAGACGAGCCAGGCGACCATGGCAGCGGCCTCATCGACCTCCAACAGGCGGCCGCGCGGAATGCGCGAGCGCATATATTCGATGTGCTCCGGCGTCAGCTGTTCGAGGATGCGGGTCTGTGCCGTGGCCGGCGAGATGCAGTTCACCGCGATGTCGTACTGCGCCAGCTCCTTGCCGAGCGACTTGGTCAGGCCAATGACCGCCGCCTTCGAGGCCGAATAGGCTGAGGCGTTGGGATTGCCTTCCTTGCCGGCGACCGAGGCGATGTTGACGATGCGCCCGTAATTGCGCTCCTTCATGCCGGGAACCACGGCACGGTTGACGTAGAACGTACCGTTTACGTTGACGTCGATGACCTTCTTCCACGTCTCGATGTCGTAGACGTCGAGCGGGACGGCCGGGCCGGCGATTCCGGCGGAATTGACCAGAATGGAAATCTTGCCGGCCAGCTCTTCGGTCCTGGCGCGCGCCGCGTCCACCGACACCCAATCGGCGACGTCCACGATCTCTGTCGTGGCGGCGTTGCCGAGTTCCTTCTTGGCGGTTTCGAGGCGAGCCTCATCGAGATCCCACAAGGTTACCGTCGCGCCGGAGGCGACGAAGCGTCTGGCCATCGCAAAGCCGAGGCCTTGGGCGCCGCCGGTGACCACAGCGTGCTGGCCGTCAAGATCAATCCTGTTCATGTCGAGCGGTTCTTTCCGTTTGAGCTACTTCCGGGATAAAGGCCGGCCTGTACAGGCGGGCGATATCGCTACATGGTCGCGCCAAGGCTCCATGGCACGAACTCGTTGTCGCCATAGCCGAGCGCTTCCGACCTGGTGCGCCCGCCGGAAGCGACGCGCAGGATCTCGGCGAAGATCTCCTCGCCCTTCTCGGCCAGCGAGACGCCGTCCAGTATGTCTCCGCAATTGATGTCCATGTCCTCGCGCATCTGCTCGAAGATGAAGCTGTTGGAGGCGAGCTTGATCGAGGGCGTCGGCTTGCAGCCGAAGGCCGAACCACGGCCGGTGGTGAAGCACAATATGTTGGCGCCGCCGGCGACCTGCCCGGTGGCCGAGACCGGATCGTAGCCAGGCGTATCCATGAAGACGAGGCCGCGCTCGTTGATCGGCTCGGCATATTCCAGCACCGCGCGCAGATTGGTGGTGCCGCCCTTGGCGGAGGCGCCGAGCGATTTCTCCAGGATGGTCGTCAGCCCACCCAGCTTGTTGCCGGGCGAAGGGTTGTTGTTCATCTCCATGTCGTGCCTGGCGGTATAATCCTCCCACCAGCGGATGCGCTCGATCAGCTTTTCACCCACCGCGCGGCTCTCGGCGCGCAAGGCGAGGAGATGTTCGGCGCCATAGATCTCGGGCGTCTCCGAGAGCACGGCCGTGCCACCTTGCCCGACAAGCAGGTCCACCGCAGCACCCAGCGCCGGATTGGCGCTGATGCCGGAGTAACCGTCCGATCCGCCGCATTGCAGCGCAAGCACCAGTCCGGAGGCTGGCTGCGGCGTCCTCTCGGCGGCGTTCACCGTAGGCAGCATGTCGACGATCGCCTTCACGCCGGCCTCGACCGTCTTTCGCGTGCCGCCGGTTTCCTGGATGGTCATTGTGCGGAAAAGCGTGCTCTCCTCGATGTTGTACGACTGCATCCAGCGCGGGATCTGGAACGCTTCGCAGCCGAGCCCGACCATCAGCACGCCGCCGACATTGGGGTTCGTGGCAAAGCCCCATTGCGTTCGTTTCAAGAGGTCGTAGGCGGGACCCTTGGTGTCGATGCCGCAGCCGGTGCCGTGGACGAGGGCGATGATGCCGTCGACATTGGGATAGTCGCGCAGGATGCCGGACCGGTTGACCTCGTCAACGATGAACCGGGCGACGCTGGCAGAGCAGTTCACCGAGGTCAGGACGGCGATGAAGTTGCGCGTGCCCACCTTGCCGCTCGGCCGGCGGTAACCCATGAAAGTAGCGCGCTCGGCCTCGGCAACGATCTCGGTTTGCCTGGTATTGGTGCCGAAGACGTAGTCGCGTTCGAAATTGCGCAGATACACATTGTGCTCGTGAACCCAGTCGCCGGCCACGATGGATCCCCGCGCAAAACCAATGGTCTGGCCGTATTTCACGATCGGCTCGTCCGAGCCGATGTCGCGGAAGGCCATCTTGTGCCCGCGCGGTATGCGCGCCTTCGCCGCCACGTCCCCGGCTTTGTCGCCGATTTTCAACGGATCGACCGCCAGAAGAATGTTGTCGATATCTGACAGCTTGATGAACCGTGCCATGACCCAAACTCTGAAAAAGCTCTCCCCGACAAGGAGCGTCGAGAGGCAAAAGTGATTTAGAATACTAATATAACAGAATGCCAGCGGTCAAGGTGCGGTTGCGAAAGGCTTGGACTGCAGGGGCGTAGTGGCGGATCGGTCAGGTGAGCGTGCAATGAGTGCGCCTTGCGGCGCAGTTTGAGGGCGGCAAACGGCTGGATGAAACAACGGACCGCCGCACGCCCGGGACACGGTCAATCGAGATGGAAGACCTCTTCCATGGCCGCCCACCATTCGCCGTCGGCGCGCGTCGGCAGTGGCGTCTGCATGGGGTCGCACAGCTCCCACCATTTGCGCATCGCCGGCGACTCGCCCATTCGCGCCGCATCCCTGGCGAAGTCGCTGCCGTGGTACTCCCAGCAGGCGAACAGAAGGTTCTCCGGTTCGCGCAGAAAGATCGAATAATTGCGGATGTTGGCGCGGCTGATGACGTCGAGCACTTCCGGCCAGACGGCGGCGTGGACGCGCTTGTAGTCCGCGATCGCCTCGGCTTTCACGCCGATACAAAGTCCCATTCTTCGCATGCCGGTGGCTCGCGGTGTTTCAGTCGAGAAGGTCGGCGGCGACTTCGAGCGTGTTGCGGAACGACGTCTCGAGATGATGTTCCATGGCCCTTGCCGCCCCCTCGGCGTCGTGGCGCTTCAGCGCGTCGAAAATGGCCTCGTGCTGCTCGATCGTCTGTTCGCCATAACCCGGTCTTGGAATGGCGAGATAGCGTCCGCGATCCATCTGTGCCTTCGAGATGTCGACGGCTCTCCAGATCATCGGCAGGCCGCAGATCTCGGCTATGGTGCGGTGGAAGACATCGTCGAGCTGTATCGCGGTGGCATATCTGCCGCGGGATATGGCAAGCCGGTGCGCTGCCATGTTGTCTTCCAGCAATTCGCTGGCTGCTGGTGTGAACTTGGCGGCTGCGCGTCGGGCGCTTTCCATCTCCAGTGCCCGCCGGATGACATAGGCTTCTTCCAGGTCGGCCCGGCTGATCGGAGCGACATAGGTGCCGGTCTGTGCCAGGATCTTGACCAGGCCCTCGTCGCTGATGCGCTTGACCGCTTCGCGAACGGGGGTGCGAGACACCCCCAGGGCCTCCGCGATGGCGACTTCGTTGATGACCTCTCCCGGCTTCAGCTGCCCGACGACGATCAGGTTGCGGATCTTGTGGTAGATCTGATCGCGGAGCGGGAGAGCCCGATTGAGCGTCGAAGGATCCAGGTCCATTGCAAATCCGTGTCTTCGTTCACCAGAAATGGCTAGATAATACTAGAATGTCAATTGGAACGCATCCAATGCGTCGGGTGTCGGTGACACGATGTCCACAACGACCGCCGGAATCCAGCTTGCCAGAACTGTTATATTAGTGCAATAGTCATCGTCCGCGGCGAGAAATTCAATCCGCAACCGAGAGCCTGGACTGAGCCGCGTGTTCAAAAGCGCGGACGTTTCAAGCCAGTTCGAAGAGGGTCGAATTGCGTTTGAAGCGACTATTATACTAACATATCGATGGCCGATACCGAGGACGATCGGCCAGCCGCCAGGAGGAACCTAGCCAGATATGACTGTCGCCGCCGATTGCGCCTTGGACATGCGAGGCATCAGCAAGACGTTCCCGGGCGTGAAGGCTCTGTCCAGCGTCAATTTCGCCGTGAAATTCGGCACCGTTCATGCGGTCGTGGGTGAGAACGGCGCCGGCAAATCGACGCTCATGAAAGTGCTCAACGGGTCCTACGCACCCACCAGCGGCACAATCAGGGTCGGCGGCGCCGAAGTGCGCATGCGCCGGCCCGCCGACGCCCAGGCGCTGGGCATCCGCATGGTGCACCAGGAAATCAATCTGGTCCCCGACCTGAGCGTCGCCGAAAACGTCTATCTCGGCCGCATGCCGGGCAAGTGGACCTTTCTGCGCAAGGGCGAGATGATCCGGGCTGCAGCCGCCGTTCTCGATGAGCTCGGAGCGGCCATCAACCCGCGTGAACGGCTCGGCAACCTGTCGATCAGCCAGCAGCAACTCGTCGAGATCGCCAAGGCCTACGCGGCGCAGCCCAGGATCATCGTCCTGGACGAACCGACATCCAGCCTCAGCGAGCATGAGACGGCGGCGTTGTTCCGGATCCTGCGCAAGATGCGCGATGACGGCATCGCCATCATCTACATCAGCCACCGACTGAAGGAGGTGCTCGAAATCGCCGACGAGGTGACTGTGCTGCGCGACGGCTCAATGATCGAGACGCGTCCGATCGAAGGCATAAATGCCGCTCACATGATCAGGCTGATGGTCGGTCGCGAAGTCAGCAATGTCTTCCCGAAAAGCCCGGCCGAAATCGGCAAGTCGGTGCTGCGCGTCGAACGCATCAGCGACGGCACGCGCTTCCGCAATGTCAGCTTCGATGTACGCGCCGGCGAGATACTGGGCTTGACGGGGCTGGTGGGCGCTGGCCGCACCGAGGTCGCCCGCGCAATCTTCGGCCTGTCGCGGCTTGTCGAGGGCTCGGTCAGCGTCAACGGACGCGAGGTCTCGATCAACTCGCCATCCCAGGCGGTCAGGGCAGGCATTGCCTATGTTCCGGAAGATCGCAAGGGCGACGGCGTCGTGCCTGGAATGTCGATCCGGGAAAACATCAGCCTGCCCATACTGCGCCGCCTGAGCCGTTTCGGTCGCATCAGCCGCAGCGCCGATCACTCGCTTGCCGCGGACTCGGTCAAGCAGTTTTCGATTTCACCGCCCGACGGCGAACGGCGCATCAGCCTTCTGTCGGGCGGTAACCAGCAGAAGGCGGTCATCGCCAAATGGCTTGCCGCCAAACCTTCGGCCTTGATCCTCGACGAGCCGACGCGGGGCGTCGACGTCGGCGCCAAGGCCGAGATCCACCACATCATCGGCCAACTCGTCGCCGGCGGCATGGCGGTCGTGATGATCTCGTCGGAGCTGCCCGAAATCCTCGGCGTCTGCGACCGCGTGGTGGTGATGCGCGATGGCTATGCCTCCGAGCCTCTCCTGCGCAGCGAATTGAGCGAGGAGCGCATCATGGCGCTAGCCACGGGGGAGGAGACGGCGTGACCGAAGCTGCCACGGAGATCGGCGGCGTGAACCGCAACGACCGCTTTACGCGTAGCAGCAGGCTTGTCGATGTCCTGTCGAAGGCGGGGCTGGCCTTCGCTATCCTCGCCGTGATGCTCTACGGCTCCTTCATCAGCCCCGCCTTCTTCACATCAGGCAATTTGCTCAACGTCCTGACCTCGATGTCCATCGTCGGCATCGTCGTCGTCGGCATGACCTTCGTGCTCGTGGTCGGCGGCCTGGCCGACCTGTCGGTGCCGGCCACCATCGCCTGCGGCGCCATCCTGTCGCTCGGGCTGCAGCCGATGATCGGACCGCTGCCGGCCTTCGTGCTGGCGGTTGGTCTCGCGGGCCTCATAGGCCTGCTCAACGGGGTCCTGGTCGGATATGTCGGCATCAATCCAATCATTGCCACGCTCGGCATTGGCACGATCGGACTGGGCATCGTCCAGGCGGCTGTCGGCGGGGTCATCGTCTATGGCAGCAATCCCGCCTCCGCCGAATTCGCCAAGGGCCGGCTGTTCGGCATTCCGGTCGTGGTGCTGATCTTCCTGGTCATTGCTCTTGTCGGCCATTTCGTCCTGTCCCGCTCCTTCTGGGGCAGATGGACGCTCGCCACCGGCGGCAATTACAGCGCCGCCGAGGCGAGTGCCGTTCCGGTGCAGGCCGTGAAGTCCGGCGCTTTCGTGATCACGGCACTCGCTTCCGGCATCAGCGGCGGCCTGCTCGGGCTGACGCTGCAGAGCGCGCGACCGCTCATCGGCGGCGGCTACGAATTCAGTGCCATCACGGCGGTGGTGGTCGGCGGCGTGTCGATCGTCGGCGGCTTCGGATCGGTGCCACGGGCCATCGCCGGCCTCATCTTCGTGCAACTGCTGACCAACGTCATGGTGCTCGACGGTGTGCGCACGCCGATCCAGGGTTTCGTGCTCGGCATCCTGATCGTCGGCGCCGTCGGCATGGATGCGGCGCTGCGCAAGTGGGGCGTGTCGTGATGCGTTTTCTTTCGCTTGTCTCGCAGTATCGCGTCATCGTCATTCTCGGTCTGACGCTGGTCATTTCCGCGCTGGTGGTCCCCGGCTACCTCTCGGCATCGACCCTCGGCCTCGGCCTCGATCGGGCGGCGACAATCGGCCTAATCGCGATCGGCCTGACGGTGCTTTTGATATCGGGCCAGATCGACCTCTCCGGTGGCGCGGTGTTTGCCCTGGCCGGCATCGTATCGGTCATCCTGCAGCGAGAGATCGGCATCCTCCCTGCGGCGATCGTCGGCATCCTGGTCGGTACCCTGGCAGGCGCCGTCAACGGCATGCTGGTCGTCGGCCTGAAGGTGAATTCGCTCGTGCTGACGCTCGCGACGATGCTGATCTTCCGCTCGCTCGCGCACTGGATCACCAACAGCCAGCCGGTGACCGGAACCGACATCATGCTCTCCCTGGCGCTGGCCAAGATCTATCTCGATGTCTTCACCCTCCGCAGCGCGCTGTTCATCGCCCTGATCGTGCTGCTGCATTTCTGGCTGACGCGCACCATACCTGGGCGCAACGTCTTTGCGGTGGGGTCCAACCCGGCGGCTGCCAAGGAAAGCGGTATCGCCTCGGACCGTATCGTCTTTCTCGGCTTTGTCTTTGCCGGCACGCTTGCCGGCCTGGCGGGGGTTCTCCAGAGCCTCGTCACCAACACCGGCTCGCCTGTCTTCGGCTCGGAACTGACGGTCGCCGTCATTGCCGCGGTCGTGGTCGGCGGGACTCGTCTCGAAGGCGGCAGAGGATCCGCGCTCGGCACGCTCGGCGGCATGCTGACGATCGGCTCGCTGACCATCGCGATGGAGTTCCAGTCCGTTCCCGCATACGTCCAGCAGGTCGTGTCCGGGCTTATCCTGATCCTGCTCGTCGTGCTCGATCGGGCCGTTACCACCAAGGGGAGGGCTCCGGGCACGCGCCCGGCGCTCGTTCGCGACAATCCAATCACTCAAGGAGGAACCACATGATTGGGAGGAAACACATGATTGGCAAGAAAAGCATGCTTCACGTCGCCGCCATGGCGGCTGTGCTGGCATCGACGGGCTGGGCCAGCGCCAAGACGGTCTGCTACGTGACGGCAGCGGATTCGCATGCCTACGCGACGCCGGCCAACAAGGCGCTTCAGGCGCGCGCCGCGGAACTCGGCATCGAGATCCTGAGCCTCAGCCAGGATTTCGACGTCCAGAAAGGCACCGAGCAGCTCAACACCTGCGTTGCGCGCAAGGTCGACGGCATCATCCTGTGGCCGCTCGACCCGCAGGCATACATACCGGGGCTGGCGCGCGCACAGCAGGCGAACATTCCGGCGATCCTCATCAATTCGCCGATGAGCGACGATGCCAAGCCGTTTATCAAGTCGTTCACCGGGCCTGACGTCTACGAGGAAGGCAAGCTGGCGGCGGACTCGCTGAGCAAGGCGCTGGGCGGCAAGGGCTCCGTCGTCATCATCGCCGGCCAGGCCGGCAACGGTACCACGATCGGACGCGTCAGCGGCTTCACCGACCGTCTGAAGGAAACCAATGCCGACATCAAGGTGCTCGACACGGTCAACGCCGACTTCGACCAGCAAAAGGCGCTGGTGGTCAGCCGCGATCTGATCACACGCTTCGGCGACCAGATCAGCGGCGTCTACGCCAATGACGACACGATGGCCCGCGGCTTCATCGACGCATGGAAGGAGGCCAACCCCTCCAAGGCCGCACCGCCGATCGTCGGCATCAATGGCCAGAAGGATGCGTTCGAATCGATCCGCACCAATGAGATGTACTCGACCATCGTCCAGTCGCCCGTCGAGGATGGCCGCCTGGCGATCAACACGATGGCCGAGATCATCGACGGCAAGGAGGTCAAGGACCGGCTGCCCATCCCGCTGACCGTCGTCACCAAGGACAACGTCAACGCGGTCGAACCAGCGTTCTGATACGAGGAGGCCGGCCCGGTGTATTCGGGCCGGCCTCCTTTCCTTGCCAGAGAGAGAAATTCTAATAGCGGCGACAGAATTGGAATAAACTAACTCTACAGAGTTTGTGTAATAAGCAATCTGCACTGGCGATCTGGTTTCCACCCGGACAGGACCACGCCATGCCCACTCTTTCGCATCAGCTACTCACCAAAGCAGGCATATCCGGCCGCCTTCGCCAGGCAGCGGGAGAAAGGCCATGAGCCGGATCGTGCCAGACCGCATCAAGGTGCTCTGGTTTCTGCCGACGCATGGCGACAGCCGCTATCTCGGCACAGCCGAGGGCGGCAGATCGGTCGATCTGCCGTATCTGACGCAAGTGGCGAAGGCGGCCGACACGCTCGGCTACTATGGCGTGCTGTTGCCGACCGGCCGCTCTTGCGAAGATTCCTGGGTGATCGCATCGGCTCTTGTGCCGATGACCGAACGCTTGCATTTCCTTGTCGCCGTGCGGCCCGGTTTGCAGTCGCCGACGCTGGCCGCGCGCATGACTGCGACGCTGGATCGCATCTCCAATGGCCGCCTACTGATCAACGTCGTCACCGGCGGCGATCCGCTGGAGAACAAGGGTGACGGCATTTTCCTGTCGCATGCCGAACGTTACGAGGTGACGCAGGAATTCCTTCGGATCTACAAGCGGGTGCTGAGCGGCGAGACGGTCGGGCATGAGGGCAAGCATTTCCGCATCGAGGATGGAAGGCTGCTGTTTCCGCCGGTGCAGACGCCCTACCCCCCGCTCTATTTCGGCGGCTCGTCCGACGCTGGGTCCGTGGTGGCGGCGCAGGAGATCGACAAATATTTGACCTGGGGAGAGCCGCCAGCCGATGTAGAGCGCAAGCTGGACGGCATGCGTGAACTGGCTGACAAAGCCGGCCGCAAGCTCTCCTTCGGCATTAGGCTGCATGTCATCGCCCGCGAAACCACCGAGGAGGCCTGGGCCGCCGCCGACCGGCTAATCAGCCGGCTCGACGATGCGACGATCGCGTCGGCGCAAAAGGTGTTCGCTCGCATGGATTCGGTCGGCCAGGCGCGGATGAGCGCATTGCATGGCGGCAATCGCGCCAAGCTCGAGATCGCCCCCAACCTCTGGGCCGGCGTCGGCCTGGTGCGCGGCGGCGCAGGTACCGCACTTGTCGGCGATCCCGACACGATCGCCGAGCGCATCGACGAGTACCGGCGCCTCGGCATCGATACCTTCATCCTTTCCGGCTATCCACATCTCGAAGAAGCCTATCGCTTCGGCGAGCTGGTGCTGCCGAAACTGCCGACCGACCATCCGGTCAAGGCAGCCGGCTCGTCCGTAAACACCGGTCCGTTCGGCGAAACCATCGCCGGCGACCACCGGCCGAAGTCGCTCGCCAGCGCCTCGTGAACTTGCTTCCTGCGTCCTCGCGGTTGCGCGTCGCCATTATTGGCGGCGGCTTTTCCGGTGCGGCGGTGGCGTGGCACCTGGCGCAAATGCCTGGACCGGAGCGCATTTCCATTTCCGTGATCGAGCCGCGACCCTTGATTGGCGGTGGCCTTGCCTATTCCAGCGAGGAACCCTCTCATCGGGTCAATGTTCCCGCGGTCAGGATGAGCATGGCTCCCGACGACCCGCAGCATTTTGCACGCTGGTTGACTGGCAGCGGAGAACTCGAACACGACCCGGATGCGATCTGGATGAACGGCGACGCTTTTCCGCGCCGGCGCGTGTTCGGTCGCTATGTTGCCGAGCATCTGGCGCCGCATCTCAATTCCGGCCCTGTCCATCATGTTGAAGGTTCCGCCACACGCGTGACACGCGATGCCAGTGGCGCGGGCTGGACCGTGCACACCTCTGCCGGACCGGTCGCCTCCGACATCGTCGTTCTAGCAGCAACGCATCCGCAGCCTGCAATTCCAGCCGCGTTGATCCACCTGACGGAAGCGCCGGGTTTCATCGCCGACCCATACGCAGCCGCGGCGCTTGCCGGGATCGGGCCGGACGCCTCGGTGCTGATCGTCGGCTCCGGGCTGACCTCGGCCGACATGGTCGCCGAACTTGACCGTCGTGGCCATCGTGGCCGCATCCTCACGCTGTCGCGCCGCGGCTTACGCTCGCGCGGACACCCCGATGTCAGGGGCGAGCCTTTTGGCGATTTTGCATCCGCGCCGGCGACGACGGCGCTCGGCCTGCTCAGGACCATTCGCGCGACGCTGGCAGCGGCAAGAGCGGCCAATGTCAACTGGCAATCGGTCTTCGACCAGTTGCGCCTGCAGGGGCCGGTGCTGTGGGCCGCACTTGCCCCGCCGGAGCGGGCAAGGCTGGTCCGCCAGCTGCGCGTGTTCTGGGACGTGCATCGTTTCAGGATCGCCCCGCAGGTCGCCGCCGTGCTCGACCGGCGCCATGCCGCCGGTACAGTCGACACCATTGCCGCCAGGCTTATCGCGTCGAACGATGAGGACGGCAGCCTGGCTGTCAGCTTTCAACGGCGCGGGCAGACCCGGATCGAGGCGGCGCGCTTCGCTGCCGTCATCAACACCACCGGTCCGGCTCATGGGCAGGCGCTGCAGCTGAACCCGGCGCTGAGCTCGCTGGCTGAAGCCGGCTTCATCAGGACGGACCAATATGGGCTTGGCATCGAGACAGGTCGCGACAGCCGCGCGATCGGCCGGGACGGTGAGGCGGTCGCGACACTCCTGGTCGCCGGCCCGCTGGCGCGAGGCACTTTCGGCGAGCTCATGGGTCTGCCGGAAGTCGCCCGCCATGGCCAGGCGGTCGCGGTTGAAATTGCCAAGCTGCTGGGAACGCTGCCGTCAGCCGAGGCTATCGGCGCCAGTGCCGCGCAGGGTTCGGTCATGAGCTGACACCAGCAAACGGGCTGGCCGAGCAAAATTGGTATTTCCGTCCCAAGAGGGCCTCAAAAACGGAAAATCCTTCTTTGTATATAGATTCTATAAACATAATAAATATCGACGAAACCGGCTGCGGTCGGATCGATCAACGAGATGGCCTGAATGGGAGACAGTTCATGGCACACGCAGAGACCGACGCGGTCAAGTTTGCCTACTGGGTGCCGAATGTTTCGGGCGGCCTGGTGATCTCCAACATCGAGCAGCGCACCAACCATTCGGCCGAGTACAACCGCAAGCTGGCGCAGATCGCCGAGAAGTCCGGCTTCGATTACGCGCTCAGCCAGATACGTTTCACCGCCGGCTACGGCGCCGACGAGCAGCATGAATCGGTGGCGTTCAGCCATGATCTATTGGCGGCGACCACCACGCTCAAGGTCATCGCGGCGATCCTGCCCGGACCGTGGAACCCGGCGCTGGCGGCCAAGCAGATCGCCACCATCAGCTATCTCACCAATGGCCGTGTCGCAATCAACCTCGTCTCCGGCTGGTTCCGTGGCGAGTTCCATGCCATCGGCGAGCATTGGCTCGATCATGACGAGCGCTATCGCCGCTCGGAGGAATTCATTCGTGCGCTGCGCGGAATATGGACCGAGGACAGCTTCACCTTCCGTGGCGATTTCTACCGCTTCAACGAATATTCGCTGAAGCCGAAACCGCCGCAGCCGCTGCCCGAAATTTTCCAGGGCGGCTCGTCGCGCGCCGCGCGCGACATGGCATCGCGCGTCTCGGACTGGTACTTCACCAACGGCAACACCCCGGCCGAGATCGCCAAGCAGGTCGACGACCTCAGGGCCAAGGCGAAGGCCAACAACCATTCCGTCAAGGTTGGCGTCAACGCCTTCGCGGTCGTCCGCGAGACAGAGGACGAGGCCAGGGCGGTGCTCGCCGAAATCATTGCCAAGGCCAACCCCGAGGCGGTCAACGCCTTTGGCCATGAGGTGAAAAATGCCGGCAAGGCTTCGCCGGAAGGCGAGGGCAATTGGGCGAAATCCTCCTTCGACGATCTGGTCCAGTACAATGACGGCTTCCGCTCGAACCTGATCGGCACCCCCAGGCAGGTCGCTCAACGCATCGTCGACCTGAAGCGCGCCGGCGCCGATCTCATCCTGCTCGGCTTCCTGCACTTTCAGGAAGAGGTCGAGTATTTCGGCAAGCATGTCATCCCGCTGGTCCGCGAACTGGAAAACGCCGAGGCGGCGGCGTCGTTGGCGGCGGAGTAGCCACCCCACAGGCTGGCCGGGCAAGTTCCGGTCGGCAAACGCATGAAGGTTGCCGGCGCGCTCGATCCGTCGAGCGGCAATGAGATTTTGCGCGCCTAATCAAGGACGATTGGAATGCCGTTGCCCAGTTATACCCTCGGAGTGATGGAAGCTTCGGTCTATGCGCCGGAAGTTTTTGCGCGCGGCCTGCCGTCAAGCCCGCGTCTGCAGCAGCAGTCCAAAGACGACGGCGAGCCGATCGGCTCCGTTGCTGGTATCGCCGCTCCGCTGCTTTCGCTCCAGGGCATCGGCCTGTCGTTCGGCGGCGTCGTGGCACTGGCCGATATCGACCTGTCGGTTCACCCAGGCGAAATTCGCGCCATCATCGGCCCGAACGGCGCCGGCAAAAGCTCGCTGATCAACGTCATCAGCGGCGTCTATCGGCCGGATCGCGGCCACGTCCGACTCGACAGCACCTTCTATGCCAGGTGCCGACGCAGCAGCTGGCTCACCTCGGTGTCGCCAGGACTTTCCAGAATCTTGCACTGTTCAAGGGTCTCAGCGTCCTCGACAATGTCGCTTCCGGCCTCGCCTACAAGGTTCGCTCCAACTTTGCCGGCCAGGTGCTCGGCATCGGCCGCTCGCGCGGCGAGCAGCGCGAAACACGCAGCCGCGCGGAACAGATCCTCGAATTCCTCCATCTCACCGCCATTCGCGACCGTCTTGTCGGCACCTTGCCTTACGGGCTGCAGAAGCGTGTCGAACTGGCCCGCGCACTGGTCGCCCAGCCGCGCCTGCTTTTGCTCGACGAGCCGATGGCCGGCATGACAGCGAGCGAAAAGAGCGAGATGGCGGCTTTCGTCCGTGCCGCGCGCGATCGTTTCGCCACCACCGTAGTGTTGATCGAGCACGATGTCGGCGTCGTCATGGGGCTGTCCGATCGCATCGCCGTTCTCGACTACGGCCGCAAGATCGCCGACGCCACGCCCGATGAAGTCAGGAACGACCAGCGCGTCATCGATGCCTACCTCGGCGTTGCCTCGGACGATGAGGCCCTCTCCCGCAATGAAAGAAGGGCAGGCATATGATCGCCGACTTCGACTACCAGTTCTTCATCGAAGTGCTCGTCGGCGGCCTGCTCTCCGGCGTCATGTATTCGCTGGTCGCGATCGGCTTCGTGCTGATCTACAAGACCTCGGGCGTGCTCAACTTCGCGCAAGGCGCGATGCTGCTGTTCGCGGCACTCACCTTCGTCAGCCTTGTCGAGCGCGGCATTCCGTTCGCGCTGGCGCTGGTGGTCACCTTCGCCATCATGGTGGCGATGGGTGTCGCCATCGAGCGCACGGTGCTGCGGCCGCTCACCAACAAGCCGCCGATCACGCTGTTCATGGCGACGCTCGGCCTGTCCTACATCATCGAGGGCGCCGCCCAGCTGATCTGGGGCACGCAGGTCCACGGCCTCGATCTCGGCATCGAGGACGTGCCGCTGGAAATCGGCGGCGTGCTGATCAGCCAGTTCGACATTTTTGCCGCGGTGGTTGCCGCCGGCATGGTCCTCCTGCTGTCGCTGTTCTTCCGCTACACCCGCATCGGCCTCTCCTTTCGCGCCGTTGCCGATGATCAGTTCGCGGCCCTCGCGGTCGGTCTCAGGCTGCCGCTGATCTGGGCCACCGTCTGGGCTGCTGCCGGTCTTGTCGCACTGGTGGCGGGACTGCTCTGGGGTGCGCGCCTCGGCGTGCAGTTCTCGCTGTCGCTGGTGGTGCTGAAGGCGCTGCCAGTGCTGGTGCTCGGCGGCTTCGATTCCGTCCTCGGCGCCATCGTCGGCGGGCTTCTGATCGGCGCCAGCGAGAAGCTCGCCGAGGTCTATATCGGCGACTATTTCGGCGGCGGCATCGAGAGCTGGTTCGCCTATGTCGTCGCGCTCGTTTTCCTGCTGATCCGCCCTTCCGGCCTGTTCGGCCAGAAGCTCGTCGAGAGGATCTGAACGATGACCGCGATAACAAGCGATTTCGCCGCCGCGCCGGTGCTGCCGAAATGGGTCGTGCCCGTGCTTTTGCTCGCTTTCGCTTATACCGTCGTGCCGCTGATCGGCTCAAGCTATCTGTTCGAAGCCATCCTGCTGCCGTTCCTGGCGCTCAGCCTCGCCGGCGTGGGCTTGAACATCCTCACCGGCTATGCCGGCCAGGTTTCGCTTGGGAGTGCTGCCTTCATGGCGGCCGGGGCCTTCGCCGCCTACAATTTCAACCTGCGCGTCGAGAGCCTGCCGCTGATCGGCAGCATCGTCCTGGCCGGCATCGTCGCCGCCGCAATAGGCATCGTCTTTGGCCTGCCGAGCCTGCGTCTGAAGGGTTTTTATCTCGCGGTCTCGACGCTTGCCGCGCAGTTCTTCGTGCAATGGGCACTGACCAAATTCAGCTGGTTCTCCAACAACTCGGCTTCCGGCGTCATCGACGCGCCGAGATTGTCGATTTCAGGCTTCGCGCTCGACGGCGCCATCGGCCGCTATCTCTTCGCGCTGACCATCGTCACCGTTCTGACCTTCCTCGCCCATCGGCTGGTCTCGTCGCAGACCGGGCGCAACTTCATCGCCATCCGCGACAATGAAACCGCCGCCCGCATCATCGGCATCCCGGTGCTCAAGACCAAGCTGCTGGCCTTCGCCATCTCGTCCTTCATCATCGGCGTCGCAGGCGTCATCTGGGCCTTCGCGTATCTGCGGACCGTCGAGCCGGATGGCTTCGATCTCGACCGGTCGTTCCAGATCCTGTTCATCATCATCATCGGTGGCCTGGCTTCGATCCGCGGCGCGTTTTTCGGCGCCGCGCTCATCGTGGTCTTCCCGCTCGCTCTTTCGCGCCTCGGCGGCTTCCTGCTTGGCGATCTTTTCGATTCGGGCGTGCTCGACATGAGCCAACGCATCGTGCTGGGCGCGCTCATCATCCTGTTTCTGATCCTTGAACCCGACGGGCTGGTGGCGCTGTGGGACAGGGTCCGAAGACGGCTCCTGTCCGCCTGGCAGTCGACTTGAGCTGACGCATCCGAAAATGAACCAGAGGCCGAACCCAAGACGGCCCATACCGGGAGTACCTCAACCATGAATTTCCTGAACACAATCAAGGCGGCGGCGCTGTCCGCGGCGATGATCGTGTCGGTGGCCTTGCCCGCCGCGCACGCCGACGAACAGTATTTCCCGCTGCAGAGCTACCGGGTCGGGCCCTATGCGGCCGGCGGCACCGGCTTCTTCGGCGGCTTCATCGATTATCTCAACCTCATCAACATCCGCGACGGCGGCGTCAACGGCGTCAAGCTGACCTGGGACGAATGCGAGACCCAGTACGAGGTCGAGCGCGGCGTCGAATGCTACGAGCGGCAGAAGAGCCATGCCGGCGCCGCCGCCTGGAACCCGCTCTCGGTCGGCATCGCCTATGCCATGATCGACCGCATCACCGCCGACAAGGTGCCGCTGATCACCGTCAACCACGGCCGCACCGATTCCACAGATGGACGCGTTTTCCCCTACGTCTTCCCGCTGCTGCTCAATCCCTACAGCGAGACGTCAGGCATCGTGAACTACATCGCCTCCAAGGAAGGCGGCATCGACAAGCTGAAGGGCAAGAAGATCGTCGTGCTCTATCACGGCTCGCCTTACGGCAAGGAAACCATCCCGATCTATGAATTGCTGGCGCAGAAATACGGCTTCACCGTGCAGCAGATCGAGGTGCCGCATCCCGGCAACGAGCAGCAGTCGCAGTGGCTGACGATCCGCCGCGCCAAGCCGGACTTTGTCGTTCTGCGCGGCTGGGGCGTGATGAACCCGGTGGCGCTGAAAACGGCGGTCAAGGTCGGCTATCCCGTCGATCACATCGTCGGCAATGTCTGGTCGAATTCTGAAGAGGATGTCATCCCGGCCGCCGACGCCGCCAAGGGTTACACCGCCATCACCACCCAGGCTTCCGGCAACTCCTACCCGGTGGTTCAGGAGATCGTGAAGACGGTCTACGGCGCCGGCAAGGGTAACCTCGAAGACAAGGCGCGTATCGGCTCGGTCTACCACAATCTCGGCATCGTCAACGGCATCCTCAATGTCGAGGCGATCCGCGTCGCGCAGGAGAAGTTCGGCCACCGCACGCTGACCGGCGACGAGGTCCGCTGGGGCTTCGAACACCTCAAGCTTGATCCGGCCAAAGTCGAGGCGCTTGGCGCCAAGGACCTGTTCCACTCGATCAATGTCAGCTGGGACAATCACGAAGGCGAGGGCTACGTGACCTTCCAGCAGTGGGACGGCAAGAAGTGGAACGTCGTCTCCGACTGGATCGCGCCGGACTGGGCGCTGCTGCGGCCAATCATCGAGAAGTCCGCCGAGGCCTACGCCGCCGAGAAGGGCATCAAGCTGCGCACCGCCGACGATGCCAACGCGGTGACCACCAACTGAGCCAACGTCGGGCGCTGCGGACAATTTTCCGCAGCGCCCGGCCTGTTTCGGTTCATCGAACCACGGAAATGAGAGCCCATGCCGGACGATGACGTCATTCTTGCCGTGGACGCGGTCCATGCCACCTACAACCACGCCATCACGGCGCTGCATGGCGTCAGCTTCGAGCTTCGGCGTGGCCAGATCCTGGCATTGCTCGGCGCCAATGGCGCCGGCAAGACCACCACGCTAAAGGCCGTCTCCAACCTGCTGCCGGCCGAGCGCGGCCAGGTCAATGCAGGCACCATCCGCTATGAAGGCAGCGATGTCTCGCGTCGAAAGCCGGGCGATCTCGTGCGCGCCGGCCTGGTCCAGGTGCTGGAAGGCCGGCACTGCTTCAAGAGCCTCACCGTCGAGGAAAATCTGGTTGCCGGCGGTATTGGCCGCAGCGGCCGCCGCGCCGAGATCAACGAAGATCTCGAGCGGATCTACGGCTACTTCCCGAGGCTTAGGGAAAAGCGCCGGACATTGTCCGGCCTGACTTCTGGCGGCGAACAGCAGATGACCGCCATCGGCCGGGCGCTGATGTCGCGGCCGCGCCTGCTGGTCCTCGACGAACCGTCGATGGGTCTCGCCCCGCTCATTGTCCAGGACATCTTCCAGACGCTCAGAAAGCTGAACCGCGAGACCGGCCTGTCGATCCTGGTTGCCGAGCAGAATTCGGCTGTGGCGCTCCGTTATGCCGACCACGCCACGGTGCTGGAGAACGGCGTCTCCGTTCTCTCTGGCGCTGCCGCCGAACTTCGCCAGCGCGAGGACATCAGGGCCTTCTATCTCGGTCAATCGACCACCGGGCAACAGCCATCGCCCGCCGCCAAACCAGCCCATCTCCATGCCGTTGCCTGAAATGAAATCCGAAGGAGCAGTGAAATGACCGTTTCGACCGTCAAGACCGACCAGGCTTCCGCCGCCATCCCGCCAGTCGCGCGGCCGACCGCGCCAGCGCACATCATCAAGGACGCCGCCGAGGCGATTGCTATCGCCCACGCGCTCGCCGCCGAATTCGTCAAGGACTCCTCAAGGCGTGACCGTGAGCGGATCTGGCCGGTTGCCGAACTCGATGCCTTTTCGCAAAGCGGCCTGTGGTCGATCAACGTGCCCAAGGCATTCGGCGGGCCGGAATTGTCCTATGCGACCCTGGCGAAGGTGATCGAGATCATCTCGGCGGCGGATTCATCGATCGGCCAGATTGCCCAGAACCATCTCGGCGTCGTCGCCGCCGTCAGGACCGTTTCCGACAAGGATCAGCAGAAACTGCTGTTTGCCGAAGCGCTGAAGGGCACGCGGTTCGGCAACGCCTTTTCCGAGTTCGGCTCCAAACGCGCCGCCGATTTCGAAACCCGCTTCACCGATGCCGGCGACCATGTCGTCGTCAATGGCCGCAAATTCTATTCGTCCGGCGCGCTGCTCGCTCATCTGGTGCCGATCGTGGCGCTCGATGACCAAGGCCGTGCCTGGTATGCGATCGCCGACCGTGGCGCGCCCGGCCTGACCGTCATCGACGATTGGTCGAGCTTCGGCCAGCGCACGACGCTGTCCGGCACCGTCATCATCGACAACGTCAAGGTGCCGAAGACGCATCTGGTGCCCGGCTACAAGGGTTTTGACAGGCCAACCGCCGACGGCGCCATCTTCCAGATCATCCAGGTGGCGGTCGACACCGGCATCGCCCAGGCAGCGATCGACGAGACGGTCAATTTCGTCAGGACCAAGAGCCGAGCCTGGATCGACAGTGGCGTCGACAATGCCTGGGACGATCCCTACACCATCCAGGCCATCGGCGACCTGACGCTGCGCCTGCACGCGGCGCAGGCGCTGCTGGAAAAGGCCGGCCTGGCAATCGACCGGGCGGTGATCGAGCCGACCGCCGACGCGGTGGCGCACGCCCAGATCGTCACCGCCGAGGCCAAAATCCTGTCGACCGAGATCGCCATTGCCGCCACCAACAAGCTATTCGAACTTGCGGGAACCCGCTCGACTCTGGCCGAACACAATCTCGACCGGCATTGGCGCAACGCCCGCACGCACACGCTGCACGATCCGGTGCGCTGGAAATATTCCATCCTCGGCAAATATTTCCTCAACGGCGAAAACCCGCCGCTGCACGCCTGGAGCTGATTTCTCACCGGCGGGCGAGAGGCTCGCCACAGCAAAATTTTTCGGCCACTATACCCCAAGAGGTTCACTGCCATGTCAAATCCAACAGTCGTCGGCTTTTCCGGCAACATCACCCGGCCGTCAAAGACGCGCGCCTTCGTCGATCTGGTCACCAGGGACATCGCCGCCAGCCACAGCCTGTCGGCGACCACTTATGATATCGAGGATCTCGGCCCGTCGCTCGGCACGGCAAGATGGGCCCGCGACCTCGATAGCCAGGCCCGGGCGATCCTGGACGAAGTCCTCGCTGCCGACGTGCTCGTCGTCGGCTCGCCGACCTACAAGGGCAGCTATACCGGCCTGTTCAAGCACTTCTTCGACCTGATCGATCCGGCAGCGCTGCGGGGGAAGCCCATCGTGTTGACGGCGACCGGCGGTGGCGAGCGCCACGCCTTGATTGTCGAACATCAGCTGCGGCCGCTGTTCGGCTTCTTCGAGGCCTTTGCGCTGCCCACCGCCGTCTACGCCACCGACAAGGATTTCACCGACGGCGTGCTACACTCCGAGGCGATCCTTAAGCGTGCCGCGCAGGCGGTCGACGAGGTCGGCTTCGTGCTGGCCAACCGCTCGGCAGGCAGGATCGCCGCCGAATAGACGCCGTCGGCGGATTACGCCGCAATCGAAATTCGCGTAATGATTGATCTCGCTTACGCAATTTACGACTGCCCGCTAAAAACGTTCCTGTCTGATTCGTCTGGGACAGGAACGTCATGAGCAAAGCCCTCACATCCTTCGCACTGGTCGCCGTGCTGACCGCCTTGCTCATGGCGTTGAGCCTGGCTGTCGCCAGGCACGGCTATCCCTATGGTGCCATCGGCGTCAGGCGCCTTGACGGCATCGCCGACGCCGGCGTGTTCATCCCGATTGCCGCTGTCTATTTCTTCAGCGCAATGCTGATGATGATCCTGCCGATCAGGGCGGCCGGCATCGTCCTGACCCATGCCGCCGACGCCCTCTTCTGGACCGTGATCGCACTGTTTGCGACCATCGTCGGCAGTCTTGTCGCCAGATGGGCGTTCGGGCAGGGCAGCGCCGTGTGGGCATTGCTGAACTGGCGGTTCCTGTTTGCGGCGGGGATCGTCGGTTGTCACTTCGTCATGAACGAGCTGCGTCGCAACGTGCTGTTGCGCAGCCTGTTCTTCGTCGTCTTTGCCGCCGCGACGCTGGCCTGCCTGTTCTGGTCGTTCACGCTCTGATCGCACTGCCGCCGGCTAATCGGCTGATCCGGCGGCGATGTTGCCGACGGCAATTTCCATCCATGTCCAGAGATAGGCGGCAAGACCGCGATCGACATGGATGCGCAGCTTGCCGTCATGGCGATAGACGACGGCGCTGATGCCGGCAAAGGAAAGCGCTGCACTGGCACTTGGCTGGCTCTGATCGAGCGTCGTTCCACGCGCGATGAAAGCATCGAGCGCCGTGCCCTCGGCCTCGAATATTTGCAACCCGGCGCTGATCGCCGTCGCCGCGAACCCGTCTGCATGCCAGCCCGTGGCGATGGGGAGCGGGCTCTTCGACACGACGAGCAACCGGTCGCGCGCCAGCCGCGCCGCATAGCGGTCGCCCTGTGCGGTACCAAAAGCACCCACGCCAGTCCCGCCGATGCTGGAAGCCCGTGTCCACGCGTCGAGGTCGCCACTGACCAGAAGCTGGTTGAGGCCGCAGATCGCGCTGACCGCAAGGCCCGGCGTGGCGATGACCGCGCCCTGCCAGTCCGGTGCAACAGACCATTTTTCCGCGAGATCACGCATGCAGCCGCTCTCCTGCCGGGTCGAAGGCGCAAGGGGCGGTAATCGTCGCCTTGCTGATCTTGCCGAGATGCTGGATGTCGATCGTCTCGCCCTGCCGCGTCGCACCGCGCTCGATCAGCCCAAGCGCAACCGGGCGGCCAAGCGTCGGGCTTTGGTAGCTCGAGGTGACAAAGCCCTGGCTGCGCAATCTGCCGTCGATCCGTTTGATGCCATGCGCTCCGGTAGGCAGCGGCGCTTCGCCTTGCGGCACCGCCAGCCCGACAAGCTGCATGCGGTTTCCGCGCGAGGCCTCCTCTGTGAACAGCGAGCGGCGGCCGACGAACTCGGTCTGGCGTTTGGCGCGGGGACCCTCGACGCCGAGATCATGCGGCAGCGTGGTGCCGTCAGTGTCCTTGCCGATGACGATAAAGCCTTTCTCGGCGCGCAGGATCATCAGCGCTTCGAGGCCGATGACAACGGCATCGAAGGCCTGGCCGGCCTGGCGCAGTTGCGCCCATAACGACTCGGCGCGATCGGCCCGGATGGAGATTTCGTAGCTCCTGTCGCCAGTGAAACTGACGCGGGCAATGCGGACATCGTCGCCGGCATAGGTGCCATGAGCGATCGCCATATGCGGCAGGTCGGCATCGTCGAGCGAGAGGCCGAGGTCCAGCGTTTCGAGCAGTTTTCGGGAGTTTGGCCCCGAGACGGTCAGCGTCGCCATGTCTGATGTAGCGTTGTGGATGTAGACGGCGTCGCGCCCAAAACGGTCCTGACGCCATTCCTCCAGCCGGGCGTGCACGGCAGCGACATGCGAGGACGAGCACGAGACGACGAAGCGATGCTCGTCCAGCCGCACCAGAACGCCGTCGTCGAAGACCACGCCGTTCTCCGACAGCATGAAGCCGTAGCGGCAGCGGCCGGGCTTCAGCGTCGACATGGTGTTGTAGTACAGAAAATCCACGAATGCCGCCGCCTGCGGCCCGATCACCTCGATCTTGCCGAGCGTCGAACCATCGAACAGCGCCACGGATTGACGGGCGCGCCGTGCCTCGTCCGCGATCGAACGCTCCGCATCTGCGTAGCCACCATAGTGGGCCGGGCGCAGCCAGCCGCCATATTCCTGAAAGACGGCGCCATTGGCGCGGTGGACATTTTCGAGCGGCAGCCGCCGCACCGGCGCCATCAATTCGCCGACGCGCGCGCCGGCAAAGCTTGCCAGCGGCACCGGGGTGAATGGCGGACGATAGGTGGTGGTGCCGACCTCCGGCACCGTGCGGCCGGTGATACCAGCCATCAGCGCAAGGCCCGGCAGGTTGGATGTCTTGCCCTGATCGGTCGCCATGCCGAGCGTCGTGTAGCGCTTCAGATGTTCGACCGAGACGAAGTTTTCGCGTGCCGCCAACTCGACGTCCTTCACCGTCACGTCGTTCTGGTAGTCGATCCAGATGCGCCCCTTTGAACCGGGCATTGGCCATGCCGCCAGAATGCCGCCCGTCGCCTCCGGCCCGGTGCTCCGCGGTAGGGGAGCCTTCGTCTGGCCGAGCGATGCAACGGCGGTGCTGGCGCCAGCAAACACCTCCGACAAGGAAACCGCGCCGGCAGCCGCACCTGCCACCGCGATGTTATCGACCGGATCGCCCGGCAGAAAGGCCGCGCGGGCCTCGCTCCAGGCGAGCTTGCCCTTGGCTTGGCCGAAGAGATGGATGGTCGGCGTCCAGCCGCCCGAGATCAGGACGCAATCGGCATCGAACCTCGTGCCGTCGTCGAGCGTTACGCCGTCGACGCGCAGCCTGCCGCTGGCGGATATGAGAGAATGCCCTTTGGCCAGCCGGACATTGGCCGGCGCGGCAGGCGTGCCGTCGCGCCGGATGTCGACAAGCCTGACTTCGGCGCCGGCCTCGGCAAGCGCCCCCGCCACCTCATAGGCGCTGTCATTGTTGGTGGCGACGACGATGCGGCGGCCGACCAGCACAGCGTGGCGCCGGAGATAGGCGAGCGCCGCATCCGCCGATAGGATGCCCGGCAGGTCGTTGTTGGCGAAGGGCAGCGGCCGCTCGATGGCACCAGTCGCCAGCACGATCTGGCGCGGCCTGACCCGCCACAGCGTATCCGGCCGGCCGTCGAGATGACGCTGGTTCAGCCCGACCAGATTGTGGTCGTAAATGCCGAAGGCGGTGGTCGAAGGCAGGATGAGGTGACCGCCAGCGGCAAGCTCGGCAACCGTCCCCTCGACCCACACGGCCGCTGATTTCTCGTCGATCTCACCGGCGCGGTGGCCGAGCGATCCGCCAGGGCTATGCTGGTCGTCGACCAGTGTGACGGTCAGGCCAGCACCAGACGCCAGCCTTGCCGCCGCCAGCCCTGCCGGTCCCGCGCCTACAACCAGCACATCGCAATGATGGTTGATCTGGTCCGCCGTGCCCGGCGAGATCCAGTCGGCGTCGACTGTGCCCAATCCCGCCATGGCGCGGATGCGTGGCTCGAACCTGTGCCAGTCCGGCCACATGAAAGTCTTGTAGTAGAACGCCGCCGGTATGAAGCGCGCGAAACGGTCGAGAAAGGCGTTGCGGTCGGCCAGCGCGCTGGGCGTGGCGTTGACGCTTTTCGCCACCAGCCCGTCGCGCGCCGGCTCGGTCGTGGCGCGCGTGTTGGGCTTCGCCGGCACGCTGCCGCCGAGATCGACCAGCGCGTTCGGCTCCTCGACGCCGGCACCCCAGATGCCGCGCGGCCGGTGATATTTGAAGCTGCGGCCGACGACCGCGACGTCGCCGGCCAGCAGCGCCGAGGCGATGGTGTCGCCGGCAAAGCCATGCACGGTGGCGCCGTCGAAGCTGAAGCGGATCGGGCGCGAGCGGTCGATAGCGCTGCCGCCGGTGGCAAGACGCGAGGCGGTCACGCGGCATGCTCCCCGTCGAGAGCGGCCGAAGACAGCACCTTGTGGGTGATGGTGTCCCGCTCCATGACGAAGAACTCGCTGCAAATCATGTGAACCCAGATCTCGCGCGCCGTGCCTTTCGGATTGCCGCGCAGATAGAGGTACTCAGCCCAGCGATCGATCGGCACGTCGGCACCGTCAGGCCTGATGTTGCCGGCATCGCCGCCATAGTGGAATTCGGTCTCGTCACGCGGGCCGCAAAATGGGCAAGGGAACAACTGCATGATTGCCTCTAATGCGCGATGCCGGAGCCGGCCGCTTCGTCGATCAGCCGCCCGCTGGCGAAGCGATCGAGGTCGAAGGGGCGGCTGATGTCGTTGTGCTTGCCGGTCGCCAGCAACTGCGCCAGCAGCGTGCCGCCAGCGGGAATGGCCTTGAAGCCGCCCGTGCCCCAGCCGCAATTGAGGAACAGGCCGGGCAGCGGTGATTCGCCTATGATCGGCGAGGAGTCCGGCACGACATCGACGATCCCGGCCCATTGCCGCATCAGCTTGAGCTGGCCGAAGATCGGAAACATTTCCAAAAGGCCGGCAATCACCCCCTCCAGCGTCGGCAGATTGCCGCGCTGCGCATAGGAAGGGATGCGGTCAAGGCCGCCGCCGATGACGATCTCGCCCTTGTCCGACTGGCTGACATAGACGCCGCAGCCGGGCGACAGCACCACCGTGTCGAGGATCGGCTTGACCGGCTCGGACACGCCGGCTTGCAGCGCATAGGAATTGATCGGCAGCCGGAAGCCGGCCTTTGCCGCCAGCACCGACGAGTGACCTGCCACCGCCATGCCGATGCGGTCGGCACGGATCGCGCCACGCGAAGTCTGGACGCCGCGACAGCGGCCGCCTTCGATGATGAAATCAGTGATCTCGCAGTTCTGGATGATATCGACGCCGAGCCGGCTCGCCGCCCGCGCGTAGCCCCAGGCGACGGCGTCATGGCGCGCCGTGCCGGCCCTGCCTTGCCAGATGCCGCCGAACACCGGGAAGCGCGCGTCCGGCGAAAAATTGTAGATCGGCGCCACCCGGCGCACATCCTCGGGAGAAAACAATTCGGCATCGATGCCGTTGATCTGCATAGCGTTGACGGTGCGCGCCCCGATCTCCATCTCCGCGATCGAGTGGCACAGATTGACCATGCCGCGCTGCGACAGCATGACATTGTAGTTCAGGTCCTTGCCCAGCCCTTCGTAAAGGCGGTGCGCCAGCCCGTAGAGCTCAACGCTTTCCGGGTAATAGTAGTTGGAGCGCACCACGGTGGTGTTGCGGCCGGTGTTGCCGCCGCCGATCCAGCCCTTTTCCAGCACAGCGACCCTGGTGATGTTGTGGTTCTTTGCCAGGTAGTAGGCCGTCGCCAGCCCATGGCCGCCGCCGCCGATGACGATCGCGTCGTAGGCTGGCTTCGGCTCGGGCGATCGCCACGCCGGTTGCCAACCGGTCTGGCCGGCCAAGCCCTCCTTGAACAGCGAAAAGGCGGAATAGCGTGTGGTCATGACGTGCCGGACAGGCCTGATTTTCGGAAAGAAATGTGGATCATCGAATGGTCTTCCGCACCGACGTCGTCGGTTCGATCGGTCATGCCCGCATTGCCTTGCCCAGTGGATCGTATGGCGACGAAGCGATGACGCGCGCACCTCTTTCGACGCCGACGATGTGGGTTGTCAACTGCGTATCGATCTCGGCCGCCTCGCGCTCGACCAGCGCCATGGCGAGGCTCTTGCCGACCGTATGGCCATAGCCGCCGGAGGTGACGAAGCCGGTGAGCCCGCCTTTGTTCCAGATGGGTTCGTAGCCGCTGGCATCGGCATCCGCCGCGTCGATTTCGAGCGTCACCAGCGTGCGCCGGGATTCAACCTGCCGCTCCTTCAGCGCCGCCTCGCGGCCGATGAAATCGCCCTTGTCGAAAGCGATCCAGCGGCCCATTCCGGTCTCGGCCGGCGTATAGTCCTGCGTGAACTCGCGTGACCAGATGCCAAAGCTCTTTTCGAGCCGCAGCGAATTGACCGCGCCGAAGCCATATTCGGTCACATCAAGTTCCTTGCCTGCCGACAGCAGCGCACGGCGCAGCCCCGCGTGCTCATTGGCTTGACAATGGATCTCGTAGCCGAGTTCGCCGATGACCGACAGTCGCCCGACCTTGGCCCGCACCAGCCCGACATCGAGCGTCCTGCAGGCGAGAAAGCCGAAGGCCTGGTGCGAAACGTCCTGATGTGTGAGGCGCTCAAGCAGCATTCGCGCATTGGGACCGGCGAGCGAGAAACCAACAATGGCGTCCGAAATGTCGCGGACGGTGACGCCGTCGCTCATATGCTGCTCGAACCAGCGCATATGCCACTGGCGCAGATAGTAGGATCCCATGATCCACCAGGAGCCATCGCCCCAGTTGAAGACGGTGAGATCGCCCTTGAGTTTGCCGTTTTCGCCCAGCATCGGCGCGAGCTTGGCGCGTCCCGGCTTGGGCAGCGCACAGGCAAGCAGCCGGTCGAGCCAAGCCTCGGCCCGCGGACCGGTGATCTCGTAGCGCGAGAAAGCTGATATATCGAGCAGGCCGACACCTTCGCGCACTTTGCGGCATTCCTGTGCGACAATGTCGAAGGCGTTGGAGCGCTTCAGCGTCGGTGTCTCGACGAAGCCTTGCGGCGCGAAATAGAGCGGCACTTCCATGCCCCATGAATTGCCCCAGCGCGCGCCGGCGGCATCCATCGCGTCATGCGCGCCGGCTGTCTTCAAGGGCCGTCCCGCCGGCAGCTGCTCGTTGGGATAGCTCATGACGAAGCGGCGCGAATAGAACTGCCCGGTGGTCTGCCTGATGTATTCGCGGTTGGAGGCGAAGTCGCCGTAGCGGGCGATGTCCATGCCGTAGACATCGGCTTCCGGCTCGCCATGGATCATCCATTCGGCAAGCGACTTGCCGACGCCGCCGCCTTGCAGGAAGCCGGCCATGACGCCGCACGCCACCCAGTAATTGGGCACGCCGCGCACCGGGCCGACCAGCGGATTGCCGTCCGGTGAGAAGGTGAAGGCGCCGTTTACCCAGCGCTTGATGCCGGCTGTCTCCAGGCAGGGGTAACGGCTGAAGCCGAGCGCCAGCTCGTCGGCGATGCGGTCGGTATCTTCCTGGATCAGTTCGATGCCGTAGTCCCAGGGCGCCCCGTCCATGTTCAGTGCTTGTGGTTGACCTCATAGATACCAAGCAGAAGGCCTTTCTGCTCCTGGCGCATGTAGGTGAAGCCTTCGAGATCGACGATCAGCGGCAATTCCATGTCCAGCGCCTGGATTTCGGGCAATGCCTCGGTGACGAGATAATGGTGTTCCATCGGCGATACCGGCAGGTCGATGCCGGCCATCCTGCCGACCTGCTTGGCCCACAGTCCGCCGGCATTGACGACGTGCTCGGCAATCACCGTGCCCTTCTCGGTGACCACGTCCCAGCCGCCATCGGCGCGGCGGTTCAGTTCCAGCACCCGGTTGTGCTCGATGATGTCGGCGCCGCGCAGCCTGGCTGCCTTGGCATAGGCGTGCACGACGCCTGAGGGATCGATATGGCCCTCGCGCGCGGCATAGAGGCCTCCCAGCATGCCGTCGGTGTTGAGGATCGGGCAGCGCTGCCGGATTTCGTCGACGCCGACCAGATGGACATCGTCGATGCCCATGGTCTGGAAGATGCGGTAGGAGGCCTTGAGCCATTCCCAGCGCTCGGGCGCCGAGGCGACCGAGATGCCGCCGGTCATGTGCATGCCGATGCTCTGGCCCGATTCCTTCTCGACCTCGGAGAGCAGGTCGATCGTATAGGCCTGCAGGGCGGCGATGTTGGGATCGGCGTTCAGCGCATGGAACCCGCCGGCCGCATGCCAGCTCGATCCCGCTGTCAGTACCTCGCGTTCGATAAGCGCGACGTCGCTCCAGCCGAACTTCGCTAGGTGATAGAGCACCGAGGCTCCAACCACGCCGCCGCCGATGACGATCGCCCTGTATTGGGATTTCATCCTGTCGCACTCCACCCAGTCAGTGTGGCGTACCCTATCGGTATTGTACATATGTGTCTAGAGCTTGGCGGAGGACGGAATGAACGGTCCATGACGTCGCTTTGCGTCGATGCGGCAGGGGGCGCCTCCGCTGCTGTCGGCAGCAAACGTGGTTGCTATTTGGGCCGATGCGCCCGCGAAGTCGCCAGCCGCGGGGGCCGAACGGGGCGTACTATCGGTTGCGCGAAAGTGTTTTCTCGACATAGCGCGAGAAGTCTTCGACATCCTCCGCCGGAGGCTCCTGGCCGGTGAAGCTGCGCAGATAACCGGCGACGTGAGGCAGGCGGCTGCTCATCGGCTCGTTGAGCTCAAGCGAGTAATAGCCGATCTGCATGAAGTACAGCACGCGGGCTCGCACGAACGCGTCTTCTTCCTCATAGCCGTGGCGCATGAACATGTCGCGGATGGCATTGACGCGCTCCTCGTCGGCCTCGTCGAGCGCGCGCCTGATGGCGGGCGAGCGGCGGGCCCAGGCCCTGATCGCGAAATCCAGCTGCGGATCGAACAGTTTTTCGTCCACCCAGCATTCGAAAATGCTCATCACTCCGCGGATGACGGTCGCGGAAGGCCGCCTGGCCCGTTCGACGATGAACCTGGTGTTGGTCTGCCGCCAGTAATCCAGCAATTGATCGAGCAGATCCTGTCGGCTCTTGAAATACCAGTAGAAGCTGGAACGCGACACATCGAGCTTCTGTCCAAGCGTCAGCACGCGGACGCGTTCGACCCCGTCAGAGATCAACGTTTCAAGCGCAAGCTTCAGCCAGTCTTCGCGAGTGGCCTTGATATTGCCGGTGGCGCCGGCGCGCTGAATCGTCGTTTCGAGAGCTGCCATCGACACGACGCATGACACGCTGCCTCAGGCAAATCAAGGCTATGGACATTCGTGTACAGACCAAATCGGCCCCAAGCCGAACGATGCATCGTGGCTGTTGGCTGCATCGAGGCTCGATGGGGCATTGTCGTCGCCCGCCATCCGCGCGGCGCAAGCGGGGATTTTTGTCGCGGCTGCTGGTTCACTGTTTGCTTTCCCGCGAGGCAATTGTCTGGCAAATACCAGTTCAGACAGATGCCCGCGCGGCCAACAAGCAGGAACATACGATATGACGCTGTTTCGAAAGAACCTCATCGATGGCGAGTGGGTCGGCGACGCCGGTTCGCGCAACATCAACCCCTCGGATACCGGTGACATCGTCGGCGATTATGCCTCGGCGGGGGTCGAACAGGCCAAGCAGGCGATCGCCGCGGCCAAGGCAGCGTTCCCGGCTTGGTCCCGCTCCGGTCCGCTGGCGCGTCACGCGGTGCTGAAAAGGGCCTCCGACGAGATTTTGGCGCGCAAGGACGAGATTGGCCGCAACCTTGCGCGTGAGGAAGGCAAGACGCTGGCCGAAGGCATCGGCGAGACCATTCGCGCCGCCCAGATTTTCGATTTCTTTGCCGGCGAAACGTTGCGTTTGACCGGAGAGGTCGTGCCGAGCGTGCGACCGGGCGTCGGCGTCGAGATGACGCGCGAGGCGGTCGGCGTGGTCGGCATCATCACGCCGTGGAATTTTCCGATCGCCATTCCGGCCTGGAAGATCGCCCCGGCATTAACCCACGGCAACACCGTCGTCTTCAAGCCGGCGGAGCTGGTTCCCGAGAGCGCCTGGACCATTGTCGACATCCTGCATCGCGCCGGCCTGCCAAAGGGCGTGCTCAATCTCGTCATGGGCAAGGGTTCGGTGGTCGGTCAGGCGATGCTCGACAGTCCCGACGTCAACGCCATCAGCTTCACCGGCTCGGTCGGTACCGGCAAGCGCGTTGCCGCGGCAAGCATCGAACACATGCGCAAGTTCCAGCTTGAAATGGGCGGCAAGAACCCACTGGTCGTGCTCGACGATGCCGATCTTGCGATCGCCGTCGATTGCGCGCTCAATGGCGCCTTCTTCTCGACCGGCCAGCGCTGCACCGCGTCGTCCAGGCTGATCGTGACCGAGGCCATCCATGACCGTTTCGTCGATGCCCTCAAGGATCGCATGAGCAAACTGGTCATCGGCGATGCGCTCGACGCGCAGACCCAGATCGGTCCTGTCGTCGACGCGACGCAGCTGAAGCAGGACGAGGACTATATCGCCATCGGCGTCAGGGAAGGTGCCACGCTCGCCTTCGGCGGCGAGCGGCTCGACCGCAAGACGCCAGGCTTCTATCTGCAGCCGGCATTGCTGACCGAGGCCACCAATGCCATGCGCAGTTCGCGCGAGGAGATTTTCGGACCTGTCGCCAGCGTCATTCGCGTCAAGGACTATGACGAGGCGCTTTCCGTCGCCAACGACACGCCCTTCGGCTTGACCTCCGGCATCTGCACCTCGAGCCTCAAGCATGCCACGCACTTCAAGCGCAATTCGGAGGCCGGAATGGTGATGGTCAACCTGCCGACGGCGGGCGTCGATTTCCATGTTCCCTTCGGCGGCCGCAAGGGTTCGAGCTATGGGCCGCGCGAGCAGGGCCACTATGCGGCGGAGTTCTACACCACGGTGAAGACGGCCTATACATTCGCTGGCTGATCGGTCACTGCCGACCATGCCGGCAACACCGCCATGCACATCTGGATTGGAGCGGCGCGAAAGGATGACAGTGCAAGATCTGGCCTGGCTTAACCCGCCGCCGCACCATTCTATCGACGGCGACAGCGTTCGTGTGCGCACCGGTAAGGAGACCGATTTCTGGCGCGAGACCTTCTACGGTTTCTGGCGCGACAACGGCCACTTCCTGCACCGGCCGGTCGAAGGCGATTTCAGCGCCGAAGTCACGGTCAAAGGCGACTACGAGGTCCTCTATGATCAGGCCGGGCTGATGGTCCGGCTCAGCGAAACGCACTGGATCAAGGCCGGTATCGAGTACACCGACGGCCTTGCCTATTTCTCCGTTGTCGTCACCAACGACACGTCAGACTGGTCGCTGGTCGCCATTCATGCCGATCCGAACGGCGTCAGGATCCGGTTGACCCGTCACGCCGAGGCGATCCGCGTCCAGTACCTCGATGCTTCCGACGGCCACTGGAAGCCTGTGCGGCTTGCCTATTTCCCGACCTCGAAGACGGTCGATATCGGCATGATGTGCTGTTCGCCGCAACGCGAGGGCTTTGAGGTAACGTTCTCCGATTTCTCCCTCGGTCCGCCGATATCGCGGGAATTGCACGATTGAGACGTGCGGTCTTGCGCTGAACCGCAAGCACTTCGACCTTTGCCACGATCAAGTCTGTAGACCGCCGCGTGCCTCCGGCCGTGCCGGGAGTTGGTCGCGGCACTGCAGCCGGCGAGATCGTCAGCCAGTTGCGACGCCGCCAGACGGCTCGAAATTTTTGGCCCGGGTTCGGCTCAAGGCGAATATGCCAGGCAGGACGTTGCAACGCTATTGGCATCCGCGCTAGGAGTTGCCGATGGGCAGGTTTCGAAGGGCTGTCAAAAGAGCCGTCTATTCCAGGGCGCTAAGGTTTCTTGACGTTCCACCCGTGCTGTGGTCGCAGGGCATCGGGCATTTCTGCGATTTCGCCGGGCCGCGCTGGTATCGCAACGCGCCAACTGCATCGACGCAGAGCGAGGCATTTTTCCGCCAACATTACAGCGGCGCGCATGGCATCGTCTGGCTGCGCCTGAGCACCTTGTCCAGGGATGCGCAAACCTGCGACCTCGACACGTTCGTCAGGATCGTGCTGCCGACGATCACGGCACCGTTCACGCTGCTGACGACCGACGGAGATGCTTCGGTGCCGTCGGATCTGGCGAAGGACACCGTCGACCAACTTCTCGCCAACCCTTTCCTGGTCTCCTGGTACAGCCAGAATTGTGACGGCACTCACCCCAGAGTGAAGCCTTTCCCGATCGGGCTCGATCTTCACACGCCTCGGTCCCTTGCCACGCCGGCAGGGCTTGTGAAGCAACTGGAAATCATACGCGCCCGGCAGGATCATGTGGACCGCCGCCCGCCCAGGCTGTTCTCTGATTTCAGCATCAGCAATGGCTCGAGGCAGCGCCGGGAACTGCTTGATGCCCTGGGCGGATGTCCGCATGTCGATTTCCTGACGAAACGGGTCTCGCAGCGCTCGATCTGGCAACTATACTCGCAATACCCGCTCGTGCTGTCCACCGAAGGCAATGGCCTGGACTGCCATAGGACATGGGAGCTGTTTTATCTCGGCTGCATCGTCGTCACCAGGACCTCGCCGCTCGACCCGCTCTACCAGGGCCTGCCTGTCATTATCGTCGACGACTGGCATGAGGTGAGGGACCCCGATGCGCCGAGACGCTGGATAGAGCAGGTCGCGCATCTGACCGACCGGGGCCATGTTTGGGGACGCTTGCATCCGCAAACCTATCTCGGCCCCATTCGGCAAGAGCTTCAGCACGCATCCTGATAGGGCAGACCACGAAATTCCGGCTGGACGTCGTGCGAAGCGGGCTCCTGCAAGCGATGTGGAACGATGTGGCTCCTCCATATCTGCTGGAGGGACGGATCATGTGCCAGCCTCGTCCAGCCCCAGCCCGCCGCGGACAGCATTGCGGATGGCTTCTGGGCCGAACCTTGCCCAAACCGCTTGATGCGCGCGGATGCGCTGCCGTGCCCTGCGGTCGCCATCCAGGCAGAGTCCGACAGCCATTCCGGCAAGCCCTTCATCGGTATCCGACAGCAGCAGCTCCTCCCCGTCGACCAGATCCAGGCCCTCGGCCGCCAGAGGCGTGGCAATCACCGGCACGCCCCACGCCATCGCCTCCAAAATCTTGATGCGGGTGCCGCCGCCTGCCGCAAGCGGGATGATGGTGAGATGCGCTCTCGACAGAAGCGGCGCCATGTCTTCGGGGTCTTCGACGAGCTCCACGCCCCGCAATCCTGCCAGCGCTTGCACGGCCGTTGTCGGGTTGCGCCCAGCGAGAATCAGTGTCGCGGTCGGCAAGGCCAGTCGGATGCGCGTAAGTATGGAGCCGGCTAATCTCTGGACGGCGTCGACGTTTGGCGGATAGCCGAGATGGCCGACGAACAGGATCACCGGAAAGCTTTCGCCGGATCCGGGCTCGGCGGGCAGCGTTTCGGGGCTGTGCCCGGCGTGCGGAATTCCGTTTGGAACGACATCGATCGGCAACTTATGCCGGGAAAGCGCCATCAACCGCTCTCGATCCTGGCTCGAGCAGACCCAGACCCGGTCGACAAGGGCAATCGCTTTTCTCTCGAGACGCCTGATGCCAAGGCCCGCGCTGATCGTCGCCACCGCAGGCCGCTTCACATCGACGTGCCGCAACTGCCCCGCCAAGTCGGACTCGACGTTGTGCATGTCGAGGATGAGATGTTTCGTCAGTGCCCGCAAAGGCCGCAGCAGCTTGAACAGGCCGATGCCCTCGATCAGCACCGTTTCGGGGCGGAAGTCCCGAACCAGTGCCTCCAGCCGCGTCAAGGCGACGCGCGAGATGCGACGCTCCGCCCTTATGCGCCACCACCCGATCGAGGCGGAGCGGGCCTCTCCCTTGATCGACAAGGCTTCGGTGCGGATCGACGGATCGGTTGTTTCCGTCGCCTGCGGCAGCACAGACACCAGGCAGACCGGGCCGAATTGCGTAGCAGACTCAGCATTGCGGTAGTTCCGCAAATCCGCGCCGGAGATCGGCGGAAAGGCCGGATCGTGGGACACAACCAGCACACGTCGCCCGGCTTTCGCCGCGGAGACAGCGTCGAGCGGTTGTGCGCCCGCGGGATTCAAAGCGGGCGCTCTGGGCTTTGCGCCGGAGGCTTTCATTCCAGACGACATGCGCGACGGCCCCAAAACCACAACAATCGGCTTCGACTTGTTCAGCCGAACGCCGCTTTCGTCAAGCGCCGCATCGTCGCTGAATGTCAGATGCACCAGCTGCGCGGCCTGCCGAATGTCACCATCGCCTGGACCACGCCAACCAGCGGCCCGCCAGACGCTTCCACGATGAGGTGAGCCTTGTCCGCCGATAGGCGTCACCGGCCATCTTGATGCCTTGCGCCTGCGTCGGGAATGGATGGATGACGTCGGCCAGCGCCCGCAGTCCCATGCCCGATTTGATCGCCAGCGACACCGCATTGATCATCTCGCCGGCATGGCTGGCGACGACCGTGGCGCCCAGGATGCGGTCGGACCCCTCCCTGACGTGGATTTTGACAAAACCCTCCTCCTCGCCGTCCATCACCGCACGGGCGACATCGTGCATCAGCACCGTATAGGTCTTGACCGGAATGCCGCTCTGGCGCGCCTCCGCCGGATAGAGGCCGACATGGGCGATCTCCGGATCGGTATAGGTGCACCACGGAATGACCAGTTCGCTCAGTTTCCTGCGTCCGAGAAACAGGGCATTGCGCACGACCATGCGGGCTGTCGCCTCGGCGGTGTGGGTGAATTTGTAGGCGAGGCAGACATCGCCCGCCGCATAGATGCGCGGATTTGTGGTGCGGAGACAGTCGTCTACCTTGATACCGTCGGCATCATATGCCACCCCGGCGTTTTCCAGGTCGAGGCCGTCGACATTGGGCGATCGGCCGATGCCGGTGATGATCTCGTCGACGGAAATCGTCGTCGTGACGTCGTCGCACACCAGGTCGGCGAGCTTCTTGCCGCCTTCCGTCCGCACCGCCACCACCTCGGTGTTGAGGCGAACTTCGACACCTTCGCGCGCCAGCGCGTCCGAAAGAATTTGGGCGGCATCGCGTTCCTCACCGGGCAGGAACATCGGTTCGCGCTGCGCCTGGATGACCTTCGCGCCCAGCAGGCAGAAGGCCTGCGCCGCTTCGCAACCGAGTGGTCCGCCGCCGATGACCAGAAGCCGCTTCGGGCACTCCGTGAGATCGAACATGGTCTCGTTGCTGAGATAGCCGGCGTCGGCAAGCCCCGAGATCGTCGGCAGCCTCGGGCGCGCGCCTGTCGCGATCAGCGCCTTTCTGAAACGCAAGGTTTGTCCGGCGACCGTGACAGCGTCCCTTCCGGAAAACCGCGCTTCGCCGAAATAAAGGTCGATGCCTTCGGAAATCAGGCTATCGGCGGCATCGGCGCGGCTGATCCGCTGCCGGATCTGCCGCATCCGCGTCATGGCGCGCTGAAAGTTGACGTGAAGACGGTCCGGCATGTCGCCGCCGAAATTCTCGGCGTCGCGCATGTCGGCATAAAGCCTTGCGGTGCGGATGATCGACTTCGACGGGATGCAGCCGACATTGACGCAAGTTCCGCCGATTAGGTGGCGCTCGATGAGCGCGACCTTTGCGCCGAGGCCGGCCGCTTCGTAGGCGGCGGTCAGTCCAGCCGGTCCGGCACCGATGACGACGAGGTTGTAGGGACCGTCCGGCTGCGGGTTCTTCCAGTGCGGCGGATGGGCGCCCTTGATCAGCTCAATGTCGTTGTGATCGACAGGAAAGGCGGCAGCCCTGGTCCGGTCACGCGACATCGCCGCCACCCGACGCCGGGCTTGCCGGCTGAGACAGCCAGCCGCCATTGAATCCGGCCTTGCGCAAGCCGTTGCGGATGTGTTGATTTGACCGCATCAGTCTCCAGATCAACCCTGACCGATGGTTCTCGATCATCATCACCACGATGCCTTGATCCAGCCCATAGTGGCCTTCCGACACCCAGCCGTGCCCCCCGAATTTACGCCGGTTCGCCAGTGTCGGATTGAAACCGCTAGGCAGTCGAAAATTGTCGATCACCTCGGGGTAGCGATCACCGAGATGGCGCAACGCCGCCAGGCAGATCTCCGGGGCGAAAGGCAGTGATGCCGGATAGGACCAAGGCGCGATCGTCCCGTCATCGGGCCCGAACGGCGCGCCGCGCGCGGCATAGCCGGAAAACCGCCGGCGCTGTCGCTCCACGCTGGTGCGAAAACCGCCTGGCCCGTCGCCCGCCGAAAGACCCCAAAGGTTCTCGTCGTAGCCGCCATAGCCGTAAGGGTTGTGGCGTGCATAGTCGCGATGCAGATAGGTCGAGCGGCGGCTGTTTTCGAAATAGTCCGAGTTCTTCTCGCGCATGAAGGCGTCGCGGATGCCGGCGAAATCGATCCAGGCATGCGAGAACTGGTGCATGAACAGCGGACCGCCATACAGCACGTCGTAGCCGTAAATGTTCTCCCACTGATAGGTCGCCGTCCAGCCCTCGTAGCTGTTGTCCGAGGTCGGGCTGTCGGGCGAGGCCATCGACAGGACGTAGAGGATCGTGGCTTCGTTGTAGCCCTCCCAGCCATAGTGGAGAAAGCCGCTCCTCGGCTTCCAGCCTTGTCGCAAGGTCGGGCTTGAGCCTTGTGCCCACCGCCAGTCGACGCGCCGGTAGAGCGCCTCGGCCAGTTGGCGGATTTCGGCTTCCTCGTCATCGTCACCGGAGAAATAGGCGCCCGCCACCAGCATGCCCGATATCAGCAATGCCGTATCCACCATCGACAGTTCGCAGCGCCAGACGCGCAGGCCGGTCCGCATGTCGAGGAAATGGTAGTAGAAGCCCTTGTGGCCGGTGACCTCCTCGCCATTGCCTTGCGAGCCGGCCGAGAAGAAACGCAACGCGGCCAGCGTCAGCTTCGCGGCGGCATCGCGCGCCATCCAGCCGCGCTCGACGCCGACCGGATAGCTGGACAGCGCGAAGCCGACGACAGCGATGCTGGCCGGCGAATTCGGCCGCGAGGTGTCGGCGACCAGTCCGTTTTCGGGGTTCACGTTCTCGATGAAATAGTCGAAGGCGGCGCGCTGATAGCGGTCCAGAAGCTCGTCATCGGACAGTGCGGCAGGCTCGGCTCTAAGCAAAAGAAGCAAGCTCCCGCCGGATGGCTGCAGCGTCCGTCAACCGCCAACCAGTTGCCCCGCGCCGGCAGGTCATCACGCATGCTGAACTGTCATGCCGCGTCATAGCTTTCCCGCATAGCTTTGTTGCGTCAACGTCGATTCGACGTCTGGGACTATACGCCCCTACGCTCCAGTTCGTTGCGTCGTCACGCGGAATTGAGATGCGTCCTGCCTCAGTAGGTGGCGCGGCCGCCGGAAACGTCGAATACGGCGGCGGTCGTGAACGAACACTCTTCCGAGGCGATCCAGCAGATCAGCGCCGCCACCTCGTCGACCTCGCCGAAGCGCGCCATCGGTATCTTGGACAGCATGAAGTCGATGTGCTCTTGGCTCATCTGCCTGAAGATCGCGGTGCGCACGGCCGCCGGTGTGACGCAATTGACCGTCACCTTGGTCTTGGCCAACTCCTTGCCGAGCGACTTGGTCAGGCCGATCACCGCGGCCTTCGAGGTGCTGTAGGCCGACGCGTTGGCATTGCCTTCCTTGCCGGCGATCGAAGCGATGTTGACGATGCGGCCATAGTTGCGCTCGAGCATGTGCGGGACAAGCGCCTTGTTGCAATAGAAGACGCCATTGATGTTGATGTCGATGACCTTCTGCCAATCTTCGACCGAGTAATTCCAGGTCGTCATGTTGGGTCCGGTGATCGCCGCACTGGTGACCAGGATGTCGACACCGCCAAGCGCTTCGATCGCCGACTGCTTGGCGCGTTCCACGCCGGCCGCATCGGCGACGTCGATAGCAACACCGTGGAGGCCGGGAAGGGTAGCCTTGGCCTGTTCGATCTGAGCAGGATCGCGATCCCAGACTGAAACCCGTCCGCCCTCTTCGACAATCCTCTGAGCCACTGCCAGACCGATGCCCGATGCGCCGCCGGTGATCACCGCCGCTCGACCGCTGAACCGCCCTGTAAAATTCATCGGCATCCGATTTTCCCCATCATCTCAACCCGATGGCGATGACGGCGCGCAACCGCCATACCATCGACGGCGACTGTGCGGTCACGATCAGGCAAGTTCAAGCCGGCATGCGAGGCCGATCGTCTGGGCCAATCCCGTTACCCGGGATTTCCCTCGAGCTCTCTGCCCAGCGCCTTCACCATCGCCACCAGCGCCGGTCCGATCTCGGCATGCGCGCGCTCTTCCGTGATGATCTCGCCGATGCCGCCGCAGGTGATGGCAACCAGCGGCGAGCCGTCACGCGGACGGAACGGCACGCCGACTGCATGGATGTAGCTGTGCCAGGCGCCGAACGACGTCACATAGCCCTTGTCGGCATACTGGGCGATCGCATCGTCGATCGCCGCCGCGATCATCGCCGCCCTGTCCGGCTCGGTCTCCTGCAAAGCCCCCACAAGGCGGGCACGCTCCTCGGATGAAAGTGCCGCCGCATAGGCCAGCCCCATCGATGTCTTCCAGATAGGCAGATAGGAGCCCGGGTTGAGGCGCAGCGTGACAAGGCTCTCCGACCGGCAGTTGGCGAGATAGACCATGTTGAGGCTGTCGCGGGTGCCGAGCGCCACCGCCGCCCCCGTCAAATCGGCCAGCGGCTGCATCAGCGGCCGGGCTACGTGGACAACCGCACTGGAACTCAGTGCCGAATAACCCAGCGCCACGGTGGCTGGTCCCAGGCTGTAGCGGCCGAGGTCCTTGTCGTAGAGGAGATAGCCGAGCGCGCTTAGCGTATAGGTGATGCGCGAAACCGTGGCCTTGGGCAGGCCGGTGCGGGCAATGATGTCCTGATTGCCGAGTGAGGCATCGCCCGGGCGGAAAGCGCGCAGGATGCCGAGCCCGCGCACCAGCGACGACGAAAGCTGCGCGCCTTCGACTTCAAGCTCCGTCTCGTCCCTGGTGGCTCGCTTGCGCACGCTGAGGTCTTTTCTGGCGTCGTCGTCCGCCTGTCGGGCCGGTGTCGCCGGCGCTGTCTCAAAAATGAAATTAAATTCCATTTATATTGACAGGCGCTTTCCCCCACTGTCAATATGCTTCCCTTGATGGCATCTCCAAGCGCCTTGTGCCATCTTACGAAGCCCCTCCTTGTGAAGGTAGCCACGTGTCTCGCTATATTTTGCGCCGGCTTATCGCCATGCCGTTTCTGGTGCTCGGCATCGTCACCATTGCCTTCCTGATCACCACGGTGACCAAGGGCGATCCGCTGACCGCGATTGTCGCCGAACAGCAGATGAGCAATCCCGAAGTGGTGGCCGCCGCCAAGGCGCGCTGGGGGCTCGATCGTCCTTTGCCGGAACGCTATATGATATATCTTGGGAATCTGCTGAGCGGCGATCTTGGCACCTCGTTCATCACCAAGCGCAATGTCGGCACCGACATTCTCTACCGCTTGCCGGCAACGCTCGAACTGGTTTTCGCTGCGATGATCTTCGGCACCACGCTCGGCATCGTGCTTGGTGTGCTGGCCGCCTATTTCCGCAACAGCCTGATTGACCATGGCGCGCGGCTGTTCGCCTTGTTCGGCTCTTCGCTGCCGGTGTTCTGGTCGGGGCTCGGCCTGTTGTTCATCTTCTCCGTCATGCTGAACTGGCTGCCGGGGCCGGGCAGGGTCGATGCCCGCTTGGCATTGCCGCCCGGCATCACCGGCTTCCTGACCATCGATTCGCTTCTGGCTGGCGACTGGACCGTCCTCAAGGACGCGCTCTGGCACCTGCTGCTGCCGGCCTTCGTGCTCGGCTGGACGGTTTCCGGCACCATATCGCGGCTGGTGCGCGCCAACATGCTGGATGTGATGAGCCGCGAGTTCGTGCTCACCGCGCGCGCCAAGGGGGCGAGCGAATTCCGCGTCATCATTGTCCACGCGCTGCGCAACACCATGGTGCCGACCTTAACCGTCATCGGCTATTCCTTCGCCTATCTGATCACCGGCGCGGTGCTGACCGAGACCATCTTCTCCTGGCCGGGCATGGGTTCCTATGCCGTCGAGGCGGCGCGCGCGCTCGACTTCCCGGCAATCATCGGCGTTACCATCGTCGGCGGCCTCGCCTTCTTGGTCACCAATCTCATCACCGACATACTCTATGTCGTGGCCAATCCGCGCGTGAGATTGAGCTGATGTCGGCGGTCGAAACCAGATCCCGTTCCACCGCTGTTCCCGAATGGCTGACCGCGCCTTTGGTCATCGGCACGATCGTCATCCTGTTCTGGCTGTTCATGACCGTGTTCGCCAATCTGGTCGTGCAGTTCGATTCGCTCGAAATGGTGGCGCGCCGGCTGCAGCCGCCGAGCTGGGCGCACTGGCTGGGCACCGACGCACTCGGGCGCGATGTGCTGGCCCGCACTCTGCACGGGGCCGCGCATTCGCTGCCTATCGCGGTACTGGTCGTCGTCTCGGCTGTGGTGATCGGCTCGCTGCTCGGCGCCATTTCCGGCTTCGTCGGCGGCCTGACCGGCGCGGCGATCATGCGGCTTGTCGACGTGACTTTGTCGTTCCCGCCGATGCTGCTCGCCATGGCCGTCGCGGCGTCGCTCGGACCCGGCCTCGGCAATGCCGCCATCGCCATGGTGCTGGTCTGGTGGCCGGTCTACGCCCGGCTGATGCGGGCGCAGGTGCTGGAGGTGAAGGAGCGCGAGCATGTCGAGGCGGCAATCGCCGCCGGCGCCAGGCCTCTGCGCGTGCTGTTCACGCACATATTGCCGCTTTGCTGGACCCCGGTGCTGATCAGCGCGACCATGGATCTTGGCCAGGTCGTGCTGCTTGCCGCGTCGCTCAGCTTCATCGGTCTCGGCGCCACACCGCCGACGCCTGAATGGGGCTCGATGATCTCCGATGGCGCCGTCCATTTCTACCAATGGTGGATCGCCTTCGGTCCCGGCGTCGCCATCCTCACCATCGTGCTCGGCTTCAACTTCATCGGCGACGGCCTGCGCGACATTCTCGATCCAAGGTCGGATTAAGCGATGAGCGCACAGATACCTACAGCGCCACCGGGCGCAGTCGACAAGGCAGCCGAGCGCGAGCCGCTGCTGTCCATACGCGGCCTGCGGGTAGGCTTCCGACGGGCAGGCGATCAGTTCGAAGCGGTGCGCGGCATCGACCTCGACGTCGCCAAGGGCGAAGTGGTCGGCATTGTCGGGGAGTCCGGCTCGGGCAAGTCCGTTGGCATGCTCGCCGCGCTCGGCCTGACGTCGAAGAATGCGGTGGTCACCGGTTCGGTCCGCTTCAACGGCGACGAACTGGTGGGCAAATCGTCACGCGAAATGCGCAAGATCAGGGGCGCGCGCATAGCCATGATTTTTCAGGACCCGTTGTCCTCGCTAAACCCGGTGATGACCGTCGGCGCCCAGATCGCCGAGGCGGTCAGGCTGCATCAGCGCGTCACCCGCAAGCAGGCCATGGCGCGCGCGGTGGAATTGCTGAATCTGGTGGCGATCCCGCAGCCGGAGCGCCGGGTGAACCAGTATCCGCATGAATTCTCCGGCGGCATGCGCCAGCGCGCGGTCATAGCCATGGCCGTCGCCAACGATCCCGATTTGCTAATCGCCGACGAACCGACCACGGCGCTCGATGTCACGGTGCAGGCGCAGATATTGGCCGTGCTGCGTTCGCTGCAGGAACGGCTTGGCCTTGGCCTGGTGCTGATCACCCATGATCTCGGCGTCGTCGCCGGTCATGCCGACCGCGTCGCGGTCGTCTATTCCGGCCGCGTCGTCGAACAGGCTGGCGTGTCCGAGCTGTTCGACGACCCGCGCCATCCCTACACGCGCGGCCTGATTGCCTCGATCCCCAACCTCGAGGAAAGCCGCGAGCGGCTGTTCTCGATCGACGGTTCGCCGCCCGCACTTGGCCGCTTGCCGGGCGGCTGCGCCTTCCATCCGCGCTGCATCTATGCCGAGGCACGCTGCCGGACCGAGGATCCGCCTTTGCACGATATTGGCGGCCGGTTCTCGGCTTGCCATTTCGCGACGACCTTGCCGCCCTTCCACAGCGCTGCGCTGGCGGCGGCCAGCCTGGACAATGGAAGCGTGAGCCCATGAGCGTAGCGGAGCAAATTCAAGTCGAAACCAAGCCGGCGGCAGCGCTTTCGGTACGACATCTCGTCAAGGACTTCCCGGTTCGCGGCGGCCTCGTCTTCGACCGTGCCGTTGCCCATGTCCGTGCGGTCGCTGATGTCTCGTTCGACGTAGCCCCCGGCGAAACGCTGGGCCTTGTCGGTGAATCCGGTTGCGGCAAGTCGACCCTCGGGCGCTGCCTGATGCGGCTGATCGAGCCGACCAGCGGCGAAAGCTGGTTCCGGGGCCAGAACCTGCTCGCGCTCAATCACGAAGACATGCGCCTGATGCGGCGCTACATCCAGCTGGTCTTCCAGGATCCGTACGGGTCGCTGCATCCGCGCATGCGCATCGCCGACAACATCGCCGAGCCTTTGCGCATGAGCGACATGTCGGCGGCCGACCGCCGGGCGCGCGTCGCCGAATTGCTCGAACTCGTGCGGCTCAATCCCGATCACGGCAAGCGCTATCCGCATGAACTGTCCGGCGGCCAGCGCCAGCGCGTCGTCATCGCCCGCGCGCTTGCGCTCAACCCGCAAGTGGTGATCCTCGACGAACCGGTTTCGGCGCTCGACGTTTCGGTGCAGGCCGGCGTGCTCAATTTGCTTAGGGATATTCAGCAGTCCTTCGGCACATCCTATCTGTTCATCGCACATGATCTTTCGGTCGTGCGCCACATCTCGCACCAGGTCGCGGTGATGTATCTCGGTAAGCTCGTCGAGATCGCACCCGCGGCCGAGCTCTATTCGAGGGCGTTGCATCCCTATACGCAGGCGCTGCTGTCGGCGGTGCCGCTCGCCAATCCCGAGAAGGAGCGCAAGCGCGAGCGCATCGTGCTGACCGGTGACGTGCCGAGTCCGCTCAACCCGCCGTCAGGCTGCCGCTTCCGCACGCGCTGCTTCAAGGCGCAGGCGATCTGCGCTGCCGTCGAACCGCCGCTCGATCCGCCTGGCGTTTCGCATCGGGTCGCCTGTCATTTCCCGGAGCCGGTCAACACCTTCAAGACTGTCTGACCGGTCCTCACGATTGCTGTACCCACGAAGGATATTATCGTGACTGAAGCTCAAACCGACGATGCCAGCACGGCGGGCCGCGGGCGCCTGCCGCTCGAAGGCATCAAGGTTCTCGATCTTTCGCGCGTGCTGGCCGGTCCGTGGGCGACGATGAGCTTGGCCGATCTCGGCGCCGAAGTCTGGAAGATCGAGAACATCGACGGCGGCGACGACACCAGGGCGTGGTCGGTGCCGAGCTACAAGGGTGTCTCGACCTACTATCTCTGCGCCAATCGCGGCAAGCAGAGCATCGCGCTCGACATGAAGAGCCCGCAGGGGCTGGCCATCGTGCGCGAGCTGGCGGCGAAGGCCGACATCGTCGTCGAGAATTTCCGCTCCGGCACCGCCGATCGCCTTGGCGTTGGTTTCAAGGAGCTCAGTGCCTCAAACCCACGGCTGATCTATTGCTCGATCTCCGGTTACGGCCAGACCGGCCCAGATGCCGGACGGCCCGGCTATGACTTCGTCATGCAGGCCGAGAGCGGCCTGATGGCCATCACCGGTGAGAGCGATGGCGAACCGATGCGTGTCGGCGTCGCCATCACCGACATCGTCTGCGGCATGGTCGCCACGCAGTCGATCCTGGCGGCGCTTTTCGAACGCGCGACGACCGGCAAGGGGCAGTTCCTCGACCTGTCGCTGATCGACTGCGCGCTCAGCCTGCTGATCAATGTCGGCAGCGGTTACCTCAACACCGGCCGCGAGGTCGCCCGCTACGGCAATGCGCATCCGACGGTTGTCCCCTATCAGATATTCGAGGCGTCCGACGGCGGCTTCGCGCTGGCCGTCGGCAACGATCGTCAGTTCGCAGCCCTGTGCGAGCAGGTCGTGGACTTGCCACATTTGGCTGGGGATGCGCGCTTCATCAAGGCAGGCGCGCGCGCCACCAACCGCGAGGCGCTGATTCCGCAGCTGGCGGCTGCCTTCAGGACCAAAACGCGAGACCACTGGATGTCGGCTTGCGCCGCCGCCAGCGTGCCGGCCGGCACCGTAAAATCGATACCGGAAGTCTTCGACAGTCCCAATGTGCGCGAGCGCGGCCTCGTCCAGACCTTGCCGCATCCGCATCTCGGTTCCGTCGCCATGGTGCGCCCGGCGCAGGGACTTGCCGCGCAGTTGACCGCCGACTTCACCGCGCCACCGATGCTGGGCCAGGACACAGCTGCCGTGCTGGCCGACGTGCTCGGCTACAGCGCCGAGACCATCGACCAGTTGGTCGGCACTGGGGCTGTCAGCGTCTATGCGCCTGCCGCCGAACCGATCCCCGCCTGATCTTTCACGGAGCGTGACAGCCCTCGTCGCATTTGCGGTCGACTGAGTGGTTCTCTACATCAAGAGCGCGAAGAGCCGTTCCTTGTTTTGGCGCTATTCCCAAGGGAAAGCGCTTCCCACTTTTCCTGGAATTGCTCGGCCGGTTATTTCTGCTGACCGTAATTCTTGTAGCGCCCGCGAATGGCGGGTATCTCGCTGCCCTCGATGAGCACCGGTGTGCCGGCGCTGCGCGCCAAAAGGTATTGCCGAGCCAGGGTCTCGAGCTTGATGGTGCGGATGAGCGCCATGTCGAGATCGCCGCCGAAAGCGATCATGCCATGATTGGCGAGCAGGCAGGCCGACCTGTCCTTGAGCGCGACGACGGCAACCTTGGCCAGGTCGCTTGACGCGAACAGCGCATAGTCCGAACAGCGCACATCATCGCCACCGAAACCCGCGACCATGTAATGGAACAGCGGCAGTCCCTCGCGCAGGCACGATAGCGCCACGCAATGGTCGGGATGGGCATGGACGACGGCGCCGGCCTCGGGAAAGGCCTTGTAGATCTCGGCGTGCATTTCCCATTCGCTCGATGGCCTGAACGCACCGTCCCAGGCTCCATCGAGCTGCATCGCCACCATCTGCTCCGGCCGCAAGGCGCTCGTGGCTATTCCCGTCGGCGTGATCAGCATGCCGCCGGTCGTGCGCACACTGATATTGCCGGTGGTGCCGACATTCATCCCGCTGGCGTCCAGCGTCTGCGTCGCGGTGATCAGGCTGGCGCGTGCAGTCTCGGTGTCCATCACGATGCTTTCCCTGTGGTTGGCCGCATGACAGGTTTTGCCGGTGGCCATATATCGATCGCCGGCGCGACGGTGGTCGCCCGTGTCATGCCTTGCAGGACGTCGGCGAAAATATCCGGGCCGCCGAGCTTTCCCGATTTCAGCATCAGCGCCAGAGGATCGGATGGCAGGTCGGGGAGGTGGGCGATGGCGCGCGACAATCCCGGGCCCTCATAGGCGCCCATGGCGATCCGGTGGATGCCGAGCGCCTTGACCACCGAACCGGCGGTCTCGCCGCCGGCGACGACGAGCCGGCGTACGCCGAGTTCACGCACCAGAATCTCTGCAATCCCGGCTAGGATCTCTTCCGCCCTTGCCGCCACCACATTGCGGCCGTGCGCCTGCTGCAGCGCTTCGACCGTCGCTTGCGGCGCTGTCGTGGCAATGGCGATCATCGCACCGGGCAAATGCCGCTGGGCGAAGGCACGCGCTTCGGCCATGACGTCGGCGCCGGCAAAGGCGCGGGCCAGATCGATCGTCAGCAGTGGATTGTTTTGCGCAAAACGTTCGAGTTGTTCGATGGTGCGATCGGCGACGCTGCCGGCCAGCACCGCCGCCGGCCCTTCGACGGCCGGCAGGCTGGCGGCAACGAGATCGCCTGAATTCAGCAGCCCATGCGTGAGCCAGGCCGGCGGCAGATGCGCGGCGACCGAGGAATTGCCGGTCATCAGCGGCAGGTCGAAGGTCGCTTCCGCGATCGCAACCAGGTCGCGCTCGCGGATCGTATCGGTGATCAGCAGTATCTCGCCGCCCGCGCTGTGCTCTCGTATGGCGTTGCGGATGGCCTCCGACCCGGCATCGACGACGAGATAGGGCACCAGCCCGACCTTGCCTTTGCTCTGCGCCTGCAGCACGCGAACCAGATTGGAATCGGTCATCGGCGTCAGCGGATCGAAGCGCTTGGGCGATTCACCCAGCAACTGGGCGCCGCCGAACATGTGTCCCTGATAGACGGTGCGGCCGGTCTCACACAGGGCCGGGGTGAACAGCGTGACGCCGCCGCCAAGCCGCTCGAGCAGCGCCTCGGCGCAAGGACCGATGTTGCCGGCAGGTGTCGAATCGAAAGTGGCGCAATATTTGAAGAAGATCTGCCGGGCACCAGCTTCAAGCAACCGGTCCGCCGCCTCCAGAACCTGGCGCACCGCATCGCTGGCCGCGATGACGCGTGTCTTGAGCAGGATCACATGGGCAAGATTGCCTGGTGGGATCGGCGCACTCAGTCCGACCGTGCATCCCGTTGGAATGCCGCGCGCCACCAGCATTGACGCCAGCTCGGTGCCGCCGGTCAGATCGTCGGCTATGGCGCCAAACAGGAGTGAAGGCGTCGACCTGGTCATGCTACCCGTCTCATGTCTGCCGGTTTCGGGGCGGCTTGTCTCATGTCGGTGGTCAGGCCATTCGTGGTATCATATACACAGCCCACGCGACGCAGGCGACGCCTGCGCTGTTGCAAGAACGGAGAGCGGATGTGACTGCTTCTATCGCGCCGATCGCGCGCGACAATCTGACGACGCGTGTCTACGAGGAGCTTCGCCGCGCCATGATGGAAGGCCGTTTCTGGCCGGGCCATCGCTTCAAGATCCGCGACCTTGCCGCCAGCCTTCAGGTGTCCGAAACGCCGGTGCGCGAGGCTCTGATGCAGCTGGTGCGTGAAAAAGGCCTTGAGATGGAGGCGGGCCGCTCGATCACCGTCGCCCAGTTGTCGCTGGCCCAGTATCTGGAACTGCGCAGCATCCGGCTGCATCTCGAAGGCATGGCGGGTGCCGCGGCAACGACGCGCATCGAGCCGCGCGAGATCGACCGTCTGGCCGCGGTGCATGACAAGCTGATTGCCAACGAGGACAATGGCCGCTGGTTCGAAGCCGTCCGCGACAATTGGGAATTCCATCACTCGATCTACCAGGCGGCGCAAATGCCGGAGCTGCTGGCCATCATCGAGGGCATCTGGCTGCGCAACGGACCGCTGGTGAACTATCAATACCCGCACGCCAGGCCGACCTATGACGGCCGCCACCGGCATCTCGACATCCTCGACGCGCTGCGGGCGCGTGACGAGAACGGCGTGCGCAAGGGTATTCAGCAGGACATGATCGAAGGCGGGCGCCTGCTGGTCAAGGTGCTCGAACGGCTGAACGACGGCGCTGTCACGCCGGAGGAACTGCGCCGCGCGGCGCAGAACGGCCGACTGGTGTCGGCCGCCGGCTGAGCGAACTTTCTCCCTCCACCGCATCGGCGCCGGTTCACGCCATCTGCGCGGCTGCGGCCATGCCGGCATCGGCAGCCTGCAGGGCGAGATCTATATCTTTTGCGGTATGCGCCGCGCTCAGGAACATGTTGTGCCGGGGATGGAAATAGGCGCCTTCGCGCAAGGCGGCCGAGCAGAAGGCATTGGCCAGCTTGAACTCGGCATCGCCGTCGAAAAGCACCATCGGCATCGACACCGGACCGGTCTGTCGCAGCGACAGGCCATGCTTCTTCGCTGCCGCGTCGAGGCCTGAGCGCAGCCTGTCGCCGGCTTCGGTCATGCGGGCAATGGCGTCGGTATCGCGCAGCGTGCTGATGGTGCCGATCGCGGCCGCCATGGCGACGGCGCCATACCAGAAGGAACCCGTCACATAGATCTTGGTCGCGGCCTCGCGAAACCGGTCGGTGCCGGTGATGGCGGCCAGCGGATACCCATTGGCGATAGCCTTCGAGAAGGCGGACAGGTCCGGCCGCACGCCGAGCGGCTCCCAGCTGCCGGCGAGATCGATGCGGAAGCCGGCCCTGACATCGTCGACGATCAGCGCCGCGTCGGCGGCGGTGGTGAGTTCGCGCGCCCGTCTGGCGAAGGCGGCTGTCGGCAATTCCTGGTCGCGGGCGATGTCGTGCCGGAAGGCGGTGACGACGACAGCAGCGAGATCATCCCCGGCCTGCTCGACGGCTGCCTCGAGGCTGGCAACGTCATTGTAGTCGAAATGGATCAGATGGGCGCGGTCCTCGGCGGTAACGCCGGCCAGCGATGGCGTGCACCACGGCACGGCGCCGTGATAGGAGCCGCGCGCGACCAGCACCTTGCGCCGGCCGGTGCCGGCACGCGCGATCGTCACGCAGGCGGTGGTGGCATCGGTGCCGTTCTTCTGCAGTATCGCCCAGTCGGCATGCGCGACCGTCTTGACCAGCAGCTCGGCCAGCTCGACCAGCACCTCGCCCGGGCCGTTCATCGCATCGCCGAGGCGACGCTGCCGCTCGGCCGCTGCCTCAACCGCCTGATGATGGTGGCCGAGAATGTTGGGGCCCCAGCTGCACATCAGGTCGATGTATTCGTGCCCATCGACATCCCAGACCCGGCAGCCGTCGGCGCGTTCGAAGAATTGCGGATAGGCGGAGCCGAGATAGCGCGTCGCCATGTGTCCCCACATGCCGCCCGGAATGACCGAGGCCGCACGCTCGCGCAGCAACTGGTCCTTGGAGTTGATCAGGGAAGGCATAACGAGGTCTCCACGCGTTGATATATCATATATTTGTTTTGGTGCTGGAAGAACAGGATTGCTGATCGTCCAGAATGAAGAAGCGGAAGACGGCTGGCCGCCTCCCGCATCTTTTCGCTCAGTGGCTGAGTTCCGCCAGCGGCAAGTTGCAGCAGGCGCTATAACGCACGCCCTTGACGTCCGACTTGTAGGCCAGGATCAGGTTCGGGCTGATCAACGGCAGGATGATCCTGTCCTTGATCATCTCCTCGCCGGCCTGGTGCCACAGCTTGGCGGCCTCGTCGCCGCTTGCCGCAAGGGCTGCCTTGTAGATATCCGCTTCCTTCGGATTGAGTACCGACGGGTCGCGCTCCGCGCCGGCGCGGCGCGCCCACGGGCTGCCCTTGGTCATGGCGAAATAATCGATGTATTGCGACGTGCCGTAATAGTCCGGCGCGTAGAACACCGCCGTCATCGGGATGCCGTCGCCATTGACGCGTTCGCGCCAGTTGGCGAAGGGGATCGGCTGCAGATCGAGCTTGATGTTGATCTTGGCCAGATCCTGCTGGACCTTCTGCATCAACAGCGAGAGATCGACGCCATAAACGTTCATGCCGGGAAACGCCGCTTCCATCTCGAAGCCGTCGGCATGGCCGGCCTTGGCCAGAAGTCCCTTTGCCTTGGCAACGTCATAGGGCTGCGCCTCGAAGCCCGAGCCGCCGGGGAAGCCGAGCGGGATCGGCGCGCTGATCAACTGGCCTTCGGAGCCGATGGTGAAATCCAGGATGCTCGGACGGTCGAGGCCGAGCGAGATGGCCTCGCGCACTTCGGGCGTCAGTGGCACCTTGTTGGCCTTGGCGCCGGGCGACAGCGCCACATAGATGAAGTTGTAGGACGGCACGGTCTCGATCTTCACGTCGCTGCCGGTCATCGTCTTGGCCGTATCCGGGTCGATCTGCATGGCGATGTCGGCGGTGCCGCTCTGCAGCATCTGCGCCTGCGCTACCGCATCCTTGGTCTGGCGGATGACGACTTCGCTCAGCGCCGGGGCCGTGCGCCAGTATTTGTGGTTGCGCGCCAGCCGCAGCTCCGAATTGGGCTCATAGGATTTCAGCACGAACGGTGCGCTGCCCGCCGAATGCGCCAGGAACCAGGCCTCGGCATTGTCTGTCGTCGCGGCGTCCGCATCGGCCTTGGCGCCGGCTTCGGAAGCGACCTTGCTGTTGACGACCGCTGCGTAGGGAGCCGCCGCGATGTTGAGGAATTCGGAGCTTGGCGCGACCATCTTGACGACGACCGTATGCGCGTCCGGCGTCTCGATCGAGGCGACATTGTCCATCAGGAACGAGGCGCTCCCCTTGAGGTTCTTCAGCCGCTCCCAGGACCATTTCACGTCCTTGGCTTCGACCGGCGAACCGTCCGAGAATTTGGCGGCCGGGTCGAGCGTGAAGGTGAAGCTGCTCTGGTCGGCATTGCCTTCCCATTTGGAAGCGAGCAACGGGATCAGCTTGTTGTCCTTGTCCAGCGTCAGCAGCGATTCATAGACGCTGGAATTGTAGATCTGGCAGGTGTCGCAGAAGGCGCGGTGCGGATCGAGCGAGTTGAGGTCGATGTTGCGCGCGATGACCAGCGGCTTGCTGTCCTGCGCGAAGGTGGCCGGTGCCCAGAAGGCGCTGGTGGCCAGCAGCACCGCTGTCAGCATCGTCGCCCTGGTCTTGTTTCTCGGTAGGATGGTCATGTCGGTTCTCCCATTTTCTTGTCGGATCGTTGTGGCAAATGCGTTCGCTCTATCCACCCACGGCAGTGAGGGATTGAAGCGCGGCCTTGAGCTTTTCAGCGCCGCCCAGTGCGGCGCGGTTGAGCGGTGCCGATACGACGGGAGCTGAGAGGCTTCCCGTCACATGCAGGATCTCGTGATCGAGATAATCGAACGCGCGATCCTGAATCTCTTGTGTCAGTCGTCCGCCAAGCGACAGCCCACGCTGCACCTGTTCGATGACGGCCACCCGATTGGTCTTGCGGACAGAGGCTTCCACCAGTGGCCAGTCGAGCCCGGTAGGATCGAGGCTGCGCAGGTCGATAATCTCGGCATCGATGCCGGTCTCCTCGACCGCCTGGCTGGCGACGGCAACCATGCTGGCACTGGTGAGCAGTGTGCAGGCGCTGCCCGGCCTGACGATCTTCGCCTTGCCGAGCCGCACGCAATAGTCGCGGTCTTCCGCAGGCACAGGGCCTTCGCTCGGGAACAGCTCGACATGCTCGATGACGACGACCGGATCGTCGCATTTCAGCGCTGAATTCATCAGGCCGATATAGTCGAAGGGCGTCGTCGGCGCGACGATGCGCCAGCCGGGAAACAGGGCGAACAGGCCGGACGGATCGCCCGAATGCTGCGAGCCGTAGCCGGTGTGCGGCGAGATGCGCACCCTGACCACGATCGGCACCGGAAAGCCGCCGCCGAACATGTGCCGCACCTTGCTGACCGCGTTGAACAACTGATCGGCGGCAACCAGGCAGAAGTCGCCGAACATGATCTCGACGATCGGCCGCAAGCCGCAAAGCGCTGCACCCAGCGCCACGCCGACAAAACCGTTCTCGGCGATCGGCATCGCCAGCACGCGCTCCGGCCAGCGTTCCAGCGCACCCTTTGTGGCGCCCGAAACGCCGCCGCGCAGCCGGTGTACATCCTCGCCCATGATAATGATGCGCGGGTCCTGCTCCATGGCGCGCGCAATCACCTCGGACGCGGCAACCATGAACTTGACCGGCCTGGTGTCGGCCGGCGGCACGTCCTCGATCTCGAGGAAACGCTCGCCCTTCAGTTCGGAAAGATCGCCGCGGATCTGGTTGTCGACGTCGCTTGGGTCCGGCCACAGATGGTCAGGAATGCGCAGCGCGTTGCCGCTCATCTCGGTCAGGGAATCGGCAGCGGTGTTGACCACCTCCATGACGCGCTGGTCGAGTGTGCCGAGGTCCGAAGCGTTCAGGATGCCCATCGTCTTCAGGCGAGTGGCCATCGTGACCAGTGGATCGCGCGCCTTCCAGGCGTCTTCTTCGGCCCGCGTGCGGTAGCCGAATTCGCTGCCCGGGCGGGCGCCGCTCTGGTGTAAAAACCGGTAGCAAAGCGCCTCGACCAGCACTGGGCCGCCGTCTTCCTCGATCGCCCGGCGCGCCTCGCGCATGGCGTGATGGACCGCCACCACATCCATGCCGTCGCATTCGATGCCGCGAAAGCCGAGCATAGGTCCGCGCGAGGCCAGCCGCGTCTCGCGCGTCTGCTCATTGATGTGCGTCGAGACCGCATAGAGATTGTTTTCGGCAAAGAAGATCACCGGCAGCCGGTAGAGCGCGGCGATGTTCATCGCCTCATAGGCCGGCCCCGCCATCATCGTGCCGTCACCGAAGAAGGCAACCGAGACGGTGCCGGTGCCGAGCAGCTTGTCGGCGAGCGCATAGCCCGCCGCATGCGGCAGGTTGCCACCGATGATGGCGCTGGTGCCTGGAATCCCCGAGCCATCGTCGCGCATATGCATCGAGCCGCCACGGCCGCCGCAATAGCCTGACTTGAGGCCCATGATCTCGGCCATCAGGCCGCGCACCGAGCCCTGCATGTCCGGGTTGAAAGCGTCATGCAGCGGGTCGAATCCGCCGGGCGTCTGCGCGTTGACGAGCTTGGCCAGCACCTGATGATGGGCACGGTGGGTGCCGTTGATGCGGTCGCCGGTGCCGAGCACGGACATGGCGCCCACCGCCGTCGCCTCCTGGCCGATGCTGGCATGCGCCGGACCATGCACCAGCCCGGCATTGGCGAGATCTAGCACCTTTTCCTCGAAACGGCGGATGAGCAGCATCTGGTGATACCAGCGCACCAGGCCCGAAACCTCGGCGTCGTTCCAGTCCGAATCATCGACGTCTAGCCGCAACCAAGGCGCCGATGGCTGGATCGATGTCTGCTGGACCATGTCAGCTATTTCCGTTCTGGTAGATGATATATCAAATATTTTTTCAGTCGATTGCGGCCGGCCATTTTTTTCCTGAACACGGACCTAGCTTTGGACGCTCTGAACAAATGGAATTAAATTTCATTTTCTGCGAAGCAGAGACTAAGCCGGGACGGCGCGGCTCCGCAAGAGGAATTTTGAGGCGCGCTTTCGGGTCATTCTAACTCTTGAAACCGAATGCCAGATTGCGGTGAAAGCAACATCCTTAAGCAAGCATGTCGGCATCCTCGCCGGATGACGGCGTCAGATTTCAGGTGCGACTCTGCGTCGGTATGATATAATCACACCGACGTTATAGGAGAAATCATGGCCGCTACCGAAAAACGCACCTTCAGCCTGCCAGCAGAGCAGGCTGCTTTCATCGACCATCTCGTGAAATCGGGAACCTATGCGACCAGCAGCGAAGTGATCCGCGCCGGGCTTCGCGCCCTGCAGGAGCGCGACGCAGCCGTAGAGCGCTGGCTCCGCGACGAAGTCGTGCCGACTTATGACAGATGGAAGGCAGATCCTTCTCAAGTGATCCCAGCCGACCAGGGTTTTGACAGTATCCGCGCTCATCACGCTGCCCGTCTCAAGGGGGATGTGTGAAGCGCCGGCATGTTGTTCTGTTGCCGGAAGCCCTAGCGGACTTACGATGGATATACGACACCATTGAGATCGCTGCCGGCAACGTCACAGCCATACGCTATATCGAACGGCTCGAGGCCTACTGCTTGGGTCTCGATTACGCATCGAAGCGCGGAACACGCCGTGACGATCTGCGGCCAGGGCTTCGGATCATCGGTTTCGAGCGCCGTGTGACGGTGACCTTTACCGTGGAATCCGACCAAGTGGTGATTTTGCGCGTGTTCTATGGCGGCGCCAATTGGGAGGATGAGCTCTAATCCGCAGCGGGAGAGAACAGTAACCGCTTGGCTGTCCGAACCCCACCTACCGCTCCGCTCGGTGTTGAAAAAACTGCAAAAACAATTCACGCTCCGTGGTGATGTCGAGCTTCTCGTAGATGCGCCGGCGATGGTTCTTGACCGTGCCGACGGTGATGCCGAGGCGTTCGGCGATGTTGGCCGTCGGGTGACCGGCGAGGATCAGTTGGACCAACTCTCGCTCGCGCAGCGACAGCTCCGGCCACAGGCTGGCCGGGATCGTCGGCTCCTGCCGGGGCGAGGCGCCGGGGCCGGTCGGCGCCGACGTGCGGGAGAACTCGGCTCCCCGCGCTTTGATGTCGAGCGCATGCAGCGCTGCAAATACCGGCAGCCGCTCATCCAGCAGGGCAATCTCGCTATCCTTGAATGACGTGGTCGAGCGGTCGAGGAAGATGCCGAGGCACCAGTCGCCGCCATCAGCCAGCATGATGCCGACCTCGTCGCAGATTTCCGACTGCGCCAGGAAGCCGGCTATGTACTGGCCGCGTTTGGCCTCGTCGCCGGCGAGCCGTTTCAGCGGCATGATGCCCAGCCTTCGCTCGCGCCGCCACGAGGCATAGAACGGGTCGAAGACGTAGTAGTTGTCGAGATAGCGCCGGACCATTTCATCCGAGAAGCGTCGGTGCTTGATGAATTCCGGCGTCTGCGTCGCCGAATAGCGCGTCACCGTAACGAGATCGTGCTCGATATCCGCGCCGATCAGGTCGATCAGGCAGTCGACATGCCTGTCGGTGCCGGTGGCGGCGATCGCCCTGGCGAGCGGCGCCCAAATATTGCCCATGCGCATGCCCTTTTCTCGGCGATGTCAGCCCAGCCGTCATTGTGTCTTTAGGCATATGGCGCGAGGCCGCCCATCGAATCTAGCCTTGCGTCAACCTAGACCAGATCCGAGGCGACCGTGACCCAGCCAAACCTGACCAGTCCAATCATTGGCAATCCAATCGTCATCGGTATCGACGCCGGCGGCACCATGACCGACACGATCCTTGTCGATCAGGACGGCCACTTCAAGATCGGCAAGTCGGCGACCACGCCGAAGAACGAAGCCGAAGGTTTTCTCGCGTCTGCCGAGGATGCGGCGGATGCCTGGGGCATCTCGCTGGAATCATTGTTTTCCGGCGTCAACGTCGTGCTCTATTCCGGCACCGGCATGCTCAACACACTGTTGTCGCGCACCGGCCGCAGGCTCGGCCTGATCACCACCAAGGGCCTCGAGGACATGATCCTGATGGGCCGAGGGCTGCAGGCCTGGGCCGACTATTCCTACGCCGACCGGCTGCATGCGGTCACCCATCATCACCCCGATCCGCTGGTGCCGCGCCGCCGCACGCATGGCGTCACCGAGCGAATCGACCAGTTCGGCGACATCGTGCTGCCGCTCTACGAACACGAGGTCTCCGCCGCCGCGAAAAAACTGATCGCCGACAAGGTCGAGGCGATCTGCATCATGACCATCTTCTCGCACGTCAATCCGGTGCACGAGAAGCGCATCGCCGAGATCTGCCGCGCGGAGGTCGACAAGGCCGGCGCCGACATCATCGTCTACACCAGCCATGAGGTCCGCCCGGTCATCCGCGAGCAGTCGCGGCTGAACTCCGTGCTGATCGAAGCCTACGCCACCTCGCGTGGCCGCAAGCAGCTTAGGGGTATCGAGGACGTCTCGAAGAAATACGGCTTCAAATATGGCGTGCAGACGCTGCTCTCCTTCGGCGGCCTGACCTCGATCAACCATCCGCGCCTGCATGAAACCATGATCTCCGGCCCGATTGGCGGCATTCTGGGCGCTGCCTATGTGGGCAAGCTGATCGGCAATGATTCGCTGATCTGCTCGGATATGGGCGGTACCTCCTTCGACATGGGCGTCATCACGCGCGGCCAGACGCGGATCGAGAACGAGCCGCTGATGGACCGTTTCAAGCTCAACGTGCCGACGTTGCATCTCGACACGATCGGCGCCGGCGCCGGCATGATCCTCAAGGTCGATCCCCTGACCAGGAAGGTCTCGCTTGGGCCGGAAAGCGCCGGCTCCGATCCCGGCCCGATCTGCTTCGATCGCGGCGGCACCGAACCGACCATCGCCGATTGCGACGCCATTCTCGGCCGGCTGAACCCGCACTATTTCCTTGGCGGCAAGGTCGTGCTGCAGGTCGAAAAGGCCCGCCGCGCCTTCCAGGAGAAATGCTCCGACATCCTTGGCGTCGGGCTGGAGGAAGCCGCCGAAGGCATGATCGACATGCTGGAGTCCGATGCCAACAACGCGTTGCGCCGGGTCATCTCGGGTCAAGGCATCCACCCCTCTGAGTTCACGCTGCTGTCCTATGGCGGCTCCGGCCCGTTGCATCTGGCCGGCTGCTCCAGGGGCATCGGCTTCAAGGACATCATCACCTTCCAGTTCGCGGCCGCCTTCTCCGCCTTCGGCTGCACCACGGCCGATTTCATGCGCCGGCATTCCGTCTCGACGCAGCACGACATCCCGCCACGCGCCAACGAGGCGACGCTTGCCGCATTCGGCGCCAAGGTCGCCACTGTCTGGGACGACCTGACCAGGGCCGCGGTCGACGAGATGATCGCCGACGGCCATGCCAGGGAGAAGATCAGGACCGTGCCGTTCCTGATGATGCGCTACACCGGCCAGCTCGAGGACGTCGAGGTCATGGCGCCGCTTGCCAAGGTCGATTCGGCCGACGACATGCGCAGGGTTCTCGACGAGTTCGAGGCGGTCTATGCCAAGGTCAACCATCGCGTGTCGCGCTATGGCGAAGCCGGCTTCACCATCACCGAACTCGGGCTGATCGCCACCGCTGACAAGGTCAAGCCGGTGCTGCTCAAGCGACCCCTCGGCGCTTCCAATCCTGCTTCCGCCCACAAGGGTGTGCGCGAGGCGTATATCGGTGGGCGCTGGCACAAGGCCAATCTCTACGAGATGGACCTTTTGCAGCCCGGCCATGAAGTCATCGGCCCGGCCATCATCGAACATCCCGCCACCACGCTCGTCGTTCATCCGCAGGACCGCGTCCATGTCGATGAATGGACGTTGCTGCACTACACCCACGCTTGAGAGGGCGACCGCCATGTTGGACAAACCTGCCTCGGCCCTGCGCCTTCGCGAAAGGTTGCTCGATTCCGAGCGGCTGATGGAGGAGACCGGTTGCTATGACGGCATCACCGAACTCACGCTGCGCAACCAGGATCCGCTGAAATTCGAGACGCTGCACACCAAGCTGCGCGCCTATTGCGTCTCGGCACGCGAAATGGCCCGCCGCATCTCGGCTTCGCCCGGCGTGCGAGAGGTCGGCGAAATGGTGGTCGCCATCTACACGCCCGAGGGCGACGCCATCGCGCTCTCCAACGGCATCATGGTGCACGTCCATACGATGAGCCGCTTCATCAAATGGATGATCAAGAACAATTACGAGGAAAACCCGCGCATCCGCGAAGGCGACATCTTCGCCAACAACGATGCCTTCATAGGCACCGTGCAGGTGCCCGACGTGATGGACGTCGTGCCGATCTTCCATGAAGGCACGCTGGTCGGCTGGGCCGGCGCTGTCTGCCACGAGTTGGAAGCCGGCGGCATCACCCCTGGCGGCGACGTGTGTCTGGCGCAGGAGCGCTTCACCGAGGGTCTGTTCGTCTGCGCCGAGAAGATCGGCGAGAACGACGAGATCCGCCGCGACTACGTCATCCGCTGCGAGCGCAATCTGCGCATGCCGATCTACTGGGTGCTCGACGAAAAGGCCAAGGTCGCCTCCTGCATCGACATGCGCGAAAGCGTCAAGCAGCTCATCTCCGAGATCGGCCTCGACTACTGGATGAAGGTGTCGAAGGAGTTCATCGAGGAGGGCCGTCGCGCCCAGCTCGCCCGCACCCGCCAGCTCACCGTGCCCGGCATCTATCGCGGCCACACTTTTTACGGCCACGTCACGGCGGGAAAGCCCGGCTTCCAGCTACTCGGCGACCCCGACTGGCTCTACAACATCCCGATCGAGATGGAGATCACCACCGACGGCAAGATCACCATGGACTTCGAGGGCACGCAGCCCTGGGGCTACCATTCGATGAACTGCACGCCGGCCGGCATGGATGGCGGCATGTTCGTGACGCTGACCCAGCACATGAATTTCGAAGGGCTGGTCAATGACGGCGCCTGGATGGCGACCGAACTGAAACTGCCGCACGGCACCTGGACCAACCCCGACAACGAGATGGTGGCGACCGCCACCTCATGGGCTTTGCTGCTGCCGGCCTATGGCGTCTTCCAGCGGCTTTTGTCGCGCAGTTTTGTCGCGCGCGGCTTTGTCGAGGAGGCCTTTGTCGGTCAGGTCAACAGCCCGATGATCGAGATGGGGGGCGAAAGCCAATACGGCACGCCTTTCGGCATGGCGCATTTCGAATGCGCCGCCGCCGGCTCCGGCGCGCTCGCCATCAAGGATGGTCTCGACACCGCCTATGTCGGCTGGAATCCGGAATCCGACATGGGCAACATCGAGGTCTGGGAACAGTCGATGCCGATGGTCTATATCGGCCGCTCGATCGTGCCCAACTCCGGCGGCGCCGGCAAATATCGCGGCGGCTGTTCCTTCGTCTCGACCTGGCTGATCAACAAGACGTCGCATCTGCGGCTCCACACCTCCGAACATTCTTCGCGCGTGTTCGACAATGGCGGCATGTGCGGCGGTTATCCGGCGCCGACCTGCCAGAAGCATCGCGCCGTGCGCAACTCAGACATTCACGAACTGGCGGCAAAAGGCGAACCGCTGGCGCATACGCCCGGCATCGATCCGCATGTCTCCGACTACGAGCGGAACATCGGTGGCGACCATGTCGTGGTCGAGGGCCCCTACATCACCTCGCCGCACAAGTCCGGCGACATCTTCAGCCATTCCTACAATGGCGGCGGCGGTTACGGCGACGTTCTAGAGCGCGATCCGATCAAGACGGCCTGGGATGTCGAGAACGGCTTTCTCACCCGGCAAGCGGCGGACCAGGTGTTCGGCATCGTGCTGAAGGACGATGAGGACGGTTATCCCATCGCCGATATCGACGCCACGGTCGAGCGCCGCGCCGCCATGCGCAAGCAGCGTCTGGCGAAAGCAGTACCGGTGGCGGATTGGATCGCCAAGGAGCGCGGCCGCGTCGAAAAGGCCGATTTCGCCCCCGAGGTGAAGAAAATGTACGCCAGCGCGATCAAGCTGTCGCCGCGCTTCACCAGCGAATTCAGCGAGTTCTGGAACGTCGATGCCAGATCGATCTTCATGCCGGGAGCAAAACCATGACCTCGTACAGCAAGGAAGTCCTGGGCGATCTGGCCGCAGGCAAGCTGCCTTGGCCACAGACAAGGCGGATCATGAGTGCCTACAAGGACGATGACCGTTTCTTCAAGATGGTTGCCGTCTATCAGGATCGCGTTGCCTGGACCGACCCGATCCTGCTGCCGGTCTCGGACCATCTGTTCATCTGCCAGAGCGGCGATGAGCGCATTACCCGCTGCGAATGCGGCCACTCCTTCGGCGACTATCGCAAGAGCTGGAAGCTGAAGGCTGCGATCAACGTCCGCAACACCGAGGAGGCTTTGCGCGAAATCTACCCGAACAGCGATCTCCCCGATCCCGAATGGATGGAAATCCGCGAGTTCATCTGTCCGCAATGCGGCACGCTGCACGAGGTGGAAGCGGCGGCCCCCGGTTATCCCATCGTCCACGATTTCGAGCCCGACCTCGAAGGCTTCTATCGCGAATGGTTAGGTAAACCGCTCCAGCAAACATGAAACGCTGGCGATGGAGGCTGCGCCGGTGTGATTGCCAAATCCGGTCAGGCCTGATTGCCTGCCCGGAACGAAGTGGAGACCGTGCGCCATGAACAACCTTTCCGGCCGTAGCGCCATCGTTACCGGTGGGTTCTCGGGCATGGGCTTTGCCATTGCCACGGCTTTGGCTGAAGCCGGCGCCAACGTTGCCGTCGGCTCCTACATCGCGCCGTCCGGCGCCGACAGGTCCGACGCCGCTTACTATCCCGGCGCGGACGAAATCGAGCGCGTGCGTGCGGCCCTTGCCGCCCACGGAACGAGGGTTCACGCCGCTCATCTCGACGTGCGCGACAGCGACGTCACCAATCGATTCGCGGCTGACGCCGAGGCGGCCATCGGCCCCGCCGACATCCTGGTCAATGCCGCTGGGACGACCGCGGAGCAGCCGGTCTGCGGTCATTCCGATGCGTTATGGGACAAGATCGTCGATACCAACCTGACGGGCGCCTTCCGCGTCACGCGTGCGGTACTGCCGGGCATGATCGAACGCGGCTGGGGCCGCATCGTCAACATCGGCTCAACCGCCGCCTCGGTCGGCTGGAAGGACAACCCAGCCTACTGCGCGTCCAAGGCCGGCCTTCTCGGCCTCACACGCTGCGTGGCGCTGGAAGGGGCAGCCCATGGCGTCACCTGCGTCATGATCAGCCCGACCTGGGTCGAGACCGAACTGATGCGCCGCAATGTGGCGCAGGTCGTCGAGCGCGAAGGCAAGGGGCGCACCGCTGAGGAAGCGATGGCCGAGATCGCCAAAGGCAACCCGCAGCAGCGCATGCTGCAGCCGCAGGAGATTGCGGCTCTGGCGGTATTCCTGTGCTCGGATCTCGCCAAGGGCATCACCATGGAGAACATCCAGATCACCGGCGGAGCGCTTTGGTAGCGTCTCGGACGCGCAACCAGCTGATCTCTCCGCAGATGCCTCGCTGTAAGACAAGGTGACCGGATTTGCCATTGAGCGCCGGGCGCAATAGGTTATATTGCACTGCACAATGGAGACGCCGTTTATTGCACGCCCATATTTGCGAAGATTCCGGCCGGCTCATGGCTTGCCGGCCCTGGGTCGTGTCGGCGGGACTCTGAGATGAAGATTCCAAAGTCCCTGCTGATCGATCCCGAGAAGAATTCGGTCTATGGCGCCTTTGCCGTAGTCGTCTCGATCTGGGCGTTTTCCTATTCGGTCATTTTCGGCCAGGTGCTGATCCTGGCCTACTATGCGGTCTGGCTTCCGCTCATCCTGGTCGACTACCGGCGGTTTTTGCGACATCTGTCCAGCGCCTGGCTGCCGCTGCTGTTTGCGGCCTATGTCTGCTTCTCGGTTTTCTGGTCGCAGGCTCCCGGCGTCACCGCAAGGACGTCGGTCCAGTATTTTTCCCATATTGCCTGCGCCTACATAGCTGCGCGCACCGTCAGCGTGCGCACGTTGACCATAGGGGCGCTGGTCGGGATATTCGTCGTCCTTCTCTATTCTGTGAAGGTCGGGAATTATTCCGAGGATGTCCTCGACGGCACCGTGAACTTCGTCGGCGCCTTCGCCTCCAAGAATCAGATCGGCTTTGTCGGCTCGCTTGGCATCTATTTTTGCGTTGTCTTCCTTGCATTCTACAGACGCGGCCGGCTGAGCTTCATACTGGCGGTGCCCGTCGTGCTGCTGTCGGCCTATGTACTGGTCGCCTCGCATTCCGCCACCTCGATGGCCTCGATACCCGCGGTTCTGGCGCTGGTGGCGCTTCTTGCGATGAGCAAACTTCTGTCACGCCGCTATCGCCGGGTCATCTTCCTGATCGGCGCCGGCCTGCTGGTCGTGACGGCCTTCGTTGCCTTGAATCTCGGGCTGATGGACTTCGTCCTCGGCCTCTTCGGCAAGGATTCGACGCTCACCGGGCGAACCTATCTTTGGGAGCAAGGCTGGAACACGGTGCAGAAATCGCCGATTCTCGGCGTCGGCTATGCCGCCTATTGGGTGCAGGGCTTCGCTGAAGCCGAGCGGCTGTGGAACGAATTCTACATCACCACCCGCACCGGCTTTCACTTCCACAACACCTACATCGAGGCCCTCGTCGAACTCGGCTTCGTCGGAGCGACGCTGGTGTCGCTGATCATGCTGCGCACGCTCTACGGCCACGTCTCGGCGGTGATCTTCAAGGCATGGCAGGCGGACTCGGTGATCCTTTTCGGCGTGATGGTGCTGCTGCTGATCCGCTCCTTCGTCGAGGTCGAGATTCTCAACCCCTATATCATGGGTTCTTTCCTGATGTATTTCAGCTTCTTCAAGCTGGCGCGGCTGCCCGTTACCCGCAGGCGGCGGTCGCCGCGTCCCGAGCCGGCTGACGCGGCCGGGGGCGAGGCTGACTGGCCTCGGCATGCCGGCCGTCCGGCGGTCGCCGATCAGGCGTGAGCTATCGGCTCGGGACCTGAAGTCGCGTCAATACAAATTCCCCTGATCGAAGGCTCAAGCAGGCCGGGCGCGAGGCGGGAAATCCATGCCTCCGCGAAATAGACTGAAACGCTGGATTGTCAGACTCGCGTGCTCCGAGCGACCAGGACGTCCGGCGCGCAGCTGTTACTGTCCAAAAGCCGTGCTCCAGAAGCGCCAGCGTGTCCGGCCGGCACTTCCAGTTACGGCGCCGCGAAAACCAATCTCAGAACGTGCAAATGGGAATATCCGCGGACCATCCGCTCACAGAAGGCGACGAGCGTATGAAGCGGTTCTGCATTTCTGTAAATGATGAACCGCTCAGCGCTTAGCAAGTCTACTGGCTGGCCAGCGGCGCCAGCTTGACCTTGATCACATCGCCAGGCAGCACCGGGGTTTCTTCCTTGGCGGCTATCTCGGTGGTCTTGCCATCGAGATTGCGCACCAGTGAATAGAGCAGGGTAGGTTGCTGATCGTTTGTTATAGCGGCCGCCATCGCGGGATCGCTGGCCTGGGCTATCAGGCCTTTCTGCATGTTCACCTTCAACGCGGCCTCGTTCAGGTCGGCTTCGGTCTGCTGCCGGTCAGTGGCGAGACTTGAACTCAAGGTGTTCTGGGCATCGATAGCATCCTGCTTCGCCTTGCTGATCGCCTGCTTGGCCGTGAGGATGGCGGTTTCGTAGTCCAGGATCTTGCCCTGCAGGTCGGCCACGGACTGGCGCGAATCCAGCAGACGGGCATTGGCGATCAGGCCCTTTTGCGCCAGCGGACCGATGCTGGCGAGTTGCTGCTGCGCCAGGTCGACCTGCTGCTGCTGATTGACGATCTTCTTCTGCAGCGATTCGATCTCGGACTCCAAGACACCTTTCAGATCGTCGAGCGCCTCGAGTTTCAGCTTCAGCGCCTTTTGGTCGGCCGTCAGGATCGTCATCTCGTCCGCGACGATGGCTGGCAGCCTTGGATCGCCCTCGACTTCCTTAGGCACGTCGAAACTCGCCTTGCCGGCCATGTCCGCATCGATGCGGGCGCGCCTGACGATCAGTCTAATGCGCTGGTCGTCGGAGATGTCGAACATGCCCTTGGCGGTGACAAGGTCCTTGCCGAGCTGGGGGCCGTAATCGGCGTTGCGCCTGATGCCGCCCGCGACGCTGATCGCCTTCAACACCGTCAGGTCTGGGACATAAGGAAATTGGCCTGGGTTCTGGACTTCGCCCGAAATGTAGAATGGCCTGAACTGCGCCATCTCGACCGAGGCTTCCGGTCGGTCTGACAAAGCGAGCTTTTTCTGCAAAGCCTCGCCGATCGCCGCCGCGATTTCGGACGTGGTCTTGCCGGATGCCGGCAACTCGCCGGCGAACGGCACCGACAGCGTACCGGATGGACCGACCGTGTACTCGCCATTCACCGCCGACCAGTCACGAAATGTGCCTTCGACGGTCTGCCATTCGGCGACGCGGATGGTGAGCTTGTCTTGCGAGCCGAGGCGATAGTCGCCGGCGGCGGCGGCGATGTGCGGGACGACGAGCGCCATGGCAAGGCATGTGGCCAGCAAACGCGCCCGCCGCAGCCGGCCGGAATCCGGGCCGCTGCGAAAGGCTTCGAACAAATCTGTTTTCAACTCAACGTTCCGATCCGCTATAGCCCCATCGCCCGATGAGCTTGCGTCGAATGGCCGATGCCAATGTCTGGCATTGGCCACCGGCCGGTCAGTAAGAACCGCGCGACATCCAGACGGCCGGGACGGTCTTGATGATGATGCGAACGTCCTCGAACAGCGACCAGTTCTCGACATAGTGGCGATCGAAGGCGACGCGGCTGTCATAGGACACATCGTTGCGGCCGCTGACTTGCCACAGGCCAGTCAGGCCCGGGCGGGATTTCAGGTAGTAGACGGCGGACGTGCCATAGATCTCCAGCTCGTCGCGCACGACCGGACGAGGGCCGACAAGGCTCATGTCGCCCTGCAGGATGTTGATGATCTGCGGCAGCTCGTCGAGGCTGAGTTTCCTCAGCACTGCTCCGACACGGGTAACGCGCGGATCGTTCTTCAGCTTGCGGGTGGCGATCCATTCCGCGTTGGCGTCCGGGTTGGTGGCGAGATAGGTTGCCAATACCCTGTCGCCGTCCGGAACCATGGTGCGGAACTTCAGGCAAGGAAAAATCCGCCCGCCGCGTCCAATTCGCCTGTGACCGTAGAAAATCGAGCCGCCGTCGGAAAACTTGACCAGCAGCGCTATCATGACAAACAGCGGGCTGAGTGCGATCAATCCAATCAGTGAACCGGCGATATCGAAGCTGCGTTTGAGCAAGCCGCCGATCGGTGGCGGAAAATCGATGTCAGCCTGCGAAAAGCTCGCCGTGGCCGACTTGGCAACGTCCCTCATGCCGTAAACTCCATGCGTTGAACGAATGGTTCAGCGCACGATACCAAAAAAATGTTGCAGCGCAACACACAATTTACCACCCCATTGAAATAGTCACGTCATGAATTGACTAAATAATAAGCTTGTCATGCACAAATTTCGGCGTATTTAGCACATTTGTGACAATAAATGGGCACGGCCGAAAAAATAGAGGCCTTTGTGGGGCCGTTTTTAGGCAGACCTACCTATCTGCTAGGGCAAGCTGCAAACTAGTGCTTTATCCTGCCCTGATGCATGGTGAAAACCGTATAAAATACTACTTGATATTGTCTATCTTACTGAAAATGCCGAGGAGAGGAGATCGGCTTAGCTCCCGTCGCGTGCATTGCAGCATGGCAGAGTCGATCGCAAAAGCTCGATCAAAAATATCCGAAGTTGCCCTTGCCGCCTATTGCTCGCCTTAATAGAATTGCAAATTATACCTGTCACGGTGACGATAGGTGGAAAAGGCCGGAAGCAACCGGTCGAGGGTGGGCGACCTTAACAAGCCCACATGACAAGGGACGGCGCTCGGGTGGGGCAATCGTGATAAATACCCGAGCCGGTTTATGGGCTGTTGGGCATGGCACTTCCAAAATTCATCCTCGGGATGATTTTCGCTCTGGCGATCGTCGTCGGCTGGTCCTGGCTGGGCGGTGCGTCGATAGGCACAATATTGGTGCGCGTCATCATCTGCGCCGTGATCATTCAGGCCGGCTATTTCGTGCTCATCTACACCATGATCGCCAGGAGCGCGCCGACGCCTGCCGACATAGCTCGTGACGCCGAGCGCAAACTGAACGCACCCGAGGTCGCCGAAAGCGAGAAGCTGGGCGGTGCCAGGCGCGGCCTGCATTGATGCAGAAACCTGCCCCCGGTTTGGAGGCATGCTTCGAAACAGGAGACTAGGCGCCGCGTGAATCCGCTTCGGCGCGTCTTGGTCGCCGGCTCACGCGACATCGGCGGGTTCGCTCTCTGACTGTTCCCCCGACAGCATCCTCGACAACCGGCTGCCGGTTTTTTCCTTCAGCCGCTGATATTGGCCGACCTCGACGATACGGCCGTTTTCCATCGCCACCACCCAGTCGGCGAAGGCGATCATCGAGGGCCGGTGCGCGATGGTCAGGATCGTCATCGTGCCGCGCAAGCCGTCGATCGACCTGACGATCAGCGACTGGTTCTGCCAGTCGAGCGCGCTGGTCGCCTCGTCCAGGATGAGCAGCGACGGCTTGCGCAGCAGCGCGCGTGCGAGCGCGATGCGCTGGCGTTCGCCGCCCGAGAGCCGCACGCCGCGATCGCCGACCACCGTCTCGAGCCTGAGGTCGAGCCGTTCGACAAACTCGCCGGCGTGCGCCTGATGCAGCGCGGCCCACAGGTCGCCATCGCTGGCCCGTGGCGCGGCAAGGCGCAGGTTTGCCGCGATCGTGTCGTGCAGGAGGAACACGTCCTGCGGCACATAGGCCACCTGGTCGCGCCAGCGACGGCGATTGCTGGCATCGATCTCGACGCCGTCGACAAGCATCATGCCGGTGGTAGGCTCCAGCAGGCCAAGCAGCATATCGGCGATCGTGCTCTTGCCCGATCCGGACGGGCCGATCAGGGCGGTGACCTTGCCGGCCGGCAGGCCGAAGGTGATGCCGCTCACCACCATCTTGGCGCCAGCATCTCCGTAGGCGAAGGAGACACCGCGAATATTCAATCCCGTATTGAGGGAGAGTGTCCCGGCGTCGGCGAACTCGGTCTGGCCTGGTTCGCGTTCGGCGTCGAAACGTGCCTGCAGGCTGCGCATTGCCGTAAAGGCGGGCAGGTTGATCAGCACTTGCTGGGCTTGCGTCTGCATGTCCATGAAGCGCGGCGCGATGCGCATGAAGACCAGGAGCAGGACGACGATCTCGGCCAGCGACAGGTTGAAGCGGACCAAAGCCACATAGATGAACAGGCTCAGGCCCACCACGCTCGCAACCTGGAATACCGCGGTGCCGATGGTGCTGTTGCGCACATAGTCGATGTTGTCGGCCTTCATCCTCTCAAGCGTCGACCGAAGCTGCGCGAAATAGCTGTCCTCGACGTTCAGGCTCTTGGCCACCTTGATGCCGCCGAGAAATTCCGAGACCGTCCGGTACTGATCCTGGCGATTGGCGGTCAGCACACGGCCGAAGGCAGTGGCCCGTGCCCGGAAGGGCCGCAGCGCCACGAACATCAGCATGCCGATGACGACGGCAAACAGCGTCATGACCGGCGAGATGAACATGGAAACCAGGAGATAGCCAGCCAGAAGAACGGCGATCTGCACCAGCATCAACAGTGAGAACGCCGCGCCCTGGACGCGGTCGATGTCGCCGGTCAGGGCATGATCGAGATCGGAACTGCGCATGCGGGTAAAAACGCCCCAGCGCGCCTTGCCGATGCTTTCGAACAGGTTCATGCGAACGCGGTTGACGAAATCGAACAGCAATTTGGCCATGTAGACCGACTTGAAGCGATTGAACGCCGCCTGCGCTGCAACAAGCCCGACCAGCGCGCAAAGCACGGTCGTCAGCTGCAGCGTGCCGTCAGGCACCAGCCAGCGCACGAAATCATTGTTGGGCAGCCGAACAGCGAAATCCTGGTCGGCGCGTCCGACCAGATGCAGCAGCGGGATGAGCAGCAGGATGGAGATGCCCTCGGTCAGGCTGCCGAGGATGAGGAAGAACAGCGCCGTCCATGTTCGCCGGCCGCCGATCCGGGCAATGGCGGCGCCGAATGCGGCAATTTCTCGAAACAGCGACAGGCGAAGGATTGGGGGCTCCGACATGGTTGCGCTCACGGCCGCCGGCTGCCAGCCGACAGATCCTTTTCGATCAGCTCCACGGCTTCGCCGATCCTGTCCAGGCCCGTCGGGACTTCCAGCCGGTACACGCCGATATGGTTAGCAATCCATGAACATTGCTGAAGATGCGCCGCCGCGAAGTCGTCGGGCAGCGCCGCACGGCCGAAGCGCGTCACATAGGAGAATTTGATGATGGCCGGCAGGGCGGCAATGGCGGGCAAGGGCGTGATGTCAGCCCTTTCGCCGCGCTCGAGGACATAGATCCTGGTCGCCGGCACCTTGTCGCCCGAAAAGTCACCGTTCAGGCGATGCTGCATTTTGTCGATCGCCGGATGCACTTGCGGCCGCACTTCCGCTTCCCCGAGCGAGATCGCCGCAGCGGCGTCGGCCGCCAGCTTGATCTGCGGAAAGCCCGGAACGGTCATTGGCTCACTCGGATTGGTAAGGTCCAGCGCCACCACGTCATCGGTAAGCAGTCGATGCCCGGCCCGGATCATCGCGCTTGCCGTCGTCGACTTGCCGGCTCCCTTGTCACCCATGAAGATGGCGCTCGTACCGGCGGCGGCGATGGCACTGGCATGCAGGACAAGCAGGCCGCGCCGGTGCAAGAGCAGCGCCATGACCGGACCGAGCAGCGGAAACGCGAGCAGCGCATCGTCGACGCCGGGCGCCGGTTCGATGTCGATACGGCTGAAATCGGTGATCAGGAACGCGCCCACGGCATGCCAAGCCAGATATTGCCGGTCCGGCTCGAAGCGAAAGTCGGTCGCGGCTTCGGGCGCCGGCTTTGGCAGGTCGATCGCGCCAACAGCGATCACGAGATCCGCCGCCCCCGGCGGCGCCGGCTGCAGTTCGGGCAACATCACCTCCGACGCGATGGTCAGACCATAGGCGCGGTAGAAGCGGCGTTCTCGCATGGCCCGGCCATGTGAAAAGGCATCATCATTGTATAGAGCGAGCGGCTCGTTGCGCGGCATCACGTGGGGCTCCCGCCGTACTGGAGTTGCCGCAGCCAGAGCGACAGCGAGGCCGAGCGCCAGACATACTGGACATCCAGGGGGGCTGCCTGATCGGGCTGGCGCAGCAGTCGCGCATAGGCAGCACTCACTTGCGGCAGATTGACATAAGGTGCGATGCGGTTCGCATCCGAGACCAGCAGCTGTTCCAGGAGGTCGCGATGGTTGCGCAGCATGCCGTTGACGAGATTGGCGGTGAAGTCGATCTTGTCGCGCCGCCACTGCACCGCCTCCGGCAATACGCCTTGCATGGCGCGACGCAGCACATAGCGACCAAAGCCGTGGCTCAGCTTCTCCTCGCCCGGCAATGCCAGGCAGAACTCGACCAGCGGCTTGTCCCAGAATGGGTATCGCGGCTCGACGCCGAAATTGGCGGCGGCCTTGTCGAGAACCTCGAAAGCATGCGGGACATAGCCGTTCGACAGGATCCAGCGATGGCTCAAGGCGTCGCTGGCCTGAACGCCGGGCGGCATATAGCCGGCCCGGTGAAACCGGTCGACAAGCTCGGTGCGCTTGGCAAGGTCCGGATTGATCAGGTCGCGCCAGCTTCGTGCGCGCTGCACGTGCGCGGGCTTGCGGATCCTGTTCAGGGCACGGTTGGCCAGATGCCTCAGCTTGGCGATGCGCCAGGCCGGCCCGTAGAGGGTCAGGAACTGGAGATAAAGGCCAAGCGTGCTGTCGCCATAGGTATTGGAGGCGCTGCGGACCTCGCGCCACAGATCCATCCATCGGCCGCCATTCGCAAGCTCGTGCAGGTGACCATGGCCTTGGGAAACGACCTCGTCGCCGCCATGGCCGTCCAGCAGCACCTTGGTGCCCTTGGCGCCGGCAGTCCGGTAGATACCGCGGGTGAGCGTCAGGCCCGGCGCCAGGAACGTTCCTTCCTGTTCTTCCAGCACGCGTTCGAATTCGGCGAATGGGGCATAGTTGCCGACCGGGATCAGCGTCGCGTCGACCTTCTGCTGGTCGAGAACGGCATCGATGAAGGGCCGCTCGTCCATCGGCGAGCCCCTCTCGAAAATCAGCGAGAAGGTCGGCAGCTTCGGCCTGCGCGCAGCGGCATTCTGCAGGCCGGCGACACAGGCGATAGATGAGGAATCGAGGCCGCCGCTCAGCATTGCGCCGACTGCCGAGGTCCCCCGCATACGGTTGCGCACCGATTGCGAGAACAGATGGGCGAATTCCTCCGATGCATCCGACCGCAAGGGCCGCGCCGACGGCTCGATCTGCCAGTATCGACGCAACATCACCTGTTGCGCGGTGACGGTCAGGCTGTGGCGGGCCGGCAGGCTGAATATATCGCTGTAGGGGGTCGACTGCGGGTCGTCGGGAAGCCCGGCCAGGAAGCCGGAGATCTGGCGCTCGCTGACACGTGCGCGGATACCTTCGACCTCCAGGATCGGCCCGATCTCGGACGCAAAGGCAAAACGCCGGTCCGCCGCGTGGTAGTAGAACGGCTTGACGCCAAAATGATCGCGCGCGCAAAACAGCGATTGCCGCTCGTCATCCCAGATGGCGAACGCGAAATCGCCTTGCAGATGCTCCGGACAGGCTTCGCCCCAGCGCAGATAGGCCCGCATCAGCACGATCGCGTCGGCCACCGACTGGTCGCGGATACCGAGCCTGGCCAGCAACTCGTCACGGTTGTCCAGCCGGCAATCGGCGGTGATGGCGAGCCGGCCGCCAGCCATCGTCAAAGGGCCTGGACCGACCTCATCCGATGTGTTGAGCCAGGCCTGGCCAAGGGCGATGCTGGTGTCCAGCCACCATGAACCGCCGTCGGGACCGCGATGGCGCATGCGCGCCAGCATTTGCTGAATGTCTGCCGCCGCGACCGCCGGTGCGTGTGCTCCGCGCAGCAGGATTCCGGCGACGCCGCTCATCGGCTGCCGTGGTCGACGAGATGGGCGAAGCCGTCGATCGATCCGCCAAGCACGATATGGTTGTCGCTGACCAGCCAGGCATGTGCTTTCAACTGCTCGCCCGTACCACGTTCGATGCCGATGCGTATCGTCGATTCATTGCCTTGGCGGGCGAGAATATACTGGCCGGAGAGCGCCTGGGTCAGGCACGTAGCGTAAGGGACGAAACGGGCCGCGGCGGCAACACCCCAGGCGACACGCCGCAGTTCGCCCATCGAGGCGCACTGCCGCGCGTCGAGCCGCGTCACCAGGCTGCGTACACGATTGTAGGACAGCAGGGTCAGTCCCAGCCGAACTGTCGCCACCACCAGCAGGCAATGGCCAAGGAAGATCATTTCCGAGCCGCTCAGGGAGAAAATCCTGACCAGCCCGTGCCGGCTTCCGCCGCGCTTCGACTGCTTGAGGCCTGTTTCCCTCGCGGGTTCCTGCCGTAAAGCCGTGGCCCGCGAAACCAGGGCCCGCGAAACCAGGGTCCGCGAAACTATGGCCTGCGAAACCAGCGCCTTGTGCTGGGTCGGCTTAGACAAGTGCCTCATGATGCCGTCTCGCAAGCCCATTATCAGTCAGGCCCTTCAGCAATGCGTCGACATCGGCCTGGCAGCGCACCGGGTCGACATTATAGCGCGCAAGCACGGCGCTGCGGATGTCGCCGATCGACCGGGGCTCCTGGATCAAATCCCAGATGAAGGCGCCGACGCCATTCAGGCTGTAGTAGACATTGGATTTGAGATTGAGCAGCGCCAAGCCATCGCCGAACTCGCAAGCCACGGCATCCTTGGTCGCACTCACGCTATCGTGGTCGGCCAGATCATGGTCGGATTGCTTCCAGTTCATCCCCGCACCTCACTGACAAAACGCTTCGACATCTCCGGTTGGCGCAGGAGAAGTCGGGAGGCTGGCCCCCCGACCCTCTTACGTCTGCTTTTGAATCCAGAGTCCCAAAATGTCACTCTGGAAACGGCTATAAGTCTCAGGAGAACGTCAGGTCGCCGATCGGCGTGTGCGCGGGGAACGATGCGTCGATCGCCGTGTTGCCGCCGCCACCCTGGGTGATGGTCTCAATCGAACCATGAACCGTCAGGCTTGGTGTCTCGTATTCATGCTTTTCAACATTCTGTTCCATTTTACTCTCCGATTTAGGACTGGAAACGGCCTGTCGAGTGCCGTCAGCACTTTTATGCTGCAATGCAATAGCTGCACGGCAGCATTCATGAGTCAAGACTGTTTTACCTTCCGTTAATCAATTACGTTGCTGGCGTCAGGACATGAGCGGCCATGCCTAAAACTTGTCACTTTTTAGCCGATTCCTTGGGCGCGATGGCAGCGCCCGCGCTGATTCTTTAAGCATGTGATTTTGCTTGCATAAGTCGTTTGCCTTGTGCCTATTTTTAGGCCTCGCTAATGGAAAGAATTTTCTGTTTGGAAAATTCGGCCGGGGATCGGCTAAAAGACCTGACAAGGATATTTCAGCCGCGGTTCTCACTTCTTTCTAACGCGATCTCGATAGGCGCTCGGTTGCAAAAATTCGCACTGCAAAAGGAAAGGCTTTACGGCACCGAGGTTTTTGGTGATGTTTGCTTCGCACATGCAGCATAAGTGTTCGCGCAAACCGCTTTCTTTGGAGATTGTGCGCTAAATGGCCTTGCCTGACGGCTCATACGAACGATTGCGCGCCGCCGGCTGTGCCGACGAGGTGGCCTACGTGCAGGCCTGCCTGCGATTGTATTTTGCCGGGCCGCACGCCGGCGCGGGCGACATTTCGATGCGTGATCTGGACGGTGCCAAAATTGCCGACATCGCCAGGCTGAACAAGGTCGCCACCTTTGTCCTCAAGGCCCTTTCGCGCGCACCCGCGCTTGAGAGGCCGCCTGAGCTTTTCCGATGGCTCGACACCTACCGCAGGAGAACGGTTTCGATGAACGCGTCCTGCATCATGGATTCCATGGCGGTCCATGATGTGCTGCGCGCCAGCGAGATCGATTTTGTTTTTCTGAAGGGTCCGTTCCAGCAGCAGCTTCTCTACGACGACCACTTCATGAAGCCGTCCGGCGATGTCGACATTCTGGTTTCGCCGCTCGGATTTTTCAGGGCGCGTGATGCCCTTCGCAAGATCGGTTATGAGGTATCAGGCAAGTCGAACTCCGTCTGGTGGGTCCGCTTCCTCGGCGAACAGCACATGACCCGGGACGACGGGCCGAGGTCGTCCACGGTAGATCTCCACTACCGCCTCCAGCAGCCCGGCTCGCCAAGCCCGCGCGACGCGGACGGGTTCCTGCGGCGCAAACGACAGGTCGAAATCGCCGGCGCGACGGTGCCGTTCACCTCGGTTGCCGATACTTTGCTTTTGTCCTGCATCAGCGTTGCCAAGGCACTTTTCAACCGGGAACCCTGCGCGGGCTACGTCTGTGATATCGGCGCCAGCGCCGGCCGGCTCGACGAGGCGGATCAGCAGCGTTTGCTCGATGCCGCAACCGTGCAAGGTTTGGACGACACGCTGCTGCTTGGCCTGCGCGCCGCCGATGTGCTACTCGGCGGTGCTGGCACGCTGCTGTCGCAGCGCGCGACCAGGATCCTGTCGCGCATCGGCAACGAGGATCTGCTCAGCATGGTCATCGCGCCGTGGCTGCCGTCGCTGCGGTGGCCACAGCGGCGAACGGTGCTTTGGGAACTGTGCGGCCGCGCGCCGGTCCGCTACCTGGCCGAAGCCGGCTGGGCGGCGTCCGCCGATATCAGCCGCCGCATCTTCGAGCGGCCGGGGAGGCGCTGAATGAAGGCAAATTGGGTGCTGATGGCAATTCTGTAGGGCATCGAAGGAGTACGGGGCGAGGGCAAGTCGATATTACCTGTACGAGAGGCAAATCCATGTCGATGACGAAATCCGAGGTCTGCGTGATCATCGCGGCAAAAAACGCCGCAGCGACAATCGCCGTCGCCATCGCATCCGCGTTGCGCGAACCGGAAGTGGCGGAGGTCGTCGTTGTCGATGATGCCTCCACCGACCACACCGCCGATGTCGCACGATCCGCCGATGATGGCAGCGGGCGGCTCTCCGTGATGCGCCTCGATGTCAATCGCGGCCCCTCCTTTGCCCGCAACGCAGCCATCGCCGGCTCGAAATCGCCGTTCATCAGCATTCTTGATGCCGACGATTTCTTCCTCGAAGGCCGGTTTCGCAACCTGTTTGCCGGCGCCGATTGGGATTTCGCAGCCGACAACATCATGCTGATCAGGGATGATGCGACGGGCGACGCGACGAAAATCGTCGCGCCGCAATTTGCCGCCGATCCGGAATTCCTCGATTTCGAGCGCTTCGTCGAAGGCAACATCTCCAGGCGCCGCGTGCAGAGGGGCGAACTGGGCTTTTTGAAGCCGGTGATCAGCCGTGCCTTCCTCGACCGCCACGGGTTGAGCTACGACGAGAGCTTGCGGCTGGGCGAGGACTATGAACTCTACGCCCGCGCGGTCGCATGCGGGGCGCGGTTCAAGGTCATTCGCTCCTGCGGCTACGGCGCCGTCGTCCGCGCCGATTCTCTGAGCGGCCGCCACAAGACCCAGGACCTGAAGCGTTTGGCCGATGCGGATCTGGCGCTGCTGGCGATGGACAGTCTGCCGGAAGGCTCGAAGGCGGTGCTGCGGCGGCATGAACGGCACGTGCGCGACAAATATCGGCTGCGCAATTTCCTTGACGTCAAGGCTGAGCGGGGGCTGGCATCGGCCGCGGCTTACGCTTTCGCCAGCCTGTCCAACCTCGTCCCCATCGTCCAAGGCGTGGCTTCCGACAAGCTTGAGGCGCTGTTTCGTCGCGTCGGCCTTATGTCCAGCCAAAAACATGTCCCGCCGCGGCGTTTTCTGATGGCCGGAACCAGCATGGGCAAGGAACGCTGAGAGCGGACCCCGGTGCTTGCCATTTGTCCGCTCGCGGCACGTCATCACGGAAACCATTTCGGCCGGATTTATGAGTTTACGAATTGGGTGGTTGCCTCGCGGCTCCGACGATGGCAGTCTATGTTGCGGTGCAGCATAGTGGACGACCAGCCGAACTGGCCCCCGATCGGATTGGTCTGATGTCTCTCCAGAGCAGGACAACGCAACACGAGTTTTTGAGCCCCGGCTGCGGGGATCGGCCAGAAGCCCGGCCCACAAGCCGGCGATGACAGGAACCTGAGTCCATGGCCTCGATATTCGGTTTCAGATCAAGGGATCCGGCCCGCGACCGGCAGGCCGATGTTTCACGTCTTGATCGTCTGGCAAAGCTGTTCGAGCAGATTGCGGCCGAGATCGAGGCCGAGAGAACCGGGCTTGAGAATCGCTACCGGACAACGTCGACCAACGCCGCCTTCCTGGTCGAAGCCATGGAAAACGGCTCAGCTTCCGACAAGCGGTCTTCGGAAGTCAGCGCACTGACACAGTCGATCCTGAATTGCGAACGCCGCATCGCGGCGCTGTCGCGCCAGGACGGCATGATGAAAGAGCTCCGTCATTCGCTGGATATGGTCTTCGACGAGAATGCCGATTCGGCCACCTCGGCGGAATTCGCCTGGCCGGCAGGCGCAGGCAGAGGTTGAACGTGAAGGCTCGGAACTGTTGCAACAGATTTGATGCAGGGCGGGAAGCAATCGAGAGGGTCACAAGGGAGGTCAAGGTTGGCCCGTTCAGGAGCGGTTCGAACGTCGACTTTGGGTTGGGGACACACAGCGCAAAGGTGAGTTTGGTATGAATTCGAATCCGAAACCTACGACAGCAATTGACGCACCGTCTCTCTCATATCGGGCCGGGCAAGCCGCCCGGCGGCGGCTGGGGTCGCTCGGTGCGTTGCTGCTGGCTGCTCTTGGCGCTTTCGTGGCAACCCCTTCCTACGCCCAGGACATTCCGACATCGCCGTCCTTCGTCGATGATTTCAAAAGCTTCGATCGTGCGCGCTGGTATGTTTCCGACGGCTGGAACAACGGCAGCCATCAGAATTGCACCTGGTCGAAAGGCATGGTCGGACTGTCGAATAATGTGCTGTCGCTCGGCTTCGAAAAGCAGACGTTGAAGGATCGCGACTACGTCTGCGGCGAGATCCAGACCAAGCAGCGCTTCGGCTACGGCACCTATGAGGCACGGCTGAAGACCGATACCGGCTCTGGCCTCAACGCGGCGTTCTTCACCTATATCGGTCCCAGCGACAAGCAGCCCTGGGACGAGATCGACTTCGAGGTCCTGACCAAGGACACCTCCAAGGTGCAGGTCAATGCCTATATCGCGGGCAAGGGCAAGAACGAGAAGCTCGTCGACGTGCCGGGCGGCACGGAGAACGCCTTCAACGACTACGCCTTCGTCTGGCAGAAGGACAGCTTGCGCTGGTACGTCAACGGCCAACTGGTGAACACGATTACCGACCCGGCGAAGCTGCCCAGCCATGCACAAAAGATATTCTTCAGTTTTTGGGGCAGCGATACGATGAAGGGTTGGATGGGAGCGTTCGCGGATCCGGGCCGCAAGCTTTCCCTGCAGATCGAGCGGGTTGCCTTCACGGCGCTCGGCGAACCCTGTCAATTTCCGGAATCGCTGGCATGCAGTGTAAAGTAGTTGGGAAAGTCGATTTGAACCGGCGGGACCGAAAACGGTCCGCTGCCTTGCATGGGAATGAAACCGAATGAATTTGACGGTGTTTGGAATTGGCTATGTCGGCCTCGTGCAGGCTGCGGTCCTTGCCGAAGTCGGGCACCAGGTGGTGTGCGTCGACATCGACGCCGCCAAGGTCGAGCGGCTCAACCAGGGCCTGGTTCCCATTTTCGAACCCGGTTTGGAAAACCTCGTTAAGGAAAACCATGCTGCCGGCCGCATCAAGTTCACCACCGATGCCGCCGCCGCGGTAAGGCATGGCGAGATCCAGATGATCGCGGTCGGCACGCCGCCGGGCGAGGACGGCTCGGCCGACCTCAAATATGTGCTGGCCGTCGCAGAGACCATCGGCCGCGAAATGGACAAACCCAAGATCGTCGTCGGCAAGTCGACGGTGCCGGTCGGCACCTGCGAAAAGGTGAAGGCCAGGATCGCCGACACGTTGAAAAAAAGAGGCCGCGAGGACCTGGCTTTCGATGTCGCTTCGAATCCGGAATTCCTCAAGGAAGGTTCCGCGGTCGCCGACTGCATGAAGCCGGACCGCATCATCGTCGGCACCGACAGCGAGGATACCGAGGCTGTGATGCGCGAACTCTACGCGCCGTTCAACCGCAACCACGAGAAGATGATCGTGATGGACGTGCGCAGCGCCGAATTCACCAAATATGCCGCCAACTGCATGCTGGCGACCAAGATCAGCTTTATGAACGAGATGGCCAATTTGGCCGAACAACTGGGCGCCGACATCGAGGAGGTCCGCAAGGGCATCGGCAGCGATCCGCGCATCGGCTACCATTTCATCTATCCGGGCCTGGGCTATGGCGGCTCGTGCTTCCCCAAGGACGTACGGGCGCTGATCAAGACCGCCGAAGGCGTCAAGTTCGATGCCAAGCTGCTGCGCGCCGTGGAGGAGCGCAACAACGCACAGAAATCGGTTCTTTTCGACAAGGTCGACCGCTATTTCAAGGGCAACCTCAAAGGCAGGACCTTTGCGCTCTGGGGCCTGGCCTTCAAGCCCAACACCGACGACATGCGTGAGGCGCCGGCGCGCGTCCTGATGGAAGCGCTCTGGAAGGCCGGCGCCAATGTGCAGGCCTATGATCCCGAGGCGATGCAGGAATGCCAGTCCATCTACGGGCTGCGCGACGACCTGCTTCTGTGCGGCACCAAGGAGGCGGCGCTGCGCGGCGCCGATGCGCTGCTGATCGCCACAGAATGGAAGAGCTTCCGTGCGCCGTCCTTCGACGCGGTGAAGGATGCGCTGACCACGCCGGTCATTTTCGACGGCCGCAACCTCTATGACCCCAAGGTCATCGCCCGCCACGGCATCGAATATCACTCGATCGGCAGAATGGCGGCATGAGACCAGGTCCTGGCAGACGGATGCAAGACCGGTCCGCACATGGCCTGCGGGCGCTGGGACTGAGCGCGTATTTCTGTGTGGAGTTGTAGCCGATGGTGCTGGACGTAAAGCCGGAGCAAATCACCAAGGACCATTTCGATCTCGTTGCGATCGGCTCCGGCTTCGGTTCGGCCTTCTTCCTGCATGAGTTCGCCAAGCGCCGAAAGGCGCGCATTCTGGTGCTGGAGTGGGGACGCCACAACACCCATGAATGGCAGCTCGAGCAGAACGTCAACACCGACATCGAAGACGAGACGACCTACAAGACCAATTCCAACAAGCCGTGGAACTACACGATCGGACTGGGTGGCGGGACGAACTGCTGGTTCGCGCAGACGCCAAGATTTCATCCCAATGATTTCCGGCTGAAAAGCACCTACGGCATCGGCAATGACTGGCCGATCAGCTATGACGACGTCGAGCCGTTCTACTGCGACGCGGAAGACATCATGTCGATCTCCGGCGACCCCGACATGGCGGCGATGCTGCCCCGCTCGAAGCCGTTTCCGCAACCGCCGCATCGCATGTCGACACCGGACAGGATGATGAAGGCGGCGCAGCCCGGCCAGCACTTCGTCATGCCGACCGCGCGGGCGCGGCTGCCGACATCGCAACGCACCTCGTGCTGTGCCAATCTGCGTTGCTGGCTGTGCCCGGTCGACGCCAAATTCACCGTCAACAACGGCTTGATGCACGTCTTCGAGCATCCCGACGTCTCGGTCTGCCTCGGGGCGGAAGTGCGCTGGCTCGATCACGTCGGCGGCGCTGTCCGTTCGGTCACGTTCAACCATGACGGCAAGGAATACCAGGTCAGCGGCGATCTCTTCATTCTCGGCGCCAATGCCATCCAGAGCGCGGCGATCATGCTGCGATCCGGCCTGGGCGGCGAATTCGTCGGCAGCGGCCTGCATGAATCCTACGGCTGGAATTTCGAGGTCTATCTAGACGGCGTCGACAATTTCGACGGCAGCACCATCACCACCGGCCTGAATTTCGGCCTCTATGATGGTCCTCACCGGTCGGAGCATGCGGCGGCATTGGTCTATTTCGAGAACCGGTGGCAGCATGGGATGCGTGCCGAAAAGGGGCGGTTACGCCAGGCGCTGCCGCTTGTCGTGGTCACCGAGAACCTGCTCGACCCCGAGAACTACGTCACGCTTGCCGCGGATGACAATGCCTTCGTCAGCTTCAAGGCGCCATCGGACTACGCAGTGAAGGGCATGGCGCGCGCTCTGGAGAAATTGCCTGACCTTCTGGCGCCGCTGCCGGTCGAAAAGCTCTTCGACCGCGGCATCCGGCCGACCGAATCGCACGTCCAGGGCACGCTGAGGATGGGCACCGGCCCGGCCGATTCTGTGGTCGACAGCGGTATGATCCACCACCAGCTCAGAAATCTGGTCGTCGTCGGCACGAGCACCTATCCGAGCTGCTCCTGCGCCAACCCGAGCCTGACCGCGGCAGCGCTGTCCTTGCGGGCGGCGAGCCGGATCGCGTGAAAGGAGGTACGGGATGATCGAGATTTCCAGACGCTCGGCCCTGGCCGTCATGGCTGGCGGAGTGGTTTCGACAGGGGTCGCCTACGCCGCCGTTTCCTCGTTCTCGGACGAGGATCTGGTGCGCGTCACGCTGGAAAAATACCTTGGCAAGTTGAACATCCGCATCGAGCATCTGCAGCAGTTCGTGCTGGCGTTCCGCGACAGGAATCCATGGAATTTTCCGAGCGAAAAACTGAGTGACGCCGTCACCTTGGTGGAGGAGCTCAAACTGGGGGCCGCGCGCCGCTTGCTGCCCCAGCGGAAGCGGGAAGATCTGCTGCATTTCGACCGCTGGGTCGTCGCCGAATTCCATATGCTGACGGACTACGCCTGGCGCAGTTCGCCCAACGACCCGATCCGATTTACCGGCTGGCAATCCTGTACCAATCCCTTCGCCAATCTGGAGCCGCCGAAACTTGCCTGACGTCGAAAAGAGAGGCGGCGGACTTTGCCTGTTGTCTCCGAGCAAGGAATACGAGATGCGACAAGGAGCCCGATCATGAAAGTTCTCTTTGCAGGCGGCAACGGCTACCCGCCTGAGTTCAGCGGCGGCGTTCAGTCGAGCACGCATCATCTGGCCGAACAGCTGATCGAGCACGGTCATGAAGCCGCTGTGCTCGCCGCCCTGTTCGGTGATGGTGTCTTCGGCTTCAAGGCGCGCGCCAAGATGAAGCTGTTGCGGCAGCCGGCGGTTGTCGACAGCTATCCCGGCTATCCGGTGGTGCGGGCCTGGTTTCCCTGGGAAGCGGCGGGCTATGCCGTCGACAGGCTGAAGCCCGATGTCGCCGTGGTCCAATGTCACAAATCGGTTCCGATCGGCAAGGCGCTGCAGGCGGAGGGCGTGCCTCTGGTCGTTTATCTCCGCAATGTCGAGTTCCATGAACTGGGCGGCGATCTGCGCGAATTGCATTCAGCGCTTTACATCGCCAATTCGGACTTCACCGCGCGTACCTACAGACAGGAGTTCGGCATCGAGGCGGTGGTGATCCCGCCAACCATCAACCCGGCGCACTACTCGACGCCGACGACGGGCCAGTTCGTCACGCTGATCAACCCTTATGAGGAAAAGGGGTTTGAACTCGCGGTGCGCATTGCCGGCGCCTGCCGCGAAATTCCCTTCCTGTTCGTCGAAAGCTGGAAGCTCGACGACGATCACCGGGCGCGGATCGAACAGACGATCGCTCCCTTGGGCAATGTCGTCCTGGAGAGCCGCACCAGCGACATGAAGACGGTCTATGGCCGCACGAAGATCCTGCTTGCTCCCAGCAAGTGGGAAGAGGCGTGGGGCCGCGTCGCTTCGGAGGCCCATTGCAGCGGAATCCCGGTTGTCGGTTCGCGGCGCGGCGGTCTGCCCGAGGCTGTCGGCTCCGGTGGCGTGGTGCTGGATTACGATGCTCCACTTGCCGATTGGGTCGCGGCCGTCAGGCGGCTGTGGAACGACAACCAGGAATATGACCGGCTTTCCAGCCTCGCTCGCAGCTTCGCCGGACGCCCGGAACTCGATCCCGATCGCCAGTTCATCACCTTCTTCTCGATACTGGACAGGGCCATGCAGCAGCGCGCGCGGCAGGCGGCCTGACGGCGCCGCCTGAGCAGGTCAGGCCGGGCGCTTGACCCGGCTTTTCAGCGTCTCGTAGCCGCGGGCGCCGAGCAGCGCGCGGGCAATGGTCTTGGCGGCGCTCTTGCGGCCCTCTTGCGACTTGATCTGCCGCAGCCTTGCCGGCAGGTTCCTGGCCGCCTGACCAAGTGCCGGCAGCGACAGCGTGTTGGGAAAGCTGACCATATGCGTTTCCACGCACAGCACCGGCTTGCCTGACAGCTCGGTGATCCTCAGCGCCTGTTCGTGCTCGCTCTCGATGAACAGGATGGCATCGGACTTGCGGTAGAAGTCGGCCTTGAAACTGCCATGCGCGCCGAGCCGTTGCCGTTCCGCCTTGCTCGGCAGATCGAGCATGATCAACTGGTCGTATTTGATCTCATGCTTGGCGAGCCATGCCTCGGTGAGCGCGCGGTATTTCTCCAGCCGGCTGGTGACCAGCCAGCCGATCCTGTGGGTCGCGACATGGAGCGGCCGCGCTTCGCAGAGGAATTTCTCATAGGCCGGGCCGTCGTCGTTTTCCGCCTCTGTCGGATCGAGGCACAGCACGCCGTCAATGTCGACGCAGCATTGCGCCAGGAATTTATGATGCATGAAATTCCACTGGAACATGCGCGGATGCGGCACGACTTCGAAGACGAGGTCGGTTTCCTGGTGCTGGGGCTCAAGGCCGAACACGGCGGCAAAGGTGAACTCCGCCTCGATGCCCGCAGCCTGGATGCGGGCGCGTGCGTCGCGCATGGCGTTGCCGCCGGCGACGCTGTCGTCGATCACCAGCACCTTGCGCATCTCGGAAACCTTGCGGTCGAGAGCGGCACGGCGCTTGGTGACGCCAGACGTATAGATCCGACCTGCCAGGAAGCTGTCGAGATCGGTCATCGGGATGTTCGCGGCAAGGCTGACCAGCGTCGCTGCCAAAACGCCGCTTCTCGGCACACCGACCACGAGGTCGATATCGCGCGGCAGCCGGTGCAGGCCCCTGACGATGGCGTCGTTCATATCGGAGATCGATCGGTAGTGCATGGTTCAGACCTGGTCCTGGAGGAGATGTCCGTAGCAGTCGAAGACGCCCAAATTATTGCGCTTCGCGCGCCGCCGCCGCAGGCAGCCTTGCCGGCAGCATCTTGAGGGCCTCGCGCAAGGCTTCGCGGCCGGAGGCGAATGCCAGTGCGATGACGACGGTGATGAGGTAGGCGAGCACGGCGCCGCTGGCCAGGGCGACGACATGCTGCTGGGGCAGCAGGGGCTTGATGAACCAGATCGCGGCCAGCGCCAGATGGGCGCCAAGCACGAACGGTGTTGCCGCGCGAAGCACATGGTGCGCCTGCAGCGGCCCGCTCTTGCCGACATAAAGCCACAGGAACGGCGTCCGCAGATATTCGCTGATCGCATAGGCGATCGCCACGCCCAGCGCGCCATAGGGCAGGCCGAGCATGAAAGCCAGCACCGACGTCACGGCCGTTATGATGCCCCAGCGCATGAAATCGCCGGAGCGGCCCTGGCTGACGAAAAGCCACCCGGCCGGATTGTTGAGCGGCTGCAGCAGCCCGGCAAAGCCGAGCGCCAGGAAAATCGAGGCGCTTGCGCGCCATTGCTCGCCGAGCACGAAGGGGATCAGCACATCCGACATCGCGGTGGCGAAGGCGACGCCGGGAAGCGCCACCAGCAGGATCAGCGGCATGACGCGCAGATAGGCGCTGCGGTAGCGATCCGGCTCGTCCTTAAGCCTGGAAAGCGCCGGAACCATCACCTTCGACAAGGGGTTGGTAATCTGGCTCAGCGGAAACAGAAGCAGCTTGTAGGCGCGGTCATAGAGGCCGAGTTGCGCCTCGCCCCAATATTTGCCGATCAGCACATTGTCGAGGTTGCGGGCAAAGAAATTGGCGAAGTTGAAGCCGGTGATGCCGGCGCCGAAATTGATCAATTCGCTGATGCCGGCGACCTTGCGTGGCAGGCCCGGACGCCAGCGCGAGCTCGCCCAGTAGCAGAGCGTCGGCAACACGGCACCGGTCAGCGTGCCGGCAAACAGGGCCCAATAGGAGCGATCGATGAAGGTCCAGGCGATCGACACCGCAAGCCCGGCAATGGCGCTGACGACGTCGATGACGGCCAGCCGGCCGAACTGCATGCGGCGTGTCAAGAGCGCCAGATGCTGGGCGCCCAGCCCATAGGCCATGATCTGCAGCCCGAACGCAGCCACCAGGCCCGTCACGCGCGGCTCGCCGTAGAAGGCAGCAACCAGCGGCGCCGCACCCGCAAGCACGCAAGCCAGGATCGCGCTGACCGCGACATTGATCCAGAAGAGGTAGTTCACCTCCTCATGCCGGATGCCTGACTTCTGGATCGTCGCCTGGGTCAGGCCGAAATCCTGGAACAGGGCGATAAAGGCAAGCACCGGGGCGCACATCGCCACGACACCGAAATCCTGTGGCGACAATAACCGCGACAGCACGATGACGGACAGGATCTGTGTCGCGACCCGCACCGATTGCGCCATGGCCGTGACAACCGCGCCGCGCCCAACCGATTTGCGCAAGGAGCCTTCTGGCGGATCGAATGCATTGGCTTCCAAATTCAGGATTCCTGATTTTTTACGTGGATTTCCGAGCCCGAAATCCACGACCGCCGCCGACCACAAACTACGGCAATAATTTTGCAGTGCAACAGAAAACGTCGATGCGTGCAGCAAAAATGTTGCGATGCAGCAAGAGCTGTACTAGCATTCCCTCGGGTGGGCCAACAGCGGTCGAGTTTTTATGCTGCATGTCTTGTACCTTGTGCACGACGTTTCCGACCCGGCGGTGCGCCGGCGGATCACGATGCTCAGGGCAGGTGGGGCCCAGGTCACTTTGGCCGGCTTCCGTCGCACCGCGAATCCGATTGCGGATATCGAGGGACTGCGGCCGATCGACCTCGGCGCGACGCGTGACGGGCGATTCGGCCAACGCCTCGCGGCCGTCGCCAAAGCAGCCGTTTCGATAGGCTCGAAGCTTGGCGGCATGCCAAAACCGGATCTCATCATCGCGCGCAACCTGGAAATGCTGGCGCTTGCCCGCCGCGCCAGGTCAGCCTTCGGTGCATCGGTTCCGATCGTATACGAGTGCCTCGACATTCATCGGCTTGTGCTGCGCAACGATGTCCTGGGCAAGGCGCTGCGCGCCACCGAACGCTTTCTGGCCAGGGATGTGAAGCTGCTGGTGACCAGTTCTCCTGCCTTTATAGCCAATTATTTCAAGCCGTTCGGCCAGGTCGCAGCACCCATCGAGCTGGTCGAAAACAAATATTTCGAGGCCGCGACGATCTTGCCCGGCGCTCCGGAGGCTGAGGAGAGCCCGGTCGGTCCGCCATGGCGGATCGGCTGGTTCGGTGCGCTGCGCTGCCGCCGCTCGCTCGAGCTGCTGGCCGATTTCTCCCGCCGCATGGAGGGCCGCTTTGAAATCGTGCTGCGCGGACGTCCGGCTTTGTCGGAATTCCCTGACTTTCACGGCTTTGTCGAAGCCGAGCCGTGGCTGTCGTTTCTCGGGCCCTACCGCAATCCGGAAGACATGGCGGCGATCTACAATGATGTCCATTTTTCCTGGGCGATCGATTTCTTCGAAGCGGGGCAGAACTCCGAATGGCTTCTGCCCAACCGGCTCTACGAAGGCTGCCGTTTCGGAGCGGTGCCGATCTCGATGGGCAACACCGAGACCGGGCGGTTCCTTAAACAGCAGGATATCGGCGTGCTGTTGCCGCAGGCGTCGCCCGAAGCGCTCGAAGCCGTGCTCGGCAAGATGGAAGAGCATCGCTTCGCCAGGCTGAAGGAGCGCGTTCTGGCTCGCAATCCGAGGACCTGGAGCTACGATCGCAGCGATTGCCGGGCGCTTGTCGAGCGGCTGCGCAGCCTGACGGCCGTGCCCGGCTCCTTTGCCGCCGAGGCATTGGCATAGGATGGCCGGGGATGGACAGAGGCAAGATGGACAGGGGTTGATGACGCAAACCGAAAGACCCTCATCCAACCTGATCGTTATTCCGTGCCTGAACGAAGCCGCCCATATCGGTGCGCTGCTCGATCAATTGCGGCCCGCGGCCGCCCGGCTTGGCGCCCGGATCATCGTCGCCGATGGCGGCAGCACCGACGGCACGCTTTCCATCGTCGAGGACGTGATTGCCAAGGACCCGCGGGTTATCCTGCTCCACAACAAGCGGCGCATCCAGAGCGCGGCGATCAATCTCGCCGTCGGTACCTTCGGCGATGGTGCCGACTATCTCATCCGCATCGATGCGCATGGCGGTTATCCCGACGATTATTGCGACCGGCTGGTCGAGGAAGCCCTGGCTACATCAGCGGATTCGGTTGTCGTTTCGATGCTGACCAGCGGCAGCGGTGCCGTGCAGAAGGCGGCCGCCGCGGCGCAGAACTCCAAGCTCGGCACCGGCGGCTCGAAGCATAGGCATCTTTCGCAGGGACAGTGGATCGATCACGGCCATCATGCGCTGATGCGGATATCGGCGTTCGGCGCCGTCGGCGGCTACGACGAAACGTTCAGCCACAACGAGGACGCTGAGCTCGATTATCGCCTGCGCAAGGCCGGCTACAAGATCTGGATGAGCGGCAAGACGCAGATGGTCTACTATCCGCGCGCCTCGCTCTCAGGCCTCTATTTCCAGTATCTCGGCTACGGTCGCGGCCGTGCCAAGAATGTGCTGAAGCACCGCGTCATCCCGAAGGTGAGGCAGATGGTGCCGCTGCTGGTGTTTCCGGTGGTGCTGCTGGCGGCCTTCTCCTTCGTGCACTGGCTGGCGGCGGTGCCGCTGCTGCTGTGGGCGTCGGTGTGCCTGGGCTACGGACTGGTGACGGCTATCCGCCAGCGCAAGGCTGACGTTGCGCTGGCCGGTGTCTCGGCCATGGTCATGCATCTTGGCTGGTCGGTTGGCTTTTGGCTGCAGCTTCTCGGCCTCGGTTCGCGACGCGGAGTGGCCTGATGGCGGTGTCGACAAAGAACCGCAGCATCGACATCGGCGTCTGCACGTTCCGCCGGCCGGAGCTGGCTGACACGCTGCGCTCGCTCGACGCCATGGAGATGCCGGCGGGATTCGATATCCGCATTATCGTCGCCGACAATGACGACACCCCGACGGCCCGTGACCTGGTGGCGGCGCTGTCGCGGGAATTGACGGTGCCGATCCACTATCGGCATGCCCCGGCGCGCAACATCTCGATCGCCCGCAATGCCTGCCTCGATGCGAGCACAGCGGATTTCGTCGCCTTCATCGATGACGACGAGACGGCCACGCCTCAATGGCTCGCCGAATTGGTCGCGATGGCGCAGCAAAGCGGTGTCGCCGTCGTGCTCGGCCCGGTCAGGGCTCGCTATCGCCCAGATGCGCCGGACTGGATGCGGCGCGGCGATTTCCATTCGACTTTGCCCGTCTGGGTGCGCGGCGAAATCCGCACCGGCTACACCTGCAATGTTCTGCTGCGGATGGGCTCGGACAGCTTGCGCGGCCGCCGCTTCAGCCTGGCGCGTGGCCAGACCGGCGGCGAGGACACGGAATTCTTCGACCAGATGCACAAGGCGGGCGGCCGCATCGCGTTCGCGCCCGAGGCGTGGGTCGACGAGGTGGTGCCGCGCTCAAGGGCGGCATTCGACTGGCTCGGCCGCCGCCGCTTCCGCGTCGGCCAGACGCATGGCCATCTCCTGGGCAGCAGCGCCAGCGGCATCGGCCTGGTCAAGCAGGTCGGCCTGGCCTCGGCAAAGGCCATCTATTGCTTCGCCTCGGCACTTCCGGTTGTCGTCAGTCCGGTCCGCAGGAACCGCAGCGTGCTGCGCGGCATTATGCATGTTGGTGTCGTCAGCGGCCTCGTCGGCATCCGCGAAATCCGCCTCTATGGCCAGCCGTCGCCACAGGAGGGAGGCAAACGTGCAGCCTGACGTCAGCTCTGTCCCCGATGTTTCCTTCGTCATTGCCGCCTACAACGCCGAGGCGACCCTTGATCGGGCGATTGCCAGCGCCATCGCCCAGAAGGGCGTCAGCGTCGAAATCATTGTCGTCGACGACAAGTCGCGCGATGCGACGCTCAACGTGGCGCGGGCCTATCCAGGGGATATCGTCCGTGTGGTCGCCCTGGCCAGCAACCGCGGCCCCGGCGGCGCCAGGAATGCCGGCCTCGACGCCGCCCGAGGCAGATGGATCGCGGTTCTCGATTCCGACGACGCGGTCTTTCCCGGCCGGCTCGCGGCCATGATCGCTCGTGCCGAAAGCGCGGATGCCCAGATCGCCGTCGACAATCTGCAGGTTGTTCGCGAAGATGGCGTCATCGAGGACGCGATGTTTCCGCGGCAGTATCTGGAAGGCTTGCGCGAGATTTCGCTGGCCACCTACATCGCCGGCAACGTCGTCTTCGAATCCAAGTTCAACCTCGGCTATCTCAAGCCGATCTTCCAGCGCGCGTTCCTGAACGAAAACCGGCTTCGCTACGACGAAAAGCTGAGGATCGGCGAAGACTACGTCCTGTTTGCCGAAGCCCTGGCCAAGGGCGGCAAATGCGTCGTCGAGCCCGATATCGGCTATGTCTACCATATTCGCAGCGGCTCCATTTCGCGCGTGCTCGAGCTTCACCACGTCGAAGCGATGCGCAGGGCGGATGCCGTGTTCGCTCAAACCCATCGGATGGATGAGGCCGCGCAGACCGCGTTCGCCCGGCGCGGCCGCAGCCTGCGCAAGGCGGCATCGTTTCTGTCACTGGTACAGCACATCAAGGCGCGGTCCCCGCTCAAGGCGATCCGGACAGCGCTCAGCGACCCGGCGGCGGTCAGGCATATGGGCATGCCGATCGCCGTGCGGTTGCGAAGAATGGCGGCACAATTTGCCGTTGGGGCGGGGAGGTGAAGATGCAGGCACATGGAGGGATTTTTCGTGGCCTGTGAATGGACTGAAGTCGATCTCCTCAGAAGGAATTTGCGATGAAGAAAATCAGGAAGGCCGTGATACCGGTGGCGGGGCTTGGAACACGGTTCCTGCCGGCGACCAAGTCGATGCCGAAGGAAATGCTTCCCGTCGTCGACAGGCCTGTCGTGCAATATGCGGTGGACGAGGCCTTCGAAGCGGGCATCGAGCACATCGTCTTCGTGACCGGTCGCAACAAGGCGGTGATCGAGGACTATTTCGACCTGCATCCGGAATTGATCGGCACCCTGGAGCAGACCGGCAAGAAGACCCAGCTGGAGGCGCTCGAAAGCATGCTGCCCGTGGCCGGTGCCACCAGCTTCATCCGCCAGCAATCGCCGCAAGGCCTCGGCCATGCCGTCTGGTGCGCGCGCGAGGTTATCGGCAACGAGCCCTTTGCCTTGCTGCTGCCGGACATGGTGTCCTTCGGCGGGCGCGGATGCCTCGCCGAAACCGTCGAGCTTTATGAGCGCACGGGCGGCAACGTGATCGCCGTCGAGCGTTGCGAACCGAGCGAGACCAACAAATACGGCATCGTTGGCCGTGGCGCCGAGATCGGCGGCGGTTTCGAGGTGACGGCAATGGTCGAGAAGCCGGCGCCGGCCAATGCGCCGTCGAACTTCTACATCAACGGCCGCTACATCCTGCAGCCCGAGATTTTCGCTCTTCTGGGCAATCAGCAGCGCGGCGCCGGCAACGAGATCCAGTTGACGGACGCCATGGTTCGTCTGTCGAAGGATCAGCCGTTCTTCGCCCAGCCTTTCCTCGGCCGCATGTTCGACTGCGGCTCCAAGGAAGGGTTCATCCAGGCCAACATCGCCTTCGCGCTGGCGCGCGACGACATGAAGGGTCCGGTTTTCGAGATGCTTCAGGAGTTCGTCCGGTCGCATGAACGCCAGGAAGAAGCCGCATAATGCCCATCTTTCGGGAGCATGGTCAGATGGCCGGCGAAGAGGGGCCGGCAGGTTCTCGCCGTCTGGCACGACGCTTGCTTCGCTTCTGGCGATGCTCCCGATCTTCGAGGCGCCTGCAAGCCAAGGCATGATCCCCGGAAAGTGGGTCCCGGTTTCCGGAAAAGATCATGTTGAAACAGTGAGATAGAGCCCATTGCGATGGACCGGCTCTAGAATTGGACCGAAGATGAATTATGCCAATTTTCCTCTCGACAAGAGGATGCCATTGCCGAATTCGGACGCAGGAGACGGCGAAGACTTCATCGATATCGAGCGGCTGCTTGGCATGGCCGCACGGCAGGCCAAGGTGGTTGCCGTGTGTGCCGTCATCGGTCTCTTCCTGGGCCTGTTCTATTTGCAGACAACGCCGCCCAAATATCAGTCGGTCGCCAGCGTGCTGATCGACGAAGGCTTGAACAAGATTGTCGACGATATCTCGGCGGCGTCGACAACCATGCAGACCGATTCCGCCATCCTGAGCCAGATCGAGATCCTGACCTCGACGCGGCTTGCCGCCGTGGTCGTCGACAAGCTGAAGCTCGACCAGAACGACACGTTCATGAATCCGCCCCAGTCGGCGCTTGCCCAAGGCATAGGCCTCATCCGCAGCGTGATCCAGTATGTCCGCCCAAGCCCTTCCCTTCCGGGTGGTGCCGACTTCAGCAAGCTCGACCCCGCCGCCCGCGATGCGCTGATCGCCACGTCGCGCCGCGACTACGCTATCCTCAAGCTGCAGAACGAGATCCGGGCGGAACGCGTCGGCCGAAGCTACGTCATCGCGCTCGGCTATCAGGCGACGGATCCGGCCTTGGCAAACGCCATCACCAAGGCCTATGCCGATGCCTATCTCGCCGATCAGCTCGATGCGAGCTTCGATGCCACCGAGCGGGCTGCGGTCTGGCTGCAGGGCCGGTTGACGGAGTTGCGCCAGAGTTCGCAGGCAGCTTCGCTCGCGGTTGAGAAATTCAGGGCCGAACATGGGCTGGCCGCCAACAGCGATGGCCAGCTGATGAGTGACAAGCAGCTTTCCGACCTCAACGCCCAGCTTATCGTGGCGCAGGCCGACACCGCGCGCGCCAGCGCCCGCTACCAGCAGTACAAGGCCATTGTCGACAGCGGCTCCGAAAACGCCTTCAAGGATGCCGCCATCTCGAGCGACCAGCCAAGCAGTTCGGTCATATCGGCGCTCAAGACCCGCTACCTCACAGTGGCCAAGCGGCTGCAGGACGTCGAGGCGAATTTCGGCCCCGAGCACCCGCAGGCGGTGGCTCTCTCCAAGGAGAAGGCCGACATATCGACGCAGATTTTCGGCGAGCTGAAGCAGCTGACCGAAAGCTATCGCAACGAATATGAGGTGGCGCAGGCACGCGAGACCGCGCTCAGGGCCAACGTCGCGGCCGCGCAAGGCAAGAGTTCCGTCGACAACCAGACGCAAGTCAAGCTGCGTGAACTCGATCAGCAGGCGACGGCGCTCACCACGCTCTATCAGACATTCCTGGGTCGTTACGAGGAAGCCGCGCAGCAGCAATCCTTCCCGGTCGGCAAAATCCGCATCATCTCGGACGCCTCGATGCCGTTTGCCGCGTCAAGCCCGCGCACCATCGTCGTGCTCGGACTTTCGCTGGTGCTTGGCCTGCTGATGGGCGCCGGCTTTGGTGGGCTGAACGAGTTCAACGAACGCTTCTTCAGGACCGGCGAGGACGTGCGCGACCGCGTCAACCTGAAATTCCTCGGCTATCTGCCGACGATCGGCGGCAAGCTCGGCAAGGAAGAAAAGCCGGGTGAGACCCAGGTAGACGCCAAGACCACCCAATCGCTGTCGGCGGCCGAAAGGCGGGCGCGCATGCGGGTCAGCATCGATTCTCCAGCCTCGATGTTCTCCGAAACGCTGCGCAGCGCCAAGATCGCCTTCGACGTCGTGATGGAAGGCCAAGGCAGCCGCGTCATCGGCATCATCTCGGTGCTTCCCGGCGAGGGCAAGTCGACGGTCGCGGCAAATCTCGCGGGCTTGCTTGCCGCCAATGGCGCCAAGACGCTGCTGATCGACGGCGACTTGCGCAATCCCGGCCTCAGCCGGGGCCTTGGCATGGAAGCCGAACAGGGCTTGATGGAAGCGGTTGTCAGCGGCCAGACTTGGCAGTCTGTCGGCAAAATCGACAGGCAGACGAAGCTGGCGATCATCCCGGCGGTGCTGCGCGGTCACTTCTCGCATACCAGCGAACTTCTCTCCTCGGCCGGCATGCGGCGCTTCATCGAGAACGCCAAGGAGACGTTCGAATACATCGTCGTCGATCTGCCGCCGCTCGGACCGGTGGTCGACGCCAAGGCCTTCGCCCCCTTGGTCGACGGGTTTGTCCTGGTCACCGAGTGGGGGCGCACGCCTCGCGCGATGGTCAGGTCGATGCTGGAATCCGAACCCTATGTCGCCAACAAGATCGTCGGCGCGGTGCTGAACAAGGTCGATTTGAAGAAACTGGCCAAATACGGATCGTTCGGTGGCTCGGAAAAGTTCTTCGATAAATATTCGAGCTACTATCTGGAAAAGTCGGAAGTGCGCGGCAAGGCGCCGGTCTGACATCGGTCATTGCGCGCGTGGGGCCACTTTGAGGTCTATCGATCTTCAGGTCAGCACACCTGAACATCGATGCGTCAGGAGAAGATCAGCCTGCCTTGCTTGTCGGCGATCCTGACTGCGGTCAGGCGTCCGCTCTGGAAGGCGGCTGTGTCGATGCCGAGCCGGCGCCCTTCGAGCTTCGGGACATCCACCGGCGTATGCCCGTGCACCACCCAGCGGTCGAGCAGGTGTGTTGCCTCGAAGAAGTCCGAACGGATGGTAATTAGGTCGTGGTCGGTTTGCGCCGCAAGGTCGACGCCGGGCCTGATGCCGGCGTGGACAAACACGAACTTCCGCGAACGGACCATGATCGGCAGCCCGCGCAGGAAGCTGACGTGATCCTCTGGAATGATCTCCCTTATGCGCCTGTCGATCTGCGCGCTGCTCCCGTAGAGGCTGGTGAGGCGCGCCGGATCAATGCCGTAGGAAAACAGGGTTTGCAGGCCGCCCGTCGCCAGCCAGGGCTCGCGCGACAAATGTCCGTCGAGATAGTTCAGCATGGCCACTTCGTGGTTGCCCGCAAGACAAATGCGCTGAAACCCTTTCGGCGCCGGCGCCAGGAGGTGATCGAGCACCCGCGCCGACTGGAGCCCCCGGTCGATGTAGTCGCCAAGCATGACAATGATCTTGCGGCTCTGGAAGCGCAGCGAATCGAGCAGGATGTTCTGCTCCAGGGCGCGGAGTTCCTTGTAGCAGCCATGCACGTCGCCGATCGCGTAGACAACGGCATTCTGCATGTCGATATCGAGGCGCGGACGCGCCGCGATGCGGGGTTTTCGCTGGAACAGGGTCACGTGCGGGGCGTCTCGAGGCGAACTCTCATGCGGAAGGCATAAGCGCCTGATATCATGCCCGAAACGGAGAATTCCGCAATCGTGGAAAATGCAGCCGCGCCGGGTCGGGACCGCCAATGCATGTCGCCCAAAAATGAGCTCGGTTTTGGAAGAACGATCTGTGGAAACAAAGGCCTGAAGCGGGCCTGAATCCGCTCAGGCGCGACATGCTTTACGTCGGCCGTCCGGCCGGTAATGCCGGATCGTCGTCAGGCTGCCTTGAGCCGATAACGGAACACGGTGTGGTCGAGCAGCAGCCGGATGCGTGGTTCGGCCTCGATCGCCACCAGCCAGCTTGCCGCGATCATCGTCGCGCCGACGACCGCCATCGAGAACAGATGTGGCAGACCGGCGCGGACCAGGATGCCGAGCAGGGCCGCGCCGACGACATCGTGCAGCAGGTAGAGCGGATAGGTCATCAGCCCGATCCGGCGCCAGCCGCTCCAGGAAAGGTCGAGCCGCAGCGACCATGCCATCAGCGCGATGCCGATGAGGAAGATGAGGATCGGCGGCGCGAACGGCATATCCCGCCCGACCTTCAGGATATGAACGTCGACCGAACTGGCGATCTGCAGCACACTACCGGCCAGGAACAGGGCGCAGAAGGCAAGTCGGGCGCCTGTCACCGCCTTGAAGCGCATCAGCCACAGCATGACGCCGGTGGCGAAGAAAACGCCGTGATGCACCAGCAGCAGGTCGAGTGTGCGTGTTTCGGCAAGATCGGCCCAGCCGAGCGGGTAGTAGAGGCACCAGAACAGCGTGCTGACCAAGCCGATGGCAACGGCCACAATCTCCATCAGATGGAAGCGGCCAAGGCTGAGTAAGATCCAGACGATAGCATAGAAGGCGATCTCGATGCCCAGCGTCCAGTAGACGCTGTCCACCCAAGGCGCGTACGGAACGAACAGGCCGGTGCGTAGGAGCCTGATAACGGCATCGGTCGGCCAACTGAGGCCGACAAGCAGCAGCACCACCGCCGTGACCGGTGCGCAGATCCAAACCGCCGGCGCCAGCCGTTTCACCCTTGCTTCGAAAAACTGTAGGGGTGTCGACCTTTCGGCGCTGAAGGCGATGACGAAACCGCTGATGACGAAGAAGATCTGGACGCCGACCCAGCCGGATTCGACCCAGGCGCCTATTGCCGGCTGCGGGGGAACGCCGCCCGTCGCGCGCGCCGAAACACCGTCCGGATACGCCCACACCCAGAAGCCATAGTGGTAGACCATGACCATGACGGCGGCGAGAAAGCGCAGGATGTCGACGCCGCCAAATGTAATCTTCTTTTGAGCCATGCGACCTTTGTCGATGGCCCCCCGCAAGCACTGTAGGGCGCATTGCTGCGTTGCACAATAAAAGATTGCTCGTCGATCCGAAAAGCGGCCTCGACAAGCCAAAGCCTTCAGCCGCTCAAAGGCCGATCCCACGGTCCTTCAGGGCCTTGGTGATCTCCTCGAGGATGATCGGATCGTCGATCGTCGCCGGCATGGTCCATTCTTCCTTGTCGGCGATCTTCTGCATGGTGCCGCGCAGGATCTTGCCCGAACGCGTCTTGGGCAGGCGCTTGATTGTCATCACTGTCTTGAAAGCGGCAACCGGGCCGATGCGTTCGCGCACAAGGCCGACCACTTCATTCTCGATCAGGCCGACGTCCCGCGTCACACCCGCATTCAACACCACGAAGCCCAGCGGAACCTGGCCCTTCATGGCGTCGGCAATGCCGATGACCGCGCATTCGGCGACATCGGGATGGGCCGAAAGCACCTCTTCCATGGCGCCGGTGGAGAGCCGGTGGCCGGCGACATTGATGATGTCATCGGTGCGAGCCATGACGTAGAGATAGCCGTCCTCGTCGATCATGCCGGCATCCGCCGTCTTGTAGAAGCCGGGGAACTCGTCGAGATAGGCTTGGCGGAACCGTTGATCGGCATTCCACAGCGTTGGCAGGCAGCCCGCCGGCAGCGGCAACTTGACCACCACATTGCCCAGCGTGCCGCGCGTCACCTCATTGCCACCATCGTCGAGCACTCGGATGTCGTAGCCGGGCATCGGCACGCCGGGCGAGCCGTATTTCACCGGCAGCAGGCCAAGGCCGGCGGGATTGATCGTCATCGGCGAGCCGGTTTCTGTCTGCCACCAATGGTCGACCACAGGCACACCTAGCTTCTGCTCCGCCCATTTGATGGTTTCCGGGTCGGCGCGCTCGCCGGCAAGAAACAGCGTGCGGAATTTCGAGAGGTCGTGTTTGGCAATGAACTCGCCCTTCGGGTCCTGCCCCTTGATGGCGCGGAATGCGGTCGGCGCGGTGAACAGCGCGACCACGCCATGCTCCGCTATCACCCGCCAGTAGGTGCCGGCATCGGGCGTGCCGACAGGCTTGCCCTCGAACAGGATGCTGGTGCAGCCATGCAGCAGCGGTCCGTAGACGATGTAGGAATGGCCGACCACCCAGCCGACATCGGACGCCGCCCAGAACACCTCGCCCGGCTTGACGCCGAACTCGTTTTCCATCGTCCATTTCAGCGCGACCATATGGCCGCCATTGTCGCGCACGATGCCCTTGGGCTGGCCGGTCGTGCCCGATGTGTAGATGATGTAGAGCGGATCGGTGGCCAGCACCGGCACGCAATCGACATTGGCGCCCGCGGCCCGCTCGCGGGCGACGGCGTCGGCATAGTCGATGTCGAAATGCTCCTTCAGCTCGCAGCGCAACTGGTCGCGCTGCAGGACCAGGCAGGCGTCCGGCTTGTGGCGGGAGATCTCGATCGCCTTGTCGAGCAACGGCTTGTAGGCAACGACGCGGCCCGGCTCCAGGCCGCAGGATGCCGAAATGATCAGCTTCGGCCTGGCATCGTCGATGCGGGTGGCAAGCTCATGCGAGGCAAAGCCGCCGAAGACCACCGAATGCACGGCGCCGATGCGCGCACAGGCCAGCATGGCAATGGCCGCCTCGGCCACCATCGGCATGTAGATGATGACGCGGTCGCCCTTGCCGATGCCGCGGTTCTTCAGCACAGAGGTGAGTGCAACCACCTCGCGCTTCAGCTCGGCATAGGTGAACTTCCTGACCGTTCCTGTGATGGCGCTGTCATGGATCAGCGCGATCTGATCGGCGCGCCCGCCTGCGACATGGCGGTCGATGGCGTTGTAGCAGGTGTTGCAGGTGGCGCCGGTGAACCAGCGGCCATAGACGCCGGCCGCGGCGTCGAACACCTTGTCCCAGGGCGAATACCAGTCGATGCCGGTGGCCGCGTCCGCCCAGAAGCGCTCCGGGTCGCGCTTCCAGCCTTCATAGACCTCGTGATAGCGTGAAGCCATCGGTACCTCCCCGGGAAAAGTTTTTCTTCCTTCCAGATAGCGCGCTCTAACCTTCGCCGCAAATCCACGCCATTGTGGCGACGGCATCGACCTGGCGCTTGGGGGCAAGCAGCTATGAATTGCGAGACAGGATTGGGGTTGGTGATGTTTGCTGCTGTGCGGTTCATCGGGCGCTTTGCGCAATCATCGGTCACGGGCGCCCTACTTGCTATGTCCACCGGAACCGCTGAAGCCGGCGATGCCGCGGCACGGCACATCATCGGCTTTTCGCCGGATGGCGCTTATTTCGCCTTCGAGCAATATGGAACGCTCGACGCCGGTGTCTCGGACTCCGGCTGGTCGCAGATCGATATCATCGATACCCGTACGGATCAGGTGGTTGGCGGCAAGCCGATCCTCGTCGTCGACGAGACGGAGGAAGCGACACTGACCCTGGAGCAGGCGAGGGCGCAGGCCGCCGCTCAGGCAGCGCCCGTTCTCGCCCAATATGCGATCACATCTGTGGCCGAGCAGGCCGCTTCCGACAAGTTTACCTTCCCGGGCGAAATGGTTGCCTACAACGACATCTCCCGCCTCGAACAGGTGTCGCGGAAATGGCTGGCGCCGCTCCATGGCGAAACAGGCATTTCGACCATCCAGCTCGACGAAATCCTGGCGGCCAGCGCGACCGATTGTTCGGCGAGTTTCGATGCGACGCAGCAAGGCGACCAGGCACTTCAAGGGGAAAAGCCACTTCAAGGTGAGAAGGCAGGCAAGGCGCTCGGCTTCCGGCTGACGCTGCAAGGCCAGGATGGCAAGCCGATCAAGATCCTGCACGAGGACAAGACCGTGCCGGGCTCAAGAAACTGCCCGACCTCCTACAGCCTGTCGGAATCCTACCAATTCACCCCGGCCGGCAAGCCGGCGGTGATCGTCGTGCTGGTCCAGCGTTTCAGCCAGGGTTTCGAGGGGCGCGATCGTCGCTTCCTCGCGGTGACCGGGCAGCCACGCTGAGAGGTTGCGCCCAGGCGCCGGCAGCCGCTGTGTCTGAAGGTTGTTTCTAGATCGGCAGGGCCACAAGCATGAAGCCAATGCCGCCAGCGATCAAAATGGCTGTAGCCAGCGCTTTTCTGTGACGTTCGAAGCTCGTCGGAGCTCGCTCCCAATTGTAACGCATACGCTATCTCCCCAATACCCGGACAGGTTTTATCTTACTTAGGGGAAGAAATGCAACGTCCGCTGCCGGCAGGCCCGCTGCTTGTCACATTTCACCGATGACTATTTCTGGGACGAATGCGGCCGGGAAGACGCAACCGAGCAGGTTCTAACGCGACTGGGGCGGAGAATCTGTCAGCAAAGCCGTTGGTCCCGTGCACTCGGCTCCCATGATCGGCTGATAGACAGCGCTCCACCTCCGCGCTATCTGATTTCCGGGATGAGCGTGGCTTGGAGGGGCGTGGTGGAAATAGTCTCTGGAACCGTTCTGCGGCTAGCAGAGGATGCCTCCGTGCAGCATGTGGGCGATGGCGCAGTCGTGCTTTTGGCGCGCAGCGGCCAGCTTTATACATGCAACGGCACGACCGAAGCCTTTCTCGACAAGGTGGACGGCGCGCGCAACCTCGACCAGATCGTCGACCTGCTTTGCGAGGAGTTCGAGGTTGACAAGGGGACGCTCGATCAGGACATGGCGGCACTGGCCACGGGTCTGATCTCTGAAGGTATCCTCGCCGCGCCAGGTGCTTGATGGCTGACGGCCCGCTCCTGCGCGCTCTGTTTCGCTGCCATCTCTGGGCAAGCGCGCGGCTGATGCCGGTCCTTGTCACCAACCGGAGCTTCGAGGAGGTGCTCAAATGGGCGCCGCTCGCCTCGTCGACGCCCTATCGCGGTCTACCGTCCGCCTACATCGTCGCGAGCGTCAACCGCGCCGTCCGCCATCCCTGGCTGATGCGTGACCGCAGGTGCCTGAGGGAGGGTCTGCTAGGTCATCGTTTCCTGCGCCTAGCCGGTTTCGATCCGGACCTGCGCTTCGGCGTCAATCCGCAGTCGATGCAAGCGCAGCGCCTGGCAGCGCATTGCTGGGTCTGCCTCGATGGCAGGCCGGTGGTCAGCGACAAGCTTCCCGGCATGGTCGAAATCTATCGTCATCATGCCGATGCCGTAAAGGCGCGCCCCGCTTGACCAGACCTTCAGCCTGCTATGGCCTCAACGGCCTGATCCTGGGCATATCGGCCGAGCGCCCCGAGCTGTGGCAGGATTTCGACCGGATGCTGGGCAGCCTGCGTATCGCGGAACCCGTCGAGCCGGACTTTCGTCTCGAGATCGCCGAGACAGTCACCTTGGACGAGGCACCCAACGGATCCCTCGTCTTCGATGGCGAGGTGCCGGAGGATGGTCACTGCCGGATGATCGAGGATGGTGGTATCATCCATCTGGTCTTTCCCGAGCGTCAGACCGTTGCCATCAATGGCGTGGCGGGCTGGGCCGAACTCCGGATCCGCCCTGGCGCGAAAGCCGCGTGGACACCGGCAATGCTGGTGCTCGACGCCGCGCTCGACGCCGGTGGCCAGCATATGCTGCACACTGCCGGCTTGACGTTGCCGGACAGCGATGCGGTGGTGCTGATTCATGCTCCGAGCGGCACCGGCAAGACCACGACGTCGCTCGCGCTGGCAACACAGGGCTTTGGCCTCTGCTCCGACGACGCCATGATCCTGAATGTCGCTTCTGGCAAGGTCGTCGCCTGGGGCTTGCCGCGCGCCGTAAAAATCCACCAGAAGACTGCCGAAATGATCCCGCAGGTGGCGCGATGCCTTGGCCAGACGTGGGATCGCAACAGCGAACAGCCCGTCCCGCTTGAAAGGCTGAGTGGGATCGTTCGGGTCGAAAACGCGACCGCCCGGCCGGTGACGGCCCTCCTGCACCTGGCGCGTTCCGCCGACAGCCAGACCCGGCTCGTCGCCATGGCCGGGACCGACGCAATGGTGGCGCTGGCAGTGGACAATGTCCGCACGGGCATGACCGGGCTGCTGCCCATGCAGAAGCGCCGGCTGGCGACCATCGGCGGGCTGGTCAATGCGGTGCCGACCTTCCGGCTGGAGGTGGGTGCGCGCCCGGCCGACGCTGCGGCGCTGATCAGCGCCACCCTGGATTGACGTCAAGTCAGGCTACTTGCGGCCTGGCCTTGGCCAATCTCTGGATCCACCGGAAGGCGTCGCGGCGCAGGCGCGAGCCCAGTCTGTCCCTGGAATTGACGCCGAGCAGCGTATTCGTGGTGATCAACCGCTTGGCCAGCCGTATCGAGAGATCGGGCTTGATCCGGGCGGCGAGTTCAAGCGCTCGGCTCTCCTTGAACAATTGGCCCGTCACATCGAGCACAACAGCCAGTTCGAGTTCGATGCCGGTCATGCGGGCAGCATCGAACAGGCATGTTTCCGCTTCCGGCGACTGCAGCGCCCGCACCCCTTGCAGCACGTCGACGCAAAGCTGCAGCCGGTGGAATTTGTGGCCGCCGGCAGCGTGAACGATGGCGATCGTCAGAAGAGCCGCCGGCGTGTCGGTCGCCTCGCCGTCGATGGCGCGCAATTCAGGGAAACCCAGCGACAGGCGCCGCCGCATGCCGGTGTCATGCACGAGGTCGCCATGCAGTTCGACCAGCAGGCTGGAATTCTCCTTTTCGAGCCATTTGAATTCCTGCAATTCGTAGGATTCGGCCTCTTTGCTGCCAAGCTCGAAGCCGCATGCCGCGATCACCCGGTTTGCCCTGGCCAGATTGGCGGGTTCGACGAGGATGTCGATATCGGTGAACGGCCTGTCGGCGACGTTGCGGTAGAGCTTTCGCGCGAAGACCGGCCCCTTGACGATCCGCGCCGGAACATTGTCCGCCGCCAGTCCCTTCATGATGCGGTCGCCATGATACTTCAACAGCATCGACTGGCCGGTGGCGATCGTCGCTTTCTGGCGCAGGTCCTCCAGTTTGTCTCCCAGCTCCTGATCCGATGGGAGTTGCGCGTCGCCGCTGAGCTTGCGCAGCATGATCGGCAGGACGCCATGGAATTCGGCGTTGTCGAGCAGCGACATCAGCGTCTTTGCCGACAAATTATCGACGTCGACAGTCGGCGCTTCCGGATCTGCGTAGCGCAGCAGCAGCTTTTCTTCGGCAGGGGTAAGCGGTGGCAGCATCAACCCGGACAATGTTGCGATTGAAGGGAAAGATGTTGCAGAAAAGCAGGGTGGAAGCCAGCTTTACATACCCCAGCGCAGCGCTGCCGTGTGTACCGGCGCATCCCAAAATCCGGTCGTTTCGTCGTCGAGCATGGTCAGCGTGATCGAGCAGCCGGCCATGTCGAGCGAAGTGACGTAGGAGCCGACCAGCGAACGGGCCACCGTCACGCCATGCGTCTCGAAGATCAGCCGTGCGCTGTTGTACATCAGATAGAGTTCCATCAGCGGCGTGCCGCCGAAGCCGTTGACGAACAGCAGCGCCGGACCTTTCGCCCTGTCCCCGAGATCGCCCAGGATCGCGGCACAGATCTCCTGCGCGATCGCATCGGCGCTTTTCAACGTGTCGCGCCGGCGGCCGGGCTCGCCATGGATGCCGACGCCGAATTCCATCTCGCCGTCGCCGATGCCGAAAGTCGGCTTGCCCGCCGCCGGCACGGTGCAACTGGTCAGCGCCACGCCCATCGAGCGGGTAGCAGCGTTGACGCGGTCGCCCAGCGCCTTCAATGGCGCCAGCGCCAGGCCATGTTCGGCCGCCGCCCCAACGATCTTTTCCACCACCAGCGTGCCGGCGACGCCACGCCGGCCGGTCGTATAGGAAGAATTCTCCACGGCGACATCGTCATTGGTCACGATCTGCTGGACGCCTTCCGACATTTCGGCCGCCATGTCGAAGTTCATCACGTCGCCCTCATAATTCTTGACGATGAACAGGCAGCCGGCGCCGGTGTCGACGGCTTCCGCCGCCGCCAGCATCTGGTCCGGAGTCGGCGAGGTGAACACCTGGCCGGGGCAGGCGGCGTCCAGCATGCCGTGACCGACAAAGCCGCCATGCAGCGGCTCGTGGCCGGAGCCGCCGCCCGAGATCAGCGCCACCTTGCCCGGCCGCAAGGTCTTGCGCCGGATGAATTTGTGCGCGTCGCCAAGCACCAGGATGTCGGCATGGGCGGCCACGAATCCGTCGAGGCTCTCGGTCAGCACCGTGTCCACCGAGTTCATGAACTTCTTCACGATCGTCTCCTCCCGAAATAGGCCTTCCAAACAATTCCAGGAAAAGTGTGTCGCGTTTTTTCCGGAATTGCGTAAAACAAAGAGTTCGATCAGCTACCCTTGCCGGTGATGCTGGTGATCTTTTGGATGAAGTCGTTTACCGCTTTGTCGAGCGCGGCGTTCTGCTTGTCGTCGCCGAAATCCGGCACGATCAGCGAGACATGCCGCGTCTTGCGCATGCCTGATGCGATCGACATTTTTCCCGGATGCGCCTGATGGTAGGCGGCGAGAAACTGGTCACGCTCGGCCGGGCTGAAATGGCACACCGAAAATATAGCCGGCAAATGTTTTGACGGAATCGGGATCGAATAGGCCGGGCTGGAAATCTGCGTGACGAAGCTTCGGTGCTTGCCGAGCGCATCGGCCAGGCGCTGGCGCATGCCGGACGGGCGCTGGTCGATGACGTGCGACAGGATCGTCTTGTAGGCTCGGATCGCCTCTTCGGAACCGGGTTCGGGTGTCCTGTCGACCATGCCAGCCGCGCCTAGACCGAAATATCAGCGATGGCCGCCTTGGCCATGGCGAGTTGCGCCGGAGCGACGGAAAGATCGCGCAGGCCGGCCTCGAGCAGCGACGGGATCGAGGCGGGATCGCCACCGGCATCGCCGCACAGGCTGACCGGGATATTTTCACGCGAGCCGAACGCAGTCACGGCAGCGATCAGCCGCAGCACGGCCGGATGGCGGACCGAATTGAGATGTGCCACGGCAGCGTTGTCGCGGGCCGCCGCCATGACATATTGGGTGAGGTCGTTGGAGCCGATCGAGAAGAAGGCGGCATCAGTAAAGGCTTCCGGCACGATCGCCACCGAAGGCACCTCGACCATAATGCCGAGGGGCGGCATCTTGTGCGCGGTGCTGCGCGCGGCAAGCGCTGCCTGTTCCTCGGCAAACATCGCCGCTGCCTGTCGGTATTCCTCCACAATGGCGATCATCGGGAACATCACTTTCAGACTGCCATGCACGGCGGCGCGCAGCAGCGCACGAATCTGTACACGAAACACCTCCGGTCTTGCCAGCGACAGCCTGATGCCGCGCAGGCCGAGGAACGGATTGCTCTCCTCGACGGTGAAGCCGGGCACCGGCTTGTCGCCGCCGGCATCGACGGTGCGGATCGTCACCGGTTTTTCACCGGCCCACTCCAGTACCTTGCGATAGGCGCGATACTGCGTCTCTTCATCGGGAAGCGTCTTGCCGAACAGGAATTCGGTGCGCATCAGCCCGACCCCGTCGCAGGTGGCGATATCGATGCCGTCGACCTCGGACGGGTCGGCGATGTTGACCTGCACCCGCACCGCTGTGCCGGTCTTGGTGATCGCCGGCCGCGCCAGGAATGTCCCGGCCCGATCGCGGCGCGCCCGGAATGATGAAGAGGATTGGCGAAAGGCAGCGATTTCAGCCTTGGAGGGTGACAGCACGACGCCGCCATGTTCGGCGTCGAGCAGCGCTGTGCCGGCTAGATGAGCCAGCGAAGTGCCCAACCCGACAACCATAGGCACGCCGCGCGAACGCGCCAGCATAGCGACGTGGCTGGCGGTGCTGCCCGCCTTCAGTGCGATGCCGCCGCCGTGGCTCCAGTCGGTTTCGAGAAAACGCGTCGGCGCGATGTCCTCGCCATAGAGGATGGCGCCGGCTGGCGCCTGGACGTCGCCATCCTCGGACAGCGCCCGCAGCACCTGATCCCTGATGTCGCGGATGTCGGCGGCACGCGCGCGGAAATAATCCTGGTCTGAAGCATCGTAGCCGGCAGTCTCAGCATCAAGCGCTTGCCGCCATGCTTTGTCGGCTGGCAGGCCGGTGCGGATCGCGGCAAAGGCCGGGCTGCTCAGCGCATCGTCTTGCAGCATGGCGATCTGGAATTCGAGGATGTCGGCGGCATCGCCCTCGGCCATCCCGATCATTGCAGTGAGACGGCCCGTGGCAATGCCGATTGCGGCTTCGAGCGCGGCCTTCTCATCGTCGGCTGTTTCTTTGCCGACATAGGAGCGGACAGTCTGGTCGAGGTCGAAGAGCGGCCCTTCGGCATAACCGGCCGAAGCCGAAATGCCTTTAATCCTAAGCGGTTCGGGCACGGTCCGCGCCTTCGTCGAAATCGCGCCGCACCAGTTCGACCAGCGCGTCGACGGCATCATTGGCGCCGTCACCGCTGGCCCTGATGCGCAGCACCGTGCCCTTCGGCGCCTTGGCCGCCATCACCTTGACGATGCTCTTGGCGTCGAACCATGGTCCGTTGTCAGCCAGCGCGATTTCCACCTCGGCGGCAAAGCTCTTGGCCAGCTTGGTGAACTTCACCGAAGGACGCGCGTGCAGACCCACCTCATGGGTGATCACAACGGTCGCTTCGGCGGATGCGGACATGTCTTTCAAAATTCCCGTTCGTTCACGACGGCGACAATTCATGCGCCGTCGCCGCCACTTCCCGCAGCGAGGCGCCGCCGGAGGCCTCGGTCGCCGCCATCACCGCGCCTTCGACGATCGGCGCGTTGCAGACGATGATCTTGTGCGAGCGTGGCTCGCCGATCATCTCCACCGCCATTTCCGAGTTGGTCTCGGCACCGCCGAGATCGACCAGAATGGCGACACCGGCTTCCGACCAGGCCTTGTCGATGGCGCCCATGATCGCCTCGACATTGGTGCCGAGCCCGCCATGGCCGTTTCCGCCGCACCATGCAAGCGGCACTTCGTCGCCAACCATCTGGCGCACCATGTCGGCCGTGCCCTCGGCAACCAGCGGCGAATGCGAAACGATGACGATGCCGACATTGCTCATGGCTGACCTTCCAACGTTTCGACGATCGTGCGCACCAGAAGCGCGGTCGAACGTGCACCGGCATCCATGTGGCCGATCGAACGGTCGCCGAGGAACGACGCCCGGCCACGCAAGGCCTTCATAGGCACGGTCGCCTCGGCCGCCGCGTCGGCGATATCGGCGATTTCCGGCGCTGTCTTTCCCTGCAGCAGCGCGTCATGCACCGGCTGCAGCACGTCGAGCAGGGTTTTTTGTCCGATCTGCGATTTGCCCCGCGCGGCCACCGCTTCGATCGCCTTGCCGAACGCCGCCGTCAGATTGGCGCGATCAGGCGCCGCTGAAATCTCCTTGCCGAGCGCCAGGAACAGGGTGCCAAATAGCGGGCCGGAGGCGCCGCCGACCGTCATCACCAGCTTGGTGCCGATCGCCTTCAGGGCATCGGGCAGCGGTTTGGCCGAAAATGCTTCGGCTTCGGCGCGCACGGCCTCGAAGCCGCGCTTCATGTTCAGCCCGTGGTCGCCGTCGCCGATCGCCTGGTCGAGCGCCGTCAACTCCTCGGCGTGAGCGGCAATGGTATCCGCAGCGGCCGCGATCAGCCGGGCAAGGTTCAATGCCGCCATGTCACCCGCATTCCCGGTTTCCATGCCGCCCGCAGTATCGAAAGAACGCTCATTCGACAACTGGAGCATGAATCAGGCCGCTTCGTGGAGCGCGGCCGCCGCCGCGAAAACCTCGGCCACTGCATAGGCGCCGGGGTCGGCCACGCCTTGCAGCTTGCTGCCGACATAGGCGGACCGCCCGGATTTTGCCCTGTCCATGGCAGCGGTGGCCTCGGCACCATGGCGAGCCGCGATAGCCGCTTCGTCCAGGCTCTTGGCATCGAGCGCTCTGAGGGCAGGCTCCAGGGCATCGACCATCGTACGATCCCCCATCCTTGCGCCGCCATAAAAGGTCATCCGCTCAAGGCCGGCAAGCAGCGCCTTGGCCAAGCTCGCGCCGCTATCCAGAGCCTGCGCCGCCGCCGTGAAGAAGATCGACAGCAGCACGCCGCTGGAGCCGCCCATCGAGGCGCTCAGAATGTCGCCCATCGCGCCAAGGGTCGCCGCCGGCTCGGCAAGCGGCAGCGCATCAAGCCGCTCGAGGATGCTGCGCGCGCCGGTCGCCACCGTCGAGCCCGTGTCGCCGTCGCCCGCCTTGGCGTCGAGCCCGTTCAACGTGGTTTCCAGCGCGATCAGTCGTTCGCAGATGGTGACGAGAAGAGAGCGGGTCCGCGCATCCTGGCTGGGCTTGCGTGGCGCGCTCTGTCCGGCCGCTTTCGCCATCGGCAGGACGGCAGGCGGCACAACGGGCTTTGCCGGCATCCAGGCATGCGGGCCGACCGGCGTCAGCAAGGCTGCTTCGCGCGCGGCGTCGAGCCGGATCAGCGACAGCGAGAAGCCGTTCATGTTGAGCGCCGTCATCAGCGGTCCGGGCCCGATCGTCAGCTTGACGGTCTTGGCGAGCGGCGATGCAAGCACCGCATTGGCGACGACAGACATTTCGAGCGGCGGCACGGAGCCGAGATTGTTGATCAGCAAGGCGTAGGTGGCCTTGGGATCAAGCCGCGCCGCGAGGCGCTCCGCCATGATCGCCACCAGCCTGTCGGCGCTCTGCACCGCAATCCGCTCAACGCCCGGCTCGCCATGAATGCCGAGGCCGAGTTCACCATCGTTCTCGCCAAACCTGTCTTCGTGCGGTTGGCCGGGGATCGAGCAGGACGACAGCGACATGCCGAGCGAAACGATATCCTTCGCCGCCGCGCGAGCGGCCGTTGCGACGAATGCCAGATCATGGCCGGCCTCCGACAGATGGCCTGCGATCTTGTGCACGAACAAAGTGCCGGCAACGCCGCGCGGCTGGTTGATGTCCGGCAGCGCGATGTCGTCGGCGACGATCACCATCTCGACGCGAAACCCTTCGGCGCGCGCCTTCTCGGCCGCCAGGCCGAAATTGAGGCGGTCGCCGGTGTAGTTCTTGACGATCAGCAGGCAGCCGGCCGGACCGCTGACCGCGCGGATGGCTGCCAGCACCGCTTCGACGCTCGGCGAGGCAAAGATCTCGCCCGAGACCGCCGCCGTCAGCATGCCCTTACCGACGAAGCCGGCATGTGAAGGCTCGTGTCCGGCGCCACCGCCGGAGACGACGCTGACTTTCGTCTTGTCCCAACCGGCGCGCAGGATGACCTTAATCTCGGGATAGCCGTCGAGGCGCGCGAGATCGTCCGATCCGATGGTCCTTAACAGGCCGTCGAGCGCCTCGGTGACGATCGTTTCCCTGCGGTTGAAAAAGTGCTTCATCGAATTCGTCCCGTATTGGCAAAGTCAAAACCGGTGCTGAATCACCGAAAACCGCTCACATCAATCGCTGTCCGTCGGCGCCGAAATACAGCGGCGCCCGGTAGCGGATCACCACTTTGTCACCCTGCGCCAGATCCGTGTCGGGATCGGTCAGCGTCACCAGTTTCTTGGTCCCCACCGTCACATGCAAATGGTTCTGATCACCGAGATGCTCGACCCAGTCGACGACGCCGTCGGCATGACCATTCGCAGCCTTCGCGATCGAAAGATGTTCGGTGCGCGCGCCGATCGTCTTGGTTCCGGCTGGTGCGCCGCCATCAGGCAGCAGTCCGGTCGGCAGAAGATTGATCGCCGGTTGGCCGAGCCTTGCCGCGACATGCAGGTTTGCCGGCTCGGAATAGATGGTGCGCGGCGAACCGATCTGCACCAGCACGCCCTCAGCGAGGATGCCGATGCGGTCTGCCATCGTCATCGCCTCGATCTGATCATGGGTAACGTAGAGCATGGTGGCGCCGAGTTCGGTCTGGATGCGCTTCAACTCGAGCCGCAGATCCGCCCGCAGCTTGGCATCGAGCGACGACAGCGGCTCATCCATCAGGTAGATCGAAGGCTTGCGCACCAGCGCGCGGCCGATGGCGACGCGCTGCATTTCGCCGCCCGAAAGCTTGGTCGAGCGATTGGCGAGCTTGTGATGGATGCGCACCATCCTGGCCACCTCCTCGACCCGGCGGCGGATCTGCTCTTCCGGCATCTTTCGGGCCGGTGAGCGCAGCGGGAAGGCGAGATTGTCAAATACCGACAGATGCGGATAGAGCGAATATTGCTGGAAGACGAAAGCCGTGTCGCGCTCGGCCGGCGAGAGTGTCGTGGCATTGTGGCCGCCGATTTCGATCGTGCCGGCATCCGGCCGCTCCAGCCCGGCGATCAGCCGCAGCGTCGTCGTCTTGCCGGCCCCGGTCGGGCCGAGCAGCACGACGAACTCGCCATCGGCGATATGCAGGTCAAGGCCGTTGACGGCGGCATGGTCTCCGAAACTCTTGGTCACGTTCTTGATCTGCACCTCAGCCATGCTGGGCCCTCCGCTCAGAGGCGACATCGTGGATCGCGGTTCTCACCGCGCGGCCGGATCCCTTCTCGAACAGCGACAGCCGCGCGCTGCTCAGCGTCAGGCCGACGTGATCGCCGGTGGCGAGCCGAATCTCGGCCGGCACGCGTGCCTTGATGATGCCGTCCGTCGTCTCCACCGCGACGATCTGCGTGGTGCCAAGATATTCGGTGCCGTAGATGGCGCCGCGTAGCTTCGAGCTGTCGTCGAAACGGATGTGTTCCGGGCGGATGCCGAGCGCCATGTCGGCCGGGGCGATATCCTCGCGCACCTCCGGCACCGCCACTTTCGCGCCTTGGACGACGATCTCCTTCGCGCCCCTGGCGAGCCCGCCGCCAAATCCCAGAAAATTCATCGGCGGCGAGCCGATGAAGTCGGCAACGAACATGGTCGCCGGGCGGTCGTAGATTTCGCGTGGGCTTCCGAACTGCTCGATGACGCCATGGTTCATCACCGCGATCTTGTCGGCCATCGACATCGCTTCCATCTGATCATGCGTGACATAGACCGTCGTGGCACGGATGCGGTTGTGCAGTTCGCGCAGTTCATGGACCATCAGATCGCGGAATTCGGTATCAAGGGTCCCCAGCGGCTCATCCATCAGGAAGCACTTCGGCCGCCGCACGATGGCGCGGCCGAGCGCCACACGCTGGCGGTCGCCGCCGGCCAGGCCGGAGACGGACTTGTTGAGCAGATGGTCGATGCGCAGCAGCTTCGCCGTCTCCTCGACACGGGTGCGGATTTCGGCCGAAGGCATGCCTTGCGCCAGCAGCGGGAAGCCGATGTTCTTGCGCACATTCATGTGCGGATAGAGCGCGAAGAGCTGGAAGACGAAGGCGATGTCGCGCTCGCGGGCCCGCAGCATAGTGACGTCGTCGCCGCCGAGCAGGATCTGGCCGCCGGTCGGCAATTCGAGCCCCGCGATCATGCGTAAGGTCGTCGTCTTGCCGCAGCCCGACGGCCCGAGCATGACGAAGAATTCGCCATCTTCGACGACGAAGTTGGAATCCTGCACGGCGACGAAATCGCCGAAGGCCTTTCTCAGGTGCTGGACGCGGATTTCGGCCATGATTATTCCGGGAATTTCGAGACGATGATGAACATCACGGTGCCGGCGAGCATGGTGATGAAAGAGTAGGTGTAGAGCGACAGCACGAAGGGCTGGAACAGCATCAGGAAGCCGATGGCGATCAGCGCCGTCGCGATGTTTTCCATCAGCCCGCGCCGTGCCCAGCGAGGCCATGATGATTTCCTGGAGACGGCGGCGCGCGTCATACTTAGCCTTCCTTTTCCACGTCCAAAGGGAGAGATGGCTGCCAGGTGGTTCCCCCACTCCGTCGCTGCTTCGCAGCGCCACCTCTCCCCCCTCCGGAGGGAGAGGAAGGGAGCCTGGCTGAATTAAGTTCGCGCCCTTCCTCTACCCCGTCGATCGGGGGAGAGGTGTCGAGCGAAGCTCGACGGAGTGGGGGTCGACCTGACGCGGCGCGCGACGATACACGTGCCTGCTTGCCATGCACGCTCTCGCTAAATGCTAAGCGTTCGCAAATGTGTCGATCCCGTAGCCGTGAACGAGGAGAAGGTAAACGGTGACACCGGCGGCCTCTTATTCCCACATCAATCATTTGCGCACCGCGCCGAAGGTGATGCCGCGCAGCAATTGCTTGCGAAGCAGGATGGTGAAGACCAGGATCGGCACCAGGAAGATCGTCGTGCCGGCTGCGACCGCCGGCCAGTCCTGGCCGCCTTCGCCGATGATGGTCGGGATGAAGGGCGGCGCGGTCTGCGCCGTGCCCGAGGTCAGGAGCGCCGCGAACGCATACTCGTTCCAGGCGAAGATCAGGCAGAAGATGGCGGTCGCTGCAATGCCGGTCGTCGCTTGCGGCAGCACGGTGCGCCAGAAGGCCTGCAGCCGCGTATAGCCGTCGATCATCGCCGCTTCTTCATATTCGCGCGGAATCTCGTCGATGAAGCCTTTCAGCAGCCACACCGCCAGCGAAACATTGACCGCTGTGTAGAGCAGGATCATGCCAAGCGCGGTGTCGGACAGGCCAAGCTCGCGGTACATCAGGTAGATCGGAATGGCGACGGCGATCGGCGGCATGAAGCGCGTCGACAGGATGAAGAACAAAAGGTCGTCGGCGAGCGGCACCTTGAAGCGCGAGAAGCCATAGGCCGAGAGCGTGCCGAGGAACACGGCGCAAAAGGTCGAGCCGAAGGCGATGATCAGCGAATTGACGAAGCGCGGCAGGAAGTTGGACGGACCGGCGATCACCATGTTGCGCTTGCGCGTGGTCTCGTCGCAGAAGCCCGTCGCCGGGCCCAGCGAGTTGATGTATTCCGGCGTCTGCCGCGTCCGCGTCGTGAACAGATTGCAGTAGCCCTCGAGGCTGGGCTGGAACAGGATCTTGGGCGGATAGGCGATTGAATCCGGCGGCGTCTTGAAGCTGGTGGCGAAGATCCACAGCAGCGGCACGATCGAGATCAGTGCGTAAAGCACGATGATCGTGCCGGCGATCCGTTTCGAGTTGCTGCTCGGTGCGACGACCGAGTGGGCTGTGGTCAGGCTCATCTCTGCTTCACCTTGTTGAGCGCCTTGACGTAGATGTTGGCCAGACCAAACACCGCGACGAACAGGATGATGGCGAAGGCCGAGGAATAGCCCGTGCGCCAGCTCTCGAAGGCCTGCCGCTTCAGCGTTATCGAGGCGACCTCGGTGGTCGAGCCCGGCCCGCCGCCGGTCAACAGATTGACCATGTCGAACATCTTGAAGTTCTCGATGCCGCGAAACAGCACAGCCAGCATGATGAAGGGCAGCGCCATCGGCAGCGTGATCGACCAGAATTGCCGCCAGTTGGAGGCGCGGTCGACCTCGGCCGCCTCGTAGATGTATTCGGGGATGGAGCGTAGGCCCGCGAGGCAGATCAGCATCACGTAGGGTGTCCACATCCAGGTATCGACGATGATGATCGACCAGGGCGCCAGCGACACGTTGGAGAGCATCTGGATATCGGTTGGTGGGATCCGCGTGATGAAGGAGATGGCGTAGGCGAACAGGCCGATCTGCGGCTCATAGAGGAAGCGCCAGAAATTGCCGACCACCGCCGGCGACAGCATCATCGGCACCAGGATCAGTGTCGTCCAGAAGGCATGGCCGCGGAACTTCCTGTCGATCAGCCAAGCCAGGGTGAAGCCGATCAGTGTCTGCAACAGGATGGTCCAGAACACGAAATGCGCCGTCGTCTGCATGGCGATCCAGATATCCTTATCGCCGAGGATGCGCTGGTAGTTGGCGAGCCCGAGATTCTTCACCACCTCGTTCGGGCGGTTGGCCCGGTAGTTGGTGAACGACAGATAGATCGCCCAGAACAGCGGAAAGATGTTGATGGCCAGCAGCAACAGGATCGTCGGCGAGATGAACAGCCAGGCGAGGCCCTTGTCGCTGATGCCCCGGACCTTGCGGGCCAACGGCTCCGGGGTCGCCCGAGCAACGTTCTCCGCGGTCCGATTGAGCATGGTGAGTCCTGCTTCGGTCACTTGGTCGTCTCTGTCATGGAATTTATCTGAACTGCGTCCCGTGCCAAGGGCGGCACGGGACGCTAGGGCCCTAGCTCGGGAGGAGCCGATTACATCTTGCCATCGTCCTGGAAGACCTGCGTCCAGTCCTTGACCAGGCCGTCTAGCGCATCCTTGGCCGAACCCTGGCCGGCGACGACATAGTCGTGGAAACGCTTCTGCGAAGCCTGCAGCAACGGTGCGTAGCTCGGCTCGGCCCAGAAGTCCTTCACGATGGCCATCGAGTCGAGGAAGGTCTGCGCGTAGGGCTGGCTGGCCGGGAAGCCCGGATCCTTGACCACCGCGTTGAGGCAGGAATAACCGCCGAGCGACCACCACTTGGACTGCACGTCCTTGTTGGCGAACCACTTGATGTATTTCAGCGCCGCCTCCTGCTTGTCGGAATAGGACACCACGGAGATACCCTGGCCGCCTAGCTGCGCGAGTTGCTCGCCGTCAGGCCCCTTCGGGTTGACGAAGTAGCCGATCTTGTCGCCGCCGACATTCTCGTCCTTCTGCAGGCCCGGCCATGTGAAGGCGAAGTTCATGTGCATCGCCACCTGACCGGATTTGAAGGCATCGACGCCTTCGCCCATGTAGCTGTTCGACGCGCCGGGCGGCGTGCAGCAATCATAGAGCGCCTTGTAGAACTCCAGGCCCTTCACCGACTTGTCGGAGTTGACAAAGCCTTCCATTTCGTAGGGCTTCTTGGGGTTTTCGTACTGGAAGCCATAGCTGTAGAGCACGTCCATGGCGCCCATGGTGATGCCTTCCGAGCCGCGCTCGGTGTAGATCGAGGCGCCGTAGACGGTCTTGCCGTCGATCTCGCGCTTCTGGAAGAACTCGGCGACCTGCTTCAACTGGTCGAAGGTGGTCGGCGGGCCGAGATCCCAGCCGTACTTCTCCTTGAATTCCTTCTGCAGCTCCGGCTTGGAGAACCAGTCCTTGCGGTAGGTCCAGCCGACGACGTCGCCCATGGCCGGCAGCGCCCAGTAGTTCGGCGTGTTCTTCGGCCATTCCGAATAGCCGACGACGGTTGCCGGCACGAAATCGTCCATGCTGATCTTCTCCTTGTCGAAGAAGTCGTTCAGCTTGACGTAGTGGCCGTTCTCGGCGGCGCCGCCGATCCACTGGCTGTCGCCGATGATCAGGTCGCACAGCTTGCCGTGCGAGTTGAGCTCGTTGAGGAAGCGGTCGGCATAGTTGGTCCACGGCACGAACTCGAATTTCATGCCGATGCCGGTTTCCTTGGTAAAATCCTTGGACAGTTCGACAAGCGCGTTTGCCGGGTCCCAGGCGGCCCAGCACAGCGTCAGGTCTTCAGCGTGCGCGACGTTCGAGACGGCTGTCGATGTCAACATCGCCGAGGCCAGTCCCAACGCCAGTTTCAAGCTCGATTTCATGCCTTCCTCCCATTTGCGAAACGCGCCCGGATGGCGGTTTCAAGAGCCTTCTACCCCTCTCCTCAGGGGCCCAAACATGGCGGCGCAACAGCGCGGCAGATGTTTAGTAATTTGTTTAGTGATGCAATTTTTACTAAACAAGGCAAGCGAATTCGTTGCTGCGCCGCAGCATGCTTATGGCGACGTCTGAAAACGTTGGGAAAAGCGCGGGTCGCTGGTCGGCCTACCGAAGCTCTTCAGGCCGATTCTGACCAGGACGTGGGGCAGCCTCGGTTTTCAATCTACCCTTCTGGTGCTCACCATCACCTTGCAGATTGGCGGCGCCGGCGGCAGCAGCGCGCGGATATCGGCGAACGGGAACGACGGTTCGAAACGGAACGCTTCGGCCGATGAGCCTTGCGCGCTGTTGCACTGGCCGGCGCGAAAGGCGTTCTGTGTCCGCGCGATGTCGACGAAGCGGTCGGGATCCTGCGACTGATGCATTCGGATCGCCTCAACCTTGACGTCGGCATACCCGGAAATGTCGACGTAGTGCGTCGGCGAAAAACCGGTGCCGCCCATCGTGTCGGCATGCAGCACCGGGACGGTGAAAGACGCCGCGATGCGCACGCCGTCCGACAGCGCGCGATGGTCGGCGTGATAGTCGTTGGGCGCATGCGTGATCACCAGATCCGGGCCGGTTTGACCGATCAGTGCTTTCAGAGCTCCAATCAGCGCCGCATCGGCCACCAACTCGCCGTCGGGGAAGTCGAGGAAGCGTGGCATTGCACCTACCAGCGCGGCCGCGGCCGTTGCTTCATCGCGACGGACACGAGCGAGAACAGCGGGATCACTCGTGCCGCCCCTGGCACCATCCGTGGCCATTGCAAAAGTGAGTTCTGCGCCTTGCGCGGCATAGGCGGCCATCGTACCGAACATGAAGATCTCGATGTCGTCCGGATGCGCACCGAGCGCTAGGATTTTCAAACCACTCTCTCCCCGGAACTGTACAACGTGACGAACGGAATCCTGCTCGCTCTGATCGCCTACGCAAGCTATTCGGGCAGCGATGCCGTTGTCAAAAGCCTGGGCGGTCAGCTCACGATCTTCGAGATCGGCTTTTTCATAACCTTGTTCGCGGGCTTCTTCCTATTCTTCACGCGACCTGCGGGCGAACGCTGGCGCGATTTCTGGCGCACCAAAAGGCCATGGGCGGTGCAGGCGCGCGCCTGGGCGGGTATCGCTTCCGGCGTGCTCAGCGTCTACGCCTTCACCACCATTCCGCTGGCCGAGTCCTATGCGCTGATCTTCCTGGCGCCGCTCTGCGTCACCATCCTCTCCACGGTGATCCTCAAGGAGAAGGTCGGCCCCTGGCGCTGGCTGGCGGTGGTCGCCGGTTTTGCCGGCGTCATGCTGGTGGTGCGGCCTGGCTTTCGCGAGCTCAATCTCGGCCATCTTGCCGCCTTCGGCGTTGCCTTCCTCGCCGCCACCAGCGTCATCCTGATGCGCTCGCTGGCGCAGCAGGAAAAGCGCACCACCATGCTCGGCGTGCTGGTCGGTTGCGGCCTGCTGTTCAACGGCATTGGTGCCGCCGCCACCGCCTTCACTGTTCCCAGCGGAAAGCAGTTGCTGTGGCTGGTGATGGCCGGTGCCTTCACCGCGGGCGGACAATTCCTTCAACTGCTGGCCATGAAATACGCGCCTGCCAACCGCGTCGCGCCGACGCATTATTCGCAGATCGCCTGGGCGGTGATCCTCGGCGCGTTGTTTTTCCAGGAATATCCGGACGGACTGTCGCTGGTTGGCCTGGCGGTCGTTGGCGGCGCCGGCCTGTTGACCATGGTGCGGGAGGAGGCGCGGCTGGGCACCGTGCGCTGGAACCCGTTTTCGCGCACCCGGCTTTGAACCGACTCTGGTTGCGCCGTGGCCGTAACCGCTGATATGCGGGCGCCATGACCACAAAACCCCTGCCGGAGCTTCCTGTATCCGCCGTGCTGCCGGCGCTGAGGGAAGCGCTCGGCCATGGCAACAGCGCCGTGCTGGTGGCGCCGCCGGGCGCCGGCAAGACGACGCTGGTGCCGCTGGCGCTGCTTGACGCGCCTTGGCTCGGCGCCGGCAAGATCATCCTGCTTGAACCGCGCCGCCTCGCCGCCCGCGCCGCCGCCCGCCGGATGGCTGAATTGCTTGGTGAGGAACCTGGCGCCACCGTCGGCTATGCCATGCGCATGGAAAACCGCATTTCGGCAAAGACCAGGATCGTAGTCGTCACCGAAGGCGTGCTGGCGCGCATGATCCTCGACGATCCCGAATTGCCCGGCGTTTCGGCTGTCATTTTCGACGAATTCCACGAGCGTTCGCTCGACGGCGATTTTGGTCTCGCTCTGGCGCTCGACGTGCAAGGGGCGCTCAGGCCGGATCTGCGCTTGGCTGTGATGTCGGCGACGCTCGACGGCGCGCGTGTCGCCACACTCATGTCGGGCGCGCCGGTGATCGAGAGCGAGGGCCGCGCCTTCCCTGTCGACATCCGCTACGACGAGCGCCCTACCGGCATTGCCATCGAAGACGCCATGGCCAAGACGATCCGCTCGGTGCTTGCCGACGAGAGCGGCAGCGTGCTCGCCTTCTTGCCCGGCCAGCGCGAGATCGAGCGCACCGCCGAGCGGCTGGCCGGCAAGGTTGGCACCGATACCGACATCGTGCCGCTCTACGGCATGCTCGACGGCAAGGCGCAGGACGCGGCGATCAAGCCGGCGCCTTCAGGCCGCCGCAAGGTGGTGCTGGCCACCTCGATCGCCGAGACCTCGATCACCATCGACGGCGTGCGCGTCGTCATCGATTCGGGCCTTTCGCGGCTGCCGCGCTATGAGCCGGCCAGCGGCCTCACCCGGTTGGAGACCGTGCGCGTCAGCAAGGCTTCCGCCGACCAGCGCGCCGGCCGTGCCGGGCGCACGCAGTCCGGCGTCGCCATCCGGCTGTGGCGGGCCGAGCAGACGGCAGCACTCCCCGCCTTCACGCCACCCGAAATCTTGGAGGCCGACCTGTCCGGTCTGCTGCTCGATTGCGCTGCCTTTGGCGTTGCCGACCCGGCGGGGCTCGCCTTTCTCGATCCGCCGCCTGTTCCGGCCCTTAATGAGGCAAGGGGGCTATTGCGCGCGCTGGACGCCATCGACGAGACGGGGCGCCTGACGGAGGCGGGTGCAGCGATGCGCAAGCTCGCTCTGCCGGTGCGGTTGGCGCACATGGTTGCCGAGGCAGCCCGGAGCGGCCATGCCTTCGAGGCGACGATGCTTGCCGTGCTGCTCACCGAACGCGGCCTTGGCGGCGATGGTGCCGATCTGGAACGACGGCTGATGCGCTTTCGCGGGGAAAGATCGCCACGCGCTACCGCCGCCAAGCAGCTCGCCGAACGGCTGGCGCGGCAGGCTGGCACCTCTTCACCCTCCCCCTTGTGGGGAGGGTCGATCCGCGAAGCGGAGCGGGGTGGGGGTAGGCCGAGCGCTGCACCCCCACCCCGTCTCCCTCGCCTTGCTGCGCAAGGCGCGCTCGCCGACCCTCCCCACAAGGGGGAGGGTAAGTCAGCCGGTCCCCTGCTCGTCCACGCCTGGCCGGATCGGGTGGCGAAGGCGCGTGGCGAGCGTGGCCGTTTCGTGCTGGCCAACGGCTCCGGCGCCATGCTCGACGCCGCCGACCCGTTGGCGGGCGAGCCGTTTCTGGTCGTCGCCGACCTGCAGGGCAAGGCACAGAATGCGCGCATCACGGCGGCGGCGGCCATCGGCGAAGACGATGTCCGCGCTGCGCTGGCGGACAGGATCGAGGTCCGCCGTGAAACGAGCTTCGACCGCGACAAGCGCGCCGTGCGCGTCCGCGAAACAGTGCGCCTTGGCGCCATCACGCTTGCCGAGCGCATGCTGCCGCCGCCAATCGGTGCTGACGCTGATCGCGCCATAGCAGATGCGGTACGCGACCATGGGCTGTCGCTGCTGAATTGGAGCAAGGAGGCGCAAACGCTGCGCCAGCGGCTTGGCTGGCTGCATCGCGGCCTTGGCGCGCCCTGGCCCGATATGGCGGATGACGCCCTCATCGAGCGCCTCGACGACTGGCTGCTGCCTTACCTCGCCGGCGTGGCATCGTTTGCCGCCATAGATGCGGGCGTTGTCTCGGCCGGGCTGGCCAGCCTCGTGCCGCATGATCTGCAGCGCAGGATCGATACGCTGGCGCCAACTCATTTCGATGCCCCGTCGGGCAGCCATGTGCCGATCCGCTATGACGGCGAATGGCCGGTGCTGGCGATTCGCGTGCAGGAGCTGTTCGGCCTCGACCGCCATCCTTCGATCGCCAATGGCGCCGTGCCGCTGACGCTCGAACTCCTGTCGCCGGCGCACCGGCCAATCCAGACGACGCGCGACCTGCCCGGCTTCTGGCGCGGCTCCTGGGCCGATGTGCGCGCCGATATGCGCGGCCGTTATCCCAAGCACGTCTGGCCGGAAAACCCGCTGCTCGCGACCGCCACCGCCCGCGCAAAACCCAGAGCATGATCCCAAAAAGTGGAAACCGGTTTTTGGAAAGGTCATGCTCAAACAAGAAGTAGAGCCCCATCCGACTCCTCGGATTGGGGCGGGACCTAGCCTTTGGAGCCTCGCGGCTGTAATTCATGGCCATGATCAGCGTTTTGCGTTCGCCCGATTTCCAGCAGAGCCAGAGACTGCGCCTCAACACGCTGATCCGGCTGCGCTGGCTTGCCATCGTCGGTCAGAGCGTTGCGGTTCTCGTCGTTGCCTATGGCTTGAAGTTTCCGCTGCCGGTCAGCCTCTGCTTCGCCCTGATCGCCTGTTCGGCCTGGATGAATCTGTTTCTCGCCTTCCGTTTTCCGGCGGCGCACCGGCTCACCCCGCTTGCGGCCTTCGGCATCCTCATCTTCGACAGCCTGCAGCTTGCTGGCCTGCTCTACATGACCGGCGGCCTCACCAACCCGTTCTCGCTGCTGATGACCGTGCCTGTCGTCATTTCGGCGACATCGCTGCCCCTGCGCCTGACCGCCATCCTCGGCGGGCTGGTGATGTCGGCGGCGACCTTTCTGGTCTTTGTCCATCTGCCGCTGCCCTGGCATGAGGACGCGCCGCTGGCGATGCCTTTTCTCTATGTCGCCGGCATGTGGATGGCGGTGCTGTCCTCGATCGCCTTCACAGCCATATACGCCTTCCGGGTGGCTGCCGAAGCCCGGCTTCTGGCCAATGCGCTCGCCGCCACCGAATTGGTGCTGCAGCGCGAGCAGCATCTTTCGGCGCTCGACGGGCTGGCCGCCGCGGCCGCGCACGAGCTCGGCACGCCGCTCGCCACCATCGCGCTTGTCGCCAAGGAGATGGAAAAGGCGCTCGGCAAGGATCCGAAATACGGGGAAGACGTGACGCTGTTGCGTTCGCAGAGCGAGCGTTGCCGCGAGATTCTCAAGCGGCTGACCAGCCTGTCCTCCGAGGGCGAGGCGCATCTTTCGCGGTTGCCATTGACTTCGCTGGTGGAGGAGGTCACCGCGCCGCACCGGGACTTCGGCATCTCGATCAAGCTTCGGCCCGGCGAACGCATCGGCCCCGAGCCGGTCGGGCGACGCAATCCGGGCGTCATCTACGGCCTCGGCAACCTGGTCGAGAACGCCGTCGATTTCGCCCGCAAAAGCGTCACCGTGCGCTGGAGCTGGGACGAGGCCACCGTCACCTTCTCGATCATCGATGACGGCCCCGGCTTTCCGGCCGAGATCATCGACCGCATCGGCGAGCCCTATATGTCGACGCGCCAAGGCAATGAAACCGGCGGCGGTCTGGGCCTCGGCCTGTTCATCGCCAAGACCCTGCTCGAACGCTCTGGTGCCGTGCTCGATTTCCGCAATTCGAGCGGCCTGGGCGAGGGCGCCATGGTACAGATATCGTGGCCTCGTGGTGTGTTCCTCAATCCGGAAATCACTTCGGCCAGCATGTTCGACACCGCCTGAGAGCCTTGAAGGACCTCTAAAAATTGGACAAGGAGGCTCAGGAACTATATTTGCGTAAAATTAAGGCAGCAGGAATTTTGAGACTATGACAGGCGACGAGAATATTGGCGCAATGGTTGAAGGCGAGGACACCTCGCTGCTTGTCGTCGATGACGACAAGCCGTTCCTCACGCGTCTGGCCCGCGCCATGGAAGCCAGGGGCTTCGTGGTCGAGACGGCCGAGAGCGTCGAGGAGGCGGTTGCCAAGGCGCGCGCCAATCCACCCGCCTACGCCGTGGTCGACATGCGGCTTGGCGACGGCAACGGCCTCGACGTGGTCGCGGCCATCCGCGAAAAGCGTGAGGATTCCCGCACCATCATCCTGACCGGCTATGGCAACATCGCCACCGCGGTGACCGCGGTGAAGCTCGGTGCGGTCGATTATCTCTCCAAGCCCGCCGACGCCGACGATATCTTCGCGGCACTCACCCGCACCGCCGGGGAGCGCGCGGCCCCGCCGGAAAACCCGATGTCGGCCGACCGCGTCCGTTGGGAACATATCCAGCGCGTCTATGAGATGTGCGAGCGCAACGTCTCCGAGACAGCGCGCCGGCTCAACATGCACCGCCGCACCTTGCAGCGCATACTGGCCAAGCGGGCGCCGCGTTAAGGCCGCCGTTTGCCATGTTGCGGGATCGAAGCCCGCCAAAACAGATGGCATGACGGAGGCGACATGCAGGACTTGAAGCATCGGCCGGTTTCCGTCTTCCGCGAATTCCTCGATAGTGAAGCGGCCGGCGGCATCATCCTGATGGTGGCGGCGGCACTGGCCCTGATCGTCGCCAATTCGCCGCTCGCCGAAACCTATTTCTCCGCGCTCCACGCCTATCTCGGCCCGCTCAGCGTCTCGCATTGGGTCAATGACGGGCTGATGGCGGTGTTCTTCCTGCTCGTCGGACTGGAGATCAAGCGCGAGATGCTGGACGGCCAGCTCTCCACCTGGCCCCGGCGCGTGCTGCCCGGCATTGCAGCCGCCGGCGGCATGGTGGTTCCCGCACTCGTCTATGTGGCCGTCAACCGCGACAATGCGGCCGCCCTGTCCGGCTGGGCAATCCCGACCGCCACCGACATCGCTTTCGCGCTCGGCGTGCTGTCGCTGCTCGGCAGCCGCGTGCCGGCTTCGCTGAAGGTGTTCCTCACAGCACTGGCGATCATCGACGACCTCGGTGCCGTCATCATCATCGCCATCTTCTACACCAGCGGCCTGTCGCTGGCTTATCTGGGTGCTGCCTTCGCCGTCATTGCCGCGCTTGTCGTGCTCAACCGCATGCGGGTGATGACGCTGGTTCCCTATCTCGTGCTCGGCGTCATCTTGTGGATGCTGGTGCTGAAATCCGGCGTCCATGCCACGCTCGCCGGCGTGGCGCTGGCGCTGACCATCCCGCTTGAGCGCTCCGCCGGGATCGGCCATGATCTCGACCATTCGCCGCTGCACCGGCTCGAGCACGGCCTGCACAAGATTGTGGCCTTCGTCGTCATCCCGATCTTCGGCTTTGCCAATGCCGGCGTTTCGCTGGCCGGCCTCAGCGTCAGTGCGCTGATCGAGCCGTTGACGCTGGGTGTCGCCGCCGGCCTGGTGGTTGGCAAGCTGGTCGGCGTGTTCGGCTCCTCGGCACTTGCGATCCGGCTCGGTCTTGCCGACCTGCCCGCCAATGCCGGCTGGACGCACATGATCGGCATATCGCTGCTGTGCGGCATCGGCTTCACCATGAGCCTGTTCATCGGCCTGCTCGCCTTCGCCGGCGACGTGGCGCTGCAGGACGCGGTCAAGGTCGGCATCCTCGCAGGTTCCTTCATCGCCGCCATCCTGGGTGCTGCCGTGCTGCTCATGGCGCCCGCCAAAGGTGGCGTGGAGGGCGATGAAGAGTAGAGTCGAATAGACTAAGGGACAGCCGCTACTCGCTCTCACCCTCCAGCGCCGGCACCGACACGCCGGCAAGCTCTGCCGCCAGCAGCCGCGAAGCGCCGGCCCGCGCGACCCGCAGCATCAGCGCCTTGCGCGTTGCCGCTGCCATGCGGTGCTCGGGCGCATCGCGCAGGATCTCGGCGCCATAGCCGTCGGAAAGGATGAAGCCGCATTCCTGCGGAAAGATTTCCGAGGGCACGCCGGGATGGGTGGCGAAGAAGAAGCGGTCGGAATGCAGCCGGTAGTCGGGCCATTTGCGGTCGACCCTGAAATCCTCGATCGAGGATTTGATCTCGATGATCCAGATATCGCCCTGCCGGGTCAGCGCGACGAGGTCGGCGCGGCGGCCCGTGGCCAGCGACAGTTCGGGCAACACATGTGCGCCCATATCCATGAGCAGCCGCTGTACGCCGCGCCGCACCAGCATGGCGCGTTCGGACTGGCGGCCGTCGATGAGAGGATTGATGGGGATGGGGGAGATGATCGGCATGCCAGGCACCATGCCAGATTCTGTTCACGGTTTGAACCTGTTTTATGTGCGCGCTTTCAGGATCGTCGGGCTTCCACTCTTTCATCGGGCTACTTCCGCGCGATCCATTCCGCTAAGCCGGGCTCGATGTCGTCGCTATCCGTATACTCCCGGATCAAAAGCTCGGCCTCGGCCCGCCATTTGTCCTCTGGAATGTTCTTCTGGATGACGATTTTTATGAATGCGCTGCGCAAAATATCGCAGTCAAAAGCCGATACCGAGCTATCGAACTGGGACATGGCCAACCTCCCATCATAAGGGCGGGAGCTTAGCGTTACTCTCAACCACCGGTGCGCCGTTAACCCGTAGCCGGTGACCTTGGGGTTTTAATACGCTGTGAGGTGGCTTCAATAAGGATTCACTGTACGTTTTTAACCAAGCGGCCGGGCCTCAATTGCCGGTCAATTCGCGCGCTCTAGCTCCCGGCAGGCGGCAACCCCTCAAAGAAGCCGCAGTGGCCGGCGCGGATCATCATTCATCCGGCAACCCGTGCCGGCCATTTTGGCGTTGGGTCTGTCAAATACATAACCGCCTTTATGTAGGCGATCGTGTAGTTGTCGGACCTCAATGAACGCCCGTTTTGGACAGCAGGTTTAAAACCAGCACTCCAGCCAAGATCAGGCCCATGCCGACAAAACCTGCCACGTCGGGCCGTTGCCCGTAGACAATCCAAGCGACCAGCGCGACCAGAACAATGCCGCCGCCCGCCCATACTGCATAGGCAACGCCGACCGGTATACGGTCCAGCACCTGGGACAGAAAGAAAAACGCCGCAGCGTAACCGAGCAGCACCAACATCGACGGGCCAAGCCTGGTGAAGCCTTCCGAGGCCTTCATCGCGCTGGTCGCGATGACCTCACCGACAATAGCCAGGGCAAGAATGGCATAAGCAGACATTCGATGAACCTCCAGTGGCGGGAGGCATCTAATGATCAGAACGCTACGACGGCGTCACGTTCACTTTCCCGTGATCGCGCCGCGCCGCGAGCGGCGCAGGGTCTCGTCGATTGCAAGCGCGCGCGCCTGTCCGATGAGGCCCACCCAGCTACACTCCGGGCTGCGTCGCTCCTGTTAATTAGCTAGAGCGAATATAAGTGAAAGGTGATATTTTCGAAGCAGCCGGGGCTCCCCCAATACACCCCGCTCCGGTGAGGCCCGGTGGCGGTCCACCCAAAGGAAGGCTACCGGGCCGATCCCTGCAACCAACCGGTGACCCGCTCGTTGATCCCATGCCGGGTTGATCCCCCGGCACTCCAGGACCTGCCCGCTGCCGAGGGGCGGCGGGCCTTTTTTGCCGATTGGGTTCAAGCCCGCAGCGATAGCGAAGGCGCCGGCGGACTCCGGGACCTTCGCGTTGCAGGGTCTCGTCAGAAGTGGATCCAGAAGGATCTGCGGAAACACCTGCGGCGCCAGGAACCGTGGCGCCAATAGCGACGGCAAACCCGCCTCCACCCGCGTCGACGACGGCGGCGGTGCCACCTGCGGTGCCGCACGAACTCGACGCCGTCCTGGACATCGGGACCATCCGGGTCGAGAACGTCGTCGGACGGTTTGTCGAGCTCATCGAGAATGCCGGGCCCCGTATTCGGGATGCCGGCCAAGGCGGTGGCAGGACGCGCGATTGCGACGACGGTCGCAGCCCCTGCCAGCCCAAGCATTCCAGTCAGAAACAATCGCCGATCCATGCCAATCTCCATCGTTGATCATTGCAACAAGGGAAGACATAGCGCGTCAGATTGACGCGCCCAGATGCCGAAGAAAATTGGGTCAATCGCTCTGCCGTGCCGGCGGTGGGCCTATTTAGCGATCTCTGACAATCCACGCGGCCAAATCGCCTGTTCCCGGGGATCATTCCTTCGACAAGCCGGTCGCCGTTGCGTCCGTTTCGATGCTCACCGGCACGCCCTGGCGCAGGGAGTTGCTGACCGTGGAAATCGCCGCAGCCCTTGTGATGATCTCCGCCGGGTCGGAGCCGTCCAGCGTCGTGCAGGAAACCGTCATGGTTGACGAGGTCGCGAGCAAAGGCCTGCCTTCGAGGTTCAGCGTCACGGTCACGGCGATTTTGTTGAGCGTTACGCCCATTTCCTCGGCGACGTAGCGAAGGTCGTTGCAGAAGCAGCCGCCGATCGCCAGGGCGAGCAGCTGGCCGCCATTGAAGCCCAGGCCCATGCCGCCGGCCTTGCCTTCGGGCCGGTCGACGATGATCGTGTGACCGCCGGCCCAGCCCATGGCCGCCTGCGTGTCACCAACATTGCGCAGTTCGACGGTCATCGAGACCATTGTGGACGTCCTCCCGGCAGGAGTCGACCGGGCGCGGGCCTCGTCGACGTAGGGTCATTATGCAGGCGCAGAGGTGCCCCTGTCGCTGAGCAACGCCGCTCCCGCCATGTCATCAAGGATCGGACAATCCGGCCTTTCGTCGCCGTGGCAGGCATGGATCAGTTTCTGCAGGGTCGAGCGCATCGACTGCAGCTCGCGCACTTTCTCCTCGATCGTCGTGACATGGGCGGCGGCGATTTCGCGCACGTTGTGGCTGGCGCGGCTGCGATCCTGGTAAAGCGCCATCAACTGGCGGCAATCGTCGATGGAAAAGCCGAGATTGCGCGCGCGGCGCAGGAAGGCCAGCCGATGGATGTCGTCTCCGGAATAATCGCGGTAGCCGTTGGCGGCGCGCGCCGGGGCGATCAGGCCGATCTCTTCATAGTAGCGGATAGTCTTGGCCGGCAGGCCGGAGCGGTGGGCGGCGTCACCGACATTCATGACGGTTCTCCTCGATTTCCAGGAGCCCATGGAGCAGGCCCCTTGAATTTGCTTCACAATCCTGTGAGTCCTGTTGCCAAAATGCCATAGTGATACGCTTACCGGTAAGTCAAGGCAGGCATATAGGCATCGCGCGCTTGGCAAGCAAAGCAAATGCCAGCATGAATGATGATGAGAGAGCGGCCGACTCGTGCCGCCGAATTTGGGCGGGGCACCGGATCATCTGATGCGCATGAAGTCGTTTGCAATCATCGCCGCACTGGCGCTCTCCACTGCTATCGCCGGTTGCAGCACCATCGGCTCGCAGATCTTCTCCAACGACTACGGCGCGGTCACCGACGCCGGTTATCAGCTGCCGCGCATCCCGATCGAGAAAGTGCCGATGAAGTACCATCGGCAGGAAGTGAACTACGACAGCCCGGAAAAGCCGGGCACGATCATCGTCGATACGCAGAACAAGTTCCTCTACTTCGTCGAGGGCGACGGCAGGGCCATTCGCTACGGCATCGGCGTCGGCCGCGAGGGCTTCGAGTGGCATGGCACCGCCCACATTGCGCTCAAGCGCGAATGGCCGACCTGGACGCCGCCGAGGCAGATGATCCAGCGCCAGCCGGAATTGGAAAAGTTTGCCGGCGGCATGGAGCCGGGCCTGAAGAACCCGCTCGGCGCGCGCGCCATGTACCTGTTCAACAAGGGCGGTGATTCAGGCTATCGCCTGCATGGCAGCCCGGAGTGGAATTCGATCGGCAAGGCTATGTCGTCTGGCTGCATCCGCCTAATGAATCAGGACATTATCGACCTCTATGACCGCGCCTCGGTCGGCGCCAAGGTCATCGTTCTCTAGAGGTAGTTTTCGTACGCGGACCGTCTAGGCAACAACGGACGTCCCAAGCAGAAAACCGGGCAATTCGGCCCGGTTTTTTGTTGTTTGCCTCTAATGCGTCGAGAAGGAGGTCTCTACGAGACCTGCTCGACCTGCTGCACTTCCGGCACGAAATGGCGCAGAAGGTTCTGGATGCCGTGCTTCAGCGTCGCCGTCGAGGACGGGCAGCCGGCGCAGGCGCCCTTCATGTGCAGGAACACCGTGCCGTTCTCGAAGCCGCGGAAGGTGATGTCGCCGCCATCCTGGGCGACCGCCGGGCGCACCCGTGTATCGAGCAGTTCCTTGATGGTGATGACCAACTCCTCGTCGGCCTTGTCGTAGAACTCACCGGTCTGGCTGGTCTCGGCGGCCGGGCCGGCCTTGGCCATGACGGGCGCGCCGGACATGAAATGCTCCATGATGGCGCCGAGGATCGCCGGCTTCAAATGCTGCCAGTCGGGGCCATCCTTGGTCACGGTGATGAAGTCATAGCCGAAGAAAACGCCGGTGACGCCAGGAATTTCGAACAGCCGGCCGGCCAGAGGCGAGGCGACGGCGGCGCTGTCGGCATCGCGGAAATCGGCGGTGCCTTCCAGAAGCACTTCCTTGCCGGGCAGGAATTTCAGCGTCGCCGGGTTTGGCGTCGATTCAGTCTGGATGAACATGGCCGTCTCCGTGCCCGTTTGGGCATCTAGTTTGGAACAATTCTAAATAGGCTCAATTGGCTGGACATTCAAGCGAAACGCATCGCCGGAACAGCTGGCTGGCGGAATGTTTTTTCGCGCCCAAAATCGGACCGGCATCACCTGAAGAGCAGAATCTCAGGCCAGGCTGTCTATTTCCTCGTCCGACAGGTTCTGCGGCACCACAGTCACTGGGATCGGGAAGGCGGCCCCCTTGCCGGCCACGGCGCCGACAAGCGGCCCAGGACCTTCCTTGCCCGCACCGGCGGCCAGCACCAGGATGGCAATGTCCTGGTCTTCCTCGATCAATTTATGGATCTCTTCCGTCGGCTTGCCTTCGCGCACCACCATCTCGGGCTCGATGCCGAGCTTCTGGCGCACCTTGTTGGCATAGCTGTCGAGTGCGGCGCGCGCCGTGGCGTTGGCTTCCTCGCGCATGATCTTCTCGACACCCAGCCAATGCTGGAAATCGTCCGGCACGATGACATAGAGCAGCACCAGCGTGCCGCTGGTGCTCTGCGCCCGTTTCGAGGCATAGGCGACGGCGCGCTCGCATTCCGGCGTGTCGTCGATGATCGTCAGGAATTTCCTGCGATGGCCGGCTTCGCGGCTGAGGCGTTTGGAAACCATGTCTATCTACTCGGTGTCTTGCGGCCGCAATGTGCCACTGCGGGGGACCGGCGGCAAGCCGCCGGCCTTGTGCCAGTGCACCCGATGTCGCGATCAGCCCTGCAGCAGGCCGATAATGTCGCGCACCGTCTTCATCGTCGCTTCGGCCAGCACGCCGGCGCGCTCGCCGCCATCCTTGAGCACCGCGTCGACATAGGCGCGGTCATCCGAAATGCGGCGCATCTCGCTGGCGATCGGCGCCAGTTTTTCCACTGCAAGATCGGCCAAGGCCGGCTTGAACACGGAAAACTGCTGGCCGGCGAATTCCTTGAGTACATCCGCCTTCGACATCTCGGCGAGACCCGCATAGATGCCGACCAGGTTCTCCGCCTCGGGCCGGCCGGCCAGGCCGTCCAGCTCGCTCGGCAACGCTTCCGGGTCGGTCTTGGCCTTGCGGATCTTCTTCGAGATGTCGTCGGCATCGTCGGTCAGGTTGATGCGCGACAGATCCGACGGGTCCGATTTGGACATTTTCTTGGAGCCGTCGCGCAGCGACATGATGCGCGCCGCCGGCCCGCCGATGACCGGCTCGGTCAGCGGGAAATAGCCGTTCACGGTCTCTTCGCCGACCTGCATCTCGACGCCGACACCAAGGGCCGCGATGCGGTCGGAGAAGTCGTTGTTGAATTTCTGCGCGATGTCGCGGGTGAGCTCCAGATGCTGCTTCTGGTCCTCACCCACCGGCACGTGGGTGGCACGGTAGAGCAGGATGTCGGCAGCCATCAGCGAGGGATAGGCAAGCAGGCCGAGCGACGCGTTCTCGCGGTCCTTGCCGGCCTTGTCCTTGAACTGCGTCATACGGTTCATCCAGCCGATGCGCGCCACGCAATTGAAGATCCAGGCAAGCTCCGCATGCTGCATGACCCGCGACTGGTTGAAGACGATGTGCTTCTTCGGGTCGATGCCCGAGGCCAGGAATGCAGCGGTGATCGACCGCGTCTGGTCGGCTAGGTCTTCATAAACGAGTTGAGCTGTCAGCGAATGCAGGTCGACGACGCAATAGATGCAATCGGAGGTGTCCTGCAGGGCGACGAATTTCTTGATGGCGCCGAGATAGTTGCCGAGGTGCAGATTGCCGGTCGGCTGGACACCGGAAAAGACGAGTGGCTTGAAGGCGGTCATGATTGTCCTCATGGCTTGTGGAGGGCCGTATAAGCGTGATTCCGAAAAGTTGCAGACTTTTCGGAGCCAATCACGCGGCTGGAAACCGCGCGCGGCGAAAGTCTTGCGACGGCGCGCTTATGGACGAGAGCGGTGAGAGGATCAAGAGGCGGTTGGGCCTTGGAGCAGACGATAAGGAACAGGGACAAGAAAACCGGGAGTGTCTCGGTTTGAAATTTGAAATATGCGAAAGCACCTATATGCTTCGCGGAAAGCAGGGGCCGGAGACTTGGCGCGAGTTTGGAAGATTGTACGCCACGGGGCGCCCGATCAATGGGAGGATTCCATCCCAGAGAAGTCGCTGGCCGAAGGGCAATTAGTCGTGCTTCTATCGCGGCTAGCCGCGAGCCATCTGCCACTCGTCGCCACGACCCCATTACCACGAAACGCTCCGCGGTTCACTACGTCGCTCACTGTCAAAAACGACCGCTTTGGCAACAAGCACTTCATCATGTACGCGAGCGGCAGCCGGGTGCATTACATAGCGACCTTGGAGGAGACGCCTTGAATGCCCACCGGATCTGAAGGTCAGAAGCGCCCCGCCAGCGTGGTCGGTATGCAAGAGGCACTGCAGCGCAGGCGCAGCCGCGAGACGCCGCTGGAGACCGCGGCACGGCTTCGGGCCGAACTCGGAATTGAACTGAGGGGGCAGGCGCGCAACACCTTGCCACCCTCCGTCTACGACGAATTGTCTGGAGAAGACTAATGTTTGTCGAAGCAGCCGCTATCGTCGCAATGAGGGGTGGGACATTGCAATAAATTCCGGCTCACGGATCTGGAGACTGTTCCTTGACAGGCGGCGATCTCTTCCGTCCGACATTGCGCCGGATCATGCCGAAATCGGCGCCGCCGGTGGCAAACGCGGTGATGAAATAAAGCAGCGCCCCACCGGCAACCAGCGACAGCAGCGTCGCCGCCTTGACCACCAGCGGCGAGCCCGGCCCAAGCCTGATGGCGAACCAGTGTTCGGCAAAATAGAGCGCAGCGCCCATCACCACGGCGGACAGCACCAGACGTGGAATGCGCTTCATCAGCGGTACGTCGCGGCCCCAATGGCCGCGCCGGATCAAGACGCCGAGCAGCATCACCGCGTTGACCCAGCCGGCGACGGCCGAGGCCACCGCGATGCCGGGCGCGCCCATCCGTGGAAACAGCGTCAGCGCCGTTGTGACGTTCACCGCCACCGAGATGGCGGCAAAGATCATTGGCGTGCGCGTGTCCTCTCGGGCGAAATAGCCCGGGGTGAACGCCTTGATCAGCACGAAGGCCGGCAGGCCGAGGCCGAAGATGGCCAGGATCGCCGCCACCGTCGGCGTCGATCCGTTGGCGGCAAACGCCCCGCGCTCATAGACCAGCCGCACGATCGGTTCCGACATCACCCAGAGCGCTGCCGCCGCCGGCAGCGTCAGGAACAGCGTGAACTCGACCGAGCGGTTCTGCAGATTGGCTGCCTCGATCAGATTGCCCGACTTCAGCGCCCGCGACAGCTCGGGCAACAGCACGATGGCGACCGCAACACCGACCACGCCGAGCGGCAACTGGTAGATACGGTCGGCATAGGCGAGCGAGGAGACCGCGCTGTTCTGCGCCGAGGCGATTGCCGTGCCGATCAGCTGGTTGATCTGGGTGATGCCGCCGGTGATGGCCGCCGGCAGCGCCAGGATCAACAGCCGCTTGACAGCGGGCGTCATTTTCGGACGGCGGAAGCCGATCGAAATGCCGGCATGGCGCACTGCCACCCAGACGATCGCCAACTGCACCAGTCCGGCGGCAAGCACGCCCCAGGACAGCCCGTAGCCGACTGTGAGGGCATCCGAGCCCTTGTACCAGGCATAGGCGAGCACGCCGATCAGGATGATGTTGAGGAACACCGGTGCCACCGCGGCGGCGAAATAGCGGCGCAGCGAATTCAGCATGCCCGCCATCATCGCGCCCAGCGACATGCAGATCAGGTAGGGGAACATGATCGTCGCCAGCGTCACCGTGGTGTCGAACTTCCCCGGCGTGCCGGCAAAACCCGGCGCCACCAGATAGCGCACGATCAGCGGCATCGACAGTTCCATGATGATCGTCAGCGCCAGCAGCGCCGTGAACAGCACGCCGAACACTTCTTCGGAAAAGCGCTTGGCGCCCTCGGTTCCGTGGGTCTCGATCTCCTTGGCGAACAGCGGCACGAAGGCGGCGTTGAAGGCGCCTTCGGCAAACAGCCGGCGAAAGGTGTTGGGAAACTGGAAAGCGGCGTTGAAGGCATCGGCGACCGGTCCCGTACCGAGTGCCGCAGCCATCAGCATCTCGCGGCCGAAACCGAGCGCGCGGCTCATCAGCGTGCCGGAAGCGACCGTTGCGAATTTCTTGACGAGGCTCATGCTTTTGGGAACTGCCTGCGCAATTGGGACAAAGTGATGGTCGTTGTCACTCGGCCGCCGCCCTGGGCTTGCCGCCGCGTTCGGGCACGATGCCTTCGAGCGTTGCCATCAGCCGATTGCGGATGGTGGCGATGCGGGCCGGGCTATCTATCTTCTGGCCAGTGAGATCGGTGACATAGAAAGTGTCGATGACCTTTTCGCCGAAGGTGGTGATGTGGGCCGATGCGATGTCGAGCGACAGGTCGGAAAGCGTTCCGGTGATCTCCGACAGCAGTCCCGGCCGGTCGAGGCCCTCGACCTCGATGACCGAAAAACGGTTCGACAGCGTGTTGCGGATTTCGGCACGCGGTGGGATCTTGAACACCTTGGAGCCGCGCCGCGGCTTGGTGCGCTTCTCGATCATTTCCGGCAGCCAGCTCTTGCCCGACAGCACGTCCTCGATCAGCCGGCCGACACGCTCGGCACGCCGGCGCTCGTCCTCGTCGCGATCGAATTCTCTGCTGATCAGGATCGTGTCGAGCGCGCGGCCATCCGACGTCGTGAAGATCTGCGCGTCGACAATGTTGCCGCCGGCTCCGGCGCAAGCCCCGGCGATGACCGAGAGCAGGCGGGGGTGGTCCTGCGCCAGCACGGTGATTTCGGTCACCGCCTCGAACTGGTGGGTCTTGACCATGGTGGCAAGCTTGTTGCCTGACACGTCGGCTTCGCGGATGAACTCGGCATGGCGCAACTGGTCTGCGAGATCGACGGTCAAAAGGTAATTCTCGTAGTGTTGGCCGACATAGCGCTTGCGGGCCTTGTCCGGCCAGTCGGCAAGCGCCTCGGCCAGGCGCTCGCGCGCCGCCGCCGTGCGCTGCGCGCGCGACACTTCCGAAAACCCGCCGGTCAACAGCAATTCGGTCTCGTAGTAGAGCGTGCGCAGAAGCTGGCCCTTCCAGCCGTTCCAGACACCGGGTCCGACGCCCCTGATGTCGCAGACGGTGAGGATCAAAAGCAGCTTCAGCCGCTCGACCGACTGCACGATCGCGGCAAAATCCTCGATGGTCTTGCGGTCGTTGAGGTCGCGGGTCTGCGCCGTCATCGACATCACGAGGTGGTTCTCGACCAGCCAGGCCACGGTTTCGGTATCGGCAGGCGACAGCCCCATATGCGGGCAGATGCGACGGGCGATCCTGGCCCCCGCCTCGGAATGGTCCTCCGGCCTGCCCTTGGCAATGTCGTGCAGCAATACGGCGACATAGAGCGCCTCGCGGCTCTTCTTCAGGCCCGGCATCAGCGTGTGCGAGAGGGGGTGGACCTTTTCGCCGTCGCCGCGCTCGATCTCGGCCAGCACGCCGATGCAGCGGATCAGATGCTCGTCCACCGTGTAGTGGTGGTACATCGAGAACTGCATCATGGCGACGATCTTGCCGAAATCCGGGATCAGCCTGCCGAGCAGTCCGGCTTCGTTCATGCGACGCAGATTGAGTTCGGCATTGCGATCCGAGGTCAATATGTCGAGGAACAGCCGGTTGGCCTCCTCGTCGCGCCGCAGCGACTTGTTGACTAGGCCGAGCGAACGGGTCAGCAGCTTCAGCGCGTCAGGGTGGAATTCCAGACCGTGCTTGTCGGCGAACCAGAACAGCCTGAGCAGATTGACCGGATCGCGCTCGAACACCTGGTCGTCGGCGATGTTGATGCGGTGGTTGTCGACAATGAAATCGGAGGTGCCGGCCAGCTTGCGTTTGCGCCTGGAGAAAGTCAGGAAGATGCGGTTGAAGCCAGGAACGTGCTTGGCCTGCTCCTCCTCGAGCGCCGCGCAGAAGATGCGGGTCAGGTCGCCGACGTCCTTGGCAACGAGGAAGTAGTGCTTCATGAAGCGCTCGACCGCCGACAGGCCGGGGTGTGTGGTGTAGCCGAGACGTTCGGCGATCTCGCGCTGGATGTCGAAATGCAACCGCTCTTCGGCCTTGCCGGTGAGGAAATGCATGTGGCAGCGTACCGCCCACAGGAAATCCTCCGCCTTCTGGAACTCGCGGTATTCGCCCTCGGTGAAGACGCCCTTGTCGACCAGTTCCTCGCCGGTGCGCACCCGATAGAAATATTTGCCGATCCAGAACAGCGTCTGCAGGTCGCGCAGGCCACCCTTGCCGTCCTTGACGTTGGGCTCGACCAGATAGCGGCTTTCGCCGGCCTTGGCATGGCGGTCATCGCGTTCGGCAAGCTTGGCCTGGACATATTCGGGGCCGGTCGTGCGCACCACCTCATGGTCGAACCGCAGCATCAGTTCATCATAGAGCTTTTCCTCGCCCCACAGGAAACGTGCTTCGAGGATCGAGGTGCGAATGGTGACATCGGTGCGCGACAGGCGCAGGCATTCGTCGATGTTACGGGTGGCGTGGCCGACCTTCAGCCCCAGGTCCCACAGCATGTAGAGCATGTATTCGACTGTCTGTTCGCCCCACGGCGTCTGCTTGTAGGGCAGCAGGAACAGAAGGTCGATGTCGGATCCGGGCGCCAGCGTTCCACGGCCGTAGCCGCCGACAGCGACGACGGCCATGCGCTCCGCCGAGGACGGGTTCTTGACCCGGTAGACATGGGTGACGGCGAAATCGTAAAGCGCCCGGATGATCTCGTCCATGAGATGCGACAGCCGCGCCGCGCAGGCGCTGCCGCCGCCATCGTCCATCAGCATTCGTTCGGCAATGGCGCGCCCTTCCGCCAGTCGTCCCTTGAGCAGTTGGAGCACGCCATTGCGCGCGGCCTGCCCTGAGCCATCGTCCGCCGTGGCCGCGGTCAGCGCGGTCATCTCGCGGCGCAAGGCTTCGCCGTCGATCAATTCGTCGAGCTTCAGGGAGATTCTTGCCATATATCCAGTCGGCCTTGCCGTTTCGGCGGCGTCTATAGCGCGTTTTCGTGGCGCTGGGTATGGGGCGTTGAAAGCCGGTTCAAGACCCGGCTGAGCTTTGGCTCGGATAAGTAAATGGAATAACCATTCTCTGCTTCAGTCGACAGAAATCGACAATGCGCTTGCCTATCCGCCGAGCCTCGGCTTTGAGCTTCGCTATGGCTGTCTTTCTGCGTTTCCCGGTCCCGGCGGCGCACTGGATATCCCGCTTTTCCCTGAGCAGGCTTGGCAATTGGAGCGCTCTGTCGCCAAGGAACTGATCTTGCGCGCAGAGCGCAGGAACAAGCTGATAGATTGTCTCGCCTCGCAAAACCGAAAACTCGGGGTTGAAGACAAGGTCGTCGACAGCGATGCCGATCTCCTCGGTGGCCTTGATCAGGTCGAGCGCGGTTTGCCTGGAGATGATGTAGCCGGCGGTTCCTATATGTCCAGCGTCGAGTTTGGATGTGGAAAAGCCGTGACCGATGTCAATGCGCTTGCGTCGGATCACGGTCTTGCAAAAATAGCTTTCGAGCTTGACGACTTCGGCATCGGCTGGAATCCAGTCGCTGTCGCGAAGCAATGCGCCGGCTTTCGCGGCAAAGACGATGTCGTCCTCGAAGATTGCCCCATAGCGAGCGTCGCCTTGCGCGATGGCTGTCCAGCAGGCCCGGTGACTGAGCAGGCAGGCGATCTCGCCGTCAGTCAATGGCAGCCTGTTCCGATATCCGACATTTTGCGGCAGCTGGTCCAGGTCCGGCCGATCCCGTGCGTCGATGGCCTGAACGCGTTCGAATGGGACGCCGATGCGGGCAAACTCCGCCGTCACGCGGGCAAGGCGATCGGGAGACCGATCGAGATTGATGACCAGACGCTTCATTGCCAAAGAAAATCTCACCCCCCGGGACGCTCGCTCTCTAGCAGGCGTGGTGTTGCCGCGTGAGACTTTTTCTGGGGAGAATGGACGCGTTGTGGACCGGAGAAGAAAAGTCGAAACAGCCCTTGACCTTCCAGTTACTGGAAGCCCTATCTCTACGTCACACACCGATAAATCAAGGCATTTTCGAATGACGCATTCCGATCACGATCATCACGCGCATGGTAGCTGCTGCTCGACAAAAGGCGCCGTGCCCACCACGAAGAGCGTCGTCCGCGACCCGGTCTGCGGCATGACTGTCGATCCGGTCGCCGGCAAGCCGACGACCGAGCATGATGGCCATCCCTATCATTTCTGCAGCCAGGGCTGCCGCACGAAATTCGTCGCCGAGCCGGAAAAATTCCTGACGGCCACCGATCCGGTCTGCGGTATGAGCGTCGACCGCGCGACAGCCAGGCACTTTGCCCGCCACGAAGGCCAGGGCTTTTACTTCTGCTCGGCCGCCTGCCAGGCGAAATTCGAGGCGGAGCCGCAAAAATATCTCGGCGACAGGCCGGCACCGCAGCCGATGCCCAAAGGCACGCAATACACCTGCCCGATGCATCCCGAAATCATCCGCGACAAGCCAGGATCCTGCCCGATCTGTGGCATGGCGCTGGAGCCGATGGGCGTGCCGACGGGCGATGAAGGGCCAAATCCCGAGCTGGTCGATTTCACCAGGCGGTTCTGGGTGAGCGCTGTCCTTTCGGTCCCCCTTCTGATCATCGCAATGGCGCCCATGATCGGCTTGATGTTTGAAGGCCTGGTCGAGGACCGGACAAAGGTCTGGATCGAACTGGTCCTGGCAAGTCCGGTGGTGCTTTGGGCCGCCTTTCCCTTCTTCCACCGCGGCTGGGACTCGCTGGTCAACCGCAGCCCCAACATGTGGACGCTGATCTCGCTCGGCGTTGGTGCTGCCTATCTCTACAGCGTCGTCGCCACACTGTTTCCGGATATCTTTCCGCATCAGTTCCGCGGCCATGGCGGTGCGGTGCCGGTCTATTTCGAGGCTGCTGCCGTCATCGTTGCGCTGGTCTTCCTTGGCCAGGTGCTGGAGCTACGCGCCCGTGAAAAGACCGGCTCGGCAATCCGCGCCTTGCTCGATCTGGCGCCGAAGACAGCGCGGCTGATCGCCGCCGATGGTTCCGAAAACGACGTGCCCCTCGACGCCGTCAAGGCCGGCGATCGCCTGCGCATACGCCCCGGTGACGCCGTGCCGGTCGATGGCACGGTGCTGGAAGGGCGGTCCTCGATCGACGAATCGATGATCACGGGCGAGCCGTTGCCGGTCGAGAAGGTCGAGGGCGATGCGCTGACCGGCGGCACGCTCAACAAGAATGGTGCGCTGATCATGCGCGCTGAGAAGGTCGGCGCCGAGATGACGCTGGCGCGCATCGTCGAGCTCGTCGCCAAGGCGCAGCGCTCACGCGCCCCAATTCAAGGGCTGGCCGATCGCGTTTCTTTCTACTTTGTCCCGGCCGTCGTCCTTGTCGCGATTGTCGCCTTCATCGCCTGGGCCGTGTTTGGACCCGAGCCCAGCCTGATCTTTGCCATCGTCTCGGCAGTGTCGGTGCTGATTATCGCTTGCCCCTGTGCGCTCGGCCTCGCCACGCCGATGTCGATTATGACCGCCACCGGGCGCGGAGCGCACGCCGGTGTGCTGATCAAGGAGGCCGCAGCACTCGAACGCTTCGCTTCCGTCGACACGCTGATCGTCGACAAGACGGGGACGCTGACCGAAGGCCGGCCGAAACTGACCGATGTCGTTGCGGCAAACGGCTTCTCCGAAGACGAATTGCTGGCGCTTGCCGCCGGTCTGGAGAAGGGGTCGGAGCATCCGCTGGCTGAAGCCATCGTCGACGGCGCCGCTACGCGCGGCGTGACAGTTGCCGAGGCCAGCGCCTTCGAGGCGGTCACCGGCAAGGGCGTGTCCGGTTCGGTCTCGGGAAAGACGGTCGCGCTCGGCAATACCGCGATGATGGCCGACCTTGGCGTCGACATCGCATCCATCTCGGCCAAGGCCGAGGCGTTGCAACTCGAAGGCAAGACGGCGATGTTCGTCGCTGTCGACAAAAAACTGGCCGGCATCGTCGCCGTCGCCGACCCTATCAAGGCAACGACGGCCGAGGCGATCAAGGCGCTGCATGAAAGCGGCTTGCGGATCATCATGGCAACCGGCGACAATGAACGCACGGCCAACGCGATCGCCAGAAGCCTCGGCATCGACGAGGTCCGCGCCGGCCTGCTGCCGGAACAGAAGGCAGCCCTTGTCGAGGAACTGCGCGCAAAAGGCGCCGGCGTTGCCATGGCCGGCGACGGCGTCAATGACGCACCGGCCCTTGCCGCCGCCGATGTCGGCATCGCCATGGGCACCGGCGCCGATGTCGCCGTCGAAAGCGCCGGTATCACTCTGGTCAAGGGCGACCTCAACGGTATCGTGCGCGCCCGCACGCTGGCGCAGGCGACGATCCGCAACATCCGTCAGAATCTGTTCTTTGCCTTCCTCTACAATGTGCTGGGCGTGCCGGTCGCCGCCGGCGTGCTCTATCCGCTCACCGGCACGCTTCTGTCGCCGATGCTGGCGGCGGCGGCGATGAGCCTGTCTTCGGTGTCGGTGATCGCCAACGCATTGCGGCTGAGAACATTGAAACTCTGATCCAAGCCCCCAAATACGAAACCCACTCAACAGGAGACCATGAATGACCTTGGCCAAAAAACTCGTGCTGCTGCTGATGGCGGCCGGAATGCTGGTTGCCGTCTTCCTCGAAAGTGTTCCGGCGCAAAGTGAGGAGATGAAACACGACATGGGCGCCATGGCGACGGACGCGACCAGCCCCTCGACCGAGGGCTACAAGGCAGCGATGGACAAGATGCATGCCGACATGATGGCATCTGAATATACCGGCAATGCCGATGTCGATTTCGTCAAGGGCATGATCCCGCACCATCAGGGTGCCATCGACATGGCCAAGGTCGAGCTTGCCAACGGCAAGGATCCGGAAATCCGCAAGCTGGCCGAAGGCGTCATCGCCGCGCAGGAAGCCGAGATCAAGCAGATGCAGGCCTGGCTCGCCGCCCATCCGGTGAAGTAAGTCTTCAGCCATCGCCAGCGCGGCGAGAACGCCTCTGGATTTCTCGTCCAGCCTGTGATGCGATCGGCCCAAATGGAGCCCGCCATGCCGCCGACCATCAGAACCACCAAACTGCCCTCAGGCGAAGCCGTTCAGGTGCTTGGCCAGGGCACATGGAAGATGGGCGAGGATATCAGTCGCCGTGCCGATGAGGTGAATGCCCTCAAGCTCGGCCTCGACCTCGGCATCACGCTGATCGACACCGCCGAAATGTATGCCAGCGGTGGCGCCGAGGAGGTGGTGGCCGAGGCTATTGCCGGGCGCCGCGACGAGACCTTCCTGGTTTCGAAAGTTCTGCCATCGAACGCTTCGCGCGCGGGCGTGCAGCGCGCCTGCGAAAACAGCCTGAAACGCCTGCGCACCGACCGCATCGATCTCTATCTGCTGCATTGGCCGGGCAGCGTGCCGCTGGCGGAAACGGTCGCGGCCTTCGAGGCCCTGAAAAAGGCTGGCAAGATCCGCCACTGGGGCGTCAGCAATTTCGACACCGACGAGATGGAAGAGCTGATCGGCTTGTCGGATGGCGGCAATGTCCAGACCAACCAGGTGCTCTACAATCTGGTCCGGCGCGGCCTCGAATTCGACCTGGCGCCGTGGAGCCGGCAGCGCGGCATTCCGCTAATGGCCTATTCGCCGGTCGAGCAGGGCGCGCTGGCGCGCAATGCCAGGCTGGAAGCCATTGCCGCCCGCCACAACGCCACGGCGGCACAGATCGCCCTGGCCTGGGTGATGCACCAGGAGGGCGTCATCGCCATCCCGAAGGCAAGCAGCCAGGAGCACGTCCGCCAGAATGTCGCCGCGCTCGACATCAAGCTTACCGGCGAGGATCTCGCCGATCTCGACCGCGCCTTCCCGCCGCCAGCGCGCAAGCGCGGGTTGGAGATGATCTGACTACGTCCCCGCCAACCCTTTTAGCCGGTAGAGCGCTTCCAGCGCCTCGCGCGGCGTCATCTCGTCGGGATTGATCGCGCCGAGCGCGTCGCCGAGCGCATCGTTTTTCGCCGGCTTTGGCGCTTCGCGCTTCACCGCCACCGAAAACAGCGGCAGGTCATCCACCAGCCGGTTGGTCTTGCCGGAGACTTCGCCTTCTTCGAGCTGATGCAGCACTTCCTTAGCCCGGTCGACCACCGCCTCCGGCAGGCCGGCCAGCCGCGCCACCTGCACGCCGTAAGAGCGGTCGGCGGCACCCTTGCCGACCTCGTGCAGGAAGACGACGTCGTTTTCCCATTCCTTGACCCGCATGGTGACGTTGTGGAGCCGCGCCAGCTTGCCGGCGAGCGAGGTCATTTCATGGAAATGGGTGGCGAAGATCGCCCGGCAGCGGTTCTTCTCGTGCAGGTATTCGACCGCCGCCCAGGCGATCGACAGGCCGTCGAAGGTCGCGGTGCCGCGGCCGATCTCGTCGAGGATCACCAGTGCGCGCTCGCCGGCCTGGTTGAGGATCGCCGCCGTCTCGACCATCTCGACCATGAAGGTCGAGCGGCCGCGCGCCAGATCGTCGGAAGCGCCGACGCGCGAAAACAGCCGGTCGACGACGCCGATATGGGCTGACGTCGCCGGCACGAACGAGCCGGTCTGGGCGAGGATGGCGATCAGCGCGTTCTGCCGCAGGAAAGTCGACTTGCCGCCCATGTTCGGGCCGGTCAAAAGCCAGATGGCGCCGTTCTTGGAGCTACCCTCCGGCGACAAATCGCAATCATTGGCGACGAATGGGCCTTCGCCCGAACGGCGCAGCGCCTGCTCGACCACCGGATGCCGCCCGTCAGCAATCTCGAAGGCAAGGCCGGAATCCACCACCGGCCGGCACCAGGCTTCGCTTTCCGACAAAAGCGCGAGCGCCGCCGATACGTCGAGCACGGCCAGCGCATCGGCCCCAGTGCGGATCTTTTCCGCCTCGCCGACCGCTTCCGCCGTCAGCGTTTCGAAGGCGGCCAGCTCGATGCTGAGCGCCCGGTCGGCGGCATTGGCGATCTTGGTCTCGAGTTCGGCAAGCTCGGTCGTCGTGAAACGCATGGCGTTCGCCATGGTCTGGCGGTGGATGAAGCGCGCCTTGGCGCCGTCGCTGCCGGTCATGATCGCATGATGGTTGGCGGTCACCTCGATGTAGTAGCCGAGCACATTGTTGTGGCGGATCTTCAGCGAGCGGATGCCGGTCTCGTCGATCAGCGAGCGCTCCAGCCCGGCGATGACCTTTCGCGATTCGTCGCGCAGCGCCCGCATCTCGTCGAGTTCGGCGTGATAGCCGCCGCGAACGAAGCCGCCGTCGCGCTTGAGTAGCGGCAGTTCCTCGCCAAGCGCCTGCGTCAAATGCTGAGCCAGCGCCTGAGGCAGCGCATGGATGGCGGCGAGTGCGGCCGCGAGTTCCAGGGGCAGGGCGGTCGTGGCAAAGATTTCGGCGATCGCGCCCGCCGCCTCGAAACCGGCGCGCAGCGCGCCGAGATCGCGCGGGCCGCCGCGGTTGAGCGCCAGTCTGGACAGCGCGCGCGGCATGTCAGCGACGCTCTTCAGGCTCGACCGTACCGCCTGGCAGAGCCGCGTCTCGGAACGGAAGAACGACACCGAATCCAGTCTGGCGTCGATCGCGGCAGGGTCGGTCAGAGGCGCCATCAGCCTGTCGGCGAGCAGCCTTGCACCGCCGCCCGTCACCGTCCGGTCGATCGCCTTGAACAGCGAGCCTTCGCGGCTGCCCGACAGCGTGCGCAGCAGTTCGAGGTTGCCGCGCGTCGCCGGATCGATGAACAGGGTCGAACCCTGCTCCTCGCGCTCGGGCCGCGACAGCGGTGGCCGCTCGGCCTTTTGCGTCTTTTCGACATAAGCGATGGCGCCTGAGATCGCCGACAGCTCGGCGCGCGAGAAGGCGCCAAAGCTGTCCGGTGTCGCCACGTCGAAGAAACGGGCGATGCGCCCCGTGGCCGACGCCGAATCGAACAGCGACGGCGGCTGCGGGCTGGCGACGCGGCCGAGCACGTCGAACACCGGCTTCAGCTCCGGATCATGGAACACCGGCTCGGCGACGATCAGCTCGCGCGGATCGACACGGAAGATGTCGGCCAGCAGCCGGTCGGCGGTGGTGTCAGTGACGCGGAAGGCGCCAGTCGAGATGTCGATCCAGGCCAAGGCAAAGCTATGATCGGCGCCACCCTTCACCCGTCCCAGCGCCATCAGGAAACTCGATTCCGAGGGCGCCAGCAATTTGTCCTCGGTGATGGTGCCCGGTGTCACCAGCCGCACCACGTCGCGGCGCACCACCGATTTGCCGCCGCGTTTCTTCGCCTCGGCCGGATCCTCGATCTGCTCGCAGACGGCAACGCGAAAACCCTGGCCGATCAGCTTCTGCAGATAGTCGTCGGCCGCATGCACCGGCACGCCGCACATCGGAATGTCGAGCCCCTGGTACTTGCCGCGCTTGGTCAGCACGATGCCCAGCGCCCGGCTCGCCTTCTCGGCATCGTCGAAGAACAGCTCGTAGAAATCGCCCATGCGATAGAACAGCAGCGAATCCGGGTTCGCCGCCTTGATCTCGATGAACTGCTCTATCATCGGCGTGGCGCCGGCGTGCGCGGTCGGCACCGGTGTCATCGCCTCGGGGGCGTCTGGCTCGTTCGGGCTGTGCATGTTCATGCGCTGCACGCTAGCAGATGTGATCGCGCGGTTTAATGCCGGGCCTTCGAAAAACAGGGGACGACCGAGGCGGCCGAATGCCCGCAATCGCTAACACCAACCGCGATTCCCGAGTGCTGGCGGTTTACACGCGGCGGCGCGTGGTCTTAATTCGAATCGAAACAAAGCACCCGCCTCAACGAGGTGCTGCACCGGTGAGGAAATCAAGAACATCATGGCCAGGAAAACCGAGAACAACGGTCCGTCCGTCAGCGCGCAGGAAGCGCTCGAATTCCACGCCATGGGCCGCCCCGGCAAGCTGGAAGTCGTCGCCACCAAGCCGATGGCAACGCAACGCGATCTGAGTCTCGCCTATTCGCCTGGTGTCGCGGTTCCGGTTCTGGCCATCGCCGAGGACCCCAGCCGCGCCTTCGACTACACGACGCGCGGCAACATGGTCGCCGTCATCTCCAACGGCACCGCGATCCTCGGCCTCGGCAATCTCGGCGCGTTGGCCTCCAAGCCGGTGATGGAAGGCAAGGCAGTGCTGTTCAAGCGCTTCGCCGATGTCGATTCCATCGATCTCGAGGTCGATACCGAGGACGCCGAGGAGTTCATCAACTGCGTACGCTTCCTCGGCCCGTCCTTCGGCGGCATCAATCTTGAGGACATCAAGGCGCCGGAGTGCTTCATCATCGAGCAGCGGCTGCGCGAATTGATGGACATCCCGGTCTTCCACGACGACCAGCACGGCACCGCCATCATCTCGTCCGCCGGCCTGATCAACGCGCTGGAGATAACCGGCCGCGACATGAAGACCACGAAGATGGTCTGCAATGGCGCCGGTGCCGCCGGCATTGCCTGCATCGAGCTGATGAAGGCAATGGGCTTTGCCCCCGAAAACATCATCCTTTGCGACACCAAGGGCGTGGTTTTCCAGGGCCGCACCGAAGGCATGAACCAGTGGAAATCGGCGCATGCGGTCAAGACCGAAGCGCGCAGCCTCGCCGAGGCGCTCGACGGCGCCGATGTCTTCCTCGGCCTTTCTGCCAAGGGTGCGCTGACCACCGCAATGTTGCGGTCCATGGCCAAGAACCCGATCATTTTCGCCATGGCCAATCCCGACCCGGAGATCACGCCGGAGGAAGTGGCCGAGATCCGCACCGACGCCATCATGGCAACCGGGCGTTCTGACTATCCTAACCAAGTCAACAACGTGCTTGGCTTCCCCTACATCTTCCGCGGTGCGCTGGATGTCAGGGCCACCACCATCAATGACGACATGAAGATCGCCGCCGCCCAGGCGCTTGCAGCACTTGCGCGCCAGGACGTGCCCGACGACGTCGCAGCCGCCTATCAGGGCAATCGGCCGAAATTCGGACCCAACTACATCATTCCGGTGCCGTTCGACCCGCGCCTGATCTCGGCCATTCCGATTGCCGTGGCCAAAGCGGCGATGGATTCGGGCGTCGCCCGCAAGCCGATCCTCGACCTCGACCGCTACGCGCAGGAACTGTCCGCGCGCCGCGACCCGATCGCCTCGACCTTGCAGCGCATTTACGACCGCGTGCGCCGCCAGCCCAAGCGCATCGTCTTTGCCGAGGGCGAGGAGGAGCAGGTCATGCGCGCCGCGGTCTCCTATGTGAACCAGCGGCTCGGCACCGCCATCCTGCTTGGTCGCGACGACGTCATCAAGGAAAACGCCAAGCATGCCGGCATCGACCTCAACAAGCAAGGCATCGAGATCATCAACGCCCGGCTGTCGCGCCGCAACGGCATCTACACCGACTATCTCTACGAGCGCATGCAGCGCAAAGGCTTCCTGTTCCGCGACTGCCAGCGGCTGATCAACAACGACCGCAACCACTTCGCCGCCTGCATGGTAGCGCTTGGCGATGCCGACGGCATCGTCACCGGCGTCACCCGCAACTATTCGACCGCGCTCGACGACATCCGTCGCGTCATCGACGCCAAGCCCGGCCACCGCGTCATCGGCGTCTCGATCGTGCTCGCGCGGGGTAAAACGGTCCTCGTCGCCGACACCGCCGTGCACGACATGCCGAACGCCGAGCAGATCGCCGACATCGCCGAGGAGGCCGCAGGCTTTGCACGCCGCATGGGCTACGAGCCAAGGCTCGCCATGCTCGCCTACTCGACCTTCGGCCATCCGCAGGGCGAGCGCTCCGAACGCGTCCAGGAAGCGGTGCGCATCCTCGACAAGCGCCGCGTCGATTTCGAATATGACGGCGAAATGGCCGCCGACGTCGCCCTCAACGCCCGCGCCATGGCGCAATATCCGTTCATCCGGCTTACCGGCCCGGCCAATGTGCTGATCATGCCGGCGTTCCACTCGGCCTCGATCTCGACCAAGATGCTGCAGGAACTCGGCGGCTCGACGGTGATCGGCCCGCTGCTGGTCGGGCTGAACAAGCCTGTGCAGATCGTGTCTCTGAACGCCAAGGACAGCGATATCGTCAACATGGCGGCGATCGCGGCTTATACGGCGGGGGCATGAAAAACTGTCCGCCAAAACGGGCGAACAGCCAACGATCCGGCTTTCGAACGAGGTCGCGCCCAGACGCCGCCGGGCCTCAACCTATAAGAGATTGATAATATTCAGCTGATATAGGGAATCTCCTGCCGACTTGCCGTTACGGCATCTACGGTGCGCTCAGACCGCCAAATGGGGGTGCGGCATGAAGCTTGACGGAGTTCCAGCATCCGTGGTCGGCCAGGGAGCCTATCACGACGAGCGCCTGGATGCGCTGCTCAGCATTACCGGCCGGATGGACGGCTATCTCTACCGCTGCCGCAACGATGCGTCCTACACCATGCTCTATATCAGCGACGGCATACTCACCGTCAGCGGTTATCGGCCGAGCGATTTCATTCACAACGCAGTGCGCGACTATGTTTCGGCCATCCATCCGGATGATCTCGCCGCCGTCTATGCCGCCGTCGACGCCGCGCTCGAGGCGCGCTGCAACTGGAACGTCGACTACCGCATCGTGCCGCAGGTCGGCGAACCGCTCTGGGTCCGCGAGATCGGCGGCGGTGTCTGGGACGATACCGGCGAACTCGAATTCCTGGAGGGCTTCGTCGTCGACATCAGCGACCGCAAGGTTGTCGAGGACCTCAATTCGCAGCTGCTGCTGGATCTGAAGACCGCCAACGAGGAACTGTCCGCGCAAAAGCGCGAGATCGAGCTGGCGAAGCTGCAGAGCGACCATTCGGCCAACCACGATCTGTTGACGGACCTGCCCAACCGGCGTGCCTTCCACAACGAACTCAAATCGGTGGTCGCCCGCTGCGGCGCCACCGGCGAGGCGGCCGGACTTCTGTTCATCGACCTCGACCGGTTCAAGCAAGTCAACGACACGCTCGGCCACGAGGCCGGCGACGCACTGCTGCAGCGCGTGTCGAAGAACCTTCGCTCCATCTTGCGCAGTGACGATTTCGTGGCGCGGCTCGGTGGCGATGAGTTCGCCTTCCTGTTTTCGGGAGAGCCGGACCTCGCGCGACAAAAGGCGGTGCGGGTCGCCGAACGCATCCTGGAAAGGCTGCAGATCAAAATCCCGGCGCCGGATAGCGCCATCCAGATCGGCTGCACCGTCGGTATCGCCATGTATCCTGTGGACGCCGCCGATTCGGATGCCTTGGTCGCGCTCGCCGACCGGCTGATGTATATCGGCAAAAGAAATGGCCGCAACCGATTGGTCACTGCCAGGGAACTGACTTCGCAAGAACAGTCCGGATCTCGCCAGCCGATTCGCAAGACTGCTTAGAACAATTCCAGGAAAAGTGTGACGCGGTTTTTCGTCCGGAATTGCGTCAAAACAAGGAGTTAGGGAGGCTCGCCGTTTCCGCGAAACGGTGAAATGCTCTGGGCGCGACCTGGGTGTAGCAAAGCTATCAAGCCGGTGCGAAGACGCGTGCGGCCTCGACGACCTCCTCGACCTGATCCTGGCGAAGCAGGTCGATTGGGATTTGGCCTTCGAGGTCGGCCGAGGGGCGCGTCAGCCACAGCCAGGCCAGCCTTGGATTGCTGATCTGGGACAGCACCCCAGGGATGCCCGCGACCGGCCTGCCGTCGACGAACTGCGCCAGCGGGAAGACATGCTTGCGGCCGCCCTTGCGCAAGGCGATGACCTCGCCCCGCCTTTGCCAACGATGCAGGGTCGAGCGGGCGATGCGCAGGTTTTCTTCCAGATAGGTCGATCCGGCGACGCGGCCGGCCCAGTCCTCGATCAGCATCGATTCGAGGTCGTCGGACTTTGGGCGCGAAGGGGGCTCGACATCGGCCAACAAGGTGATCGGCGGATTTGTGGCGCCAGTGATACCGGCTTCGCTGCGGCGCGCGGCTTCCGCTGCCAGCGCGCGCACGAATTTCGAGGCCAGGCCGGGCAGGTCGGCATGAATGGTGTCGATGGCGCGCTGGTGCTTCGGCGACAGCAAGGTCACGGCGGACGCTATGCTGCCGGCGATCTTGCCGACCGAGACCATGGTGGGATTGTTGATGGCCTCGTCATAGTGGGCAAGCGCGCGTTCGACGTCCTCCGCGACCATCTCTGCGAAATCGTCCTGCTTGAGGTCCTGGATCTCAGATCTGTTCATGCATCTGTCTTCCGGGCCGCTCGCTCCTCCCAGCGGCGGATTGTTGAACTTCTAGAGCGGAAAGCGGAAATCGCGGCGGCAACAGATGCAGCGGCCCGACAGCTTGCTGTCTTGCATTTCTTGACACCCCCAACTGACTGCGAGCGCCCCGAAATGTCAGTCGCAGGGCGCCTCGATTGCTGTAGGTGCGATATGTGACAGCTACGCGACGGTGAGGGCACGGACGGCCAAGCTGCCGATCTCCCCCCTCGTGGGGGAGATGCCCGGCAGGGCAGAGGGGGGCGCGAAGGATCGCTACGGAGCGATGTTTGCGTCCACGCTCTTCGGTCGACGGCGCGCCATGAAATTCATGCCGTCCATTTTGGGTTGGCGGCAGTGTTAAGCCTTGGAGATGCTGGTGGGACAGCGCCCCCCTCTGGCCTGCCGGCCATCTCCCCCACACGGGGGGAGATCGGCCGCTTGACGGTCGCTACAGCAACCCTGCCTGCTCAGCCTCGCGGCGCAAGTTCTGCCGCGGCCTGGGGCCGATCTGCTGGATCACCAGTCCGGCCGCCAGTGAGCCAAGGTCGCCGCAGGTCTGCAGGTCGCGGCCTTGCGTGTAGCCATGCAGGAAGCCTGCGGCATAGAGATCGCCGGCGCCCGTCGTGTCGACCAGTTCCTTGATCGCGGTCGCCTTGATGACCACGGTCTCGTCGCCGCGCACGATCACCGAGCCCTTTTCCGAACGCGTCACGGCGGCGATCCGGCAATCCTTGCGGATCTGTGCCAGCGCCTCGTCGAACGACGATGTCTGGTAGAGCGACTTGATCTCGTGGCTGTTGGCAAAGACGATGTCGACCGTGCCAGAGCGCATCAGGTCGAGGAACTCGTCGCGGTAGCGGTCGACGCAGAATGAATCCGACAGTGTCATTGACACTTCGCGGCCTGCCGCGTGCGCCAGCTTGGCTGTCTGCCGGATTGCTTCCTTGGCGCGAGGTGGATCCCACAGATAGCCTTCGAAATAGGTGACCTTGGCGCCAGACGCCTTGTCGGCCTCGACATCCTCGGGGCCAAGCTCGACGCAGGCGCCGAGATAGGTGTTCATCGAGCGTTCGCCGTCGGGGGTGACGAAGATCATCGAGCGCGCCGTCGGCGGCTCGCCCTTGAGCGGCCTGGTGTCGAAGGCGACGCCCTGCGCATGGATGTCGTGGGCGTAGATTTCGCCCAGCGCATCGCTGGAGACCTTGCCGAAGAAGGCGGCGCGACCGCCGAAGCTGGCGACGCCAGCCGCCGTGTTGCCGGCACTGCCGCCGGACGCTTCGATCGCCGGGCCCATTCGGCTGTAGAGCAATTCGGCGCGCCTTGTGTCGATGAGATTCATCGCGCCCTTGATGATGCCGTTGGTCTCGAGGAACTCCTCGTCGCACTGGGCAATGATGTCGACAATGGCATTGCCGATGCAAAGCACGTCATAATCCGGCATCAATGTCTCCGCCAAAAACCCGAGCCGGCTTCTTGCCACGTCGGCCGGGCGCGGGTCTAGCGATTTGAAACCGGTTTGCCTAGAGCGCGACCCACAACTTTGGTGGATCAGGCCAGAACAGGCCAAAAGCGCATCCGCAACGAGGCGCTATGACAATTCGACCGTGGCCGAAGCATTTCATCGCGACACCACTTAAAAGCCTGGCTCAGACGATCACGTTTTAAGGCGAGCCAGCCCATGCCGACAAAGAACGCGCCGACAGGGAACGACATGACCACCGATCTGGCACTGCTCGCCGTGCTGGCGGTGCTCTGGGGCGCCTCCTACACATTCATCAAGATCGGGGTCGAGACGATCCCGCCGGTCACCTTGATTGCCGCCCGCACCCTGATCGCGGGTGGCATCCTGTTCGCCATCATCCGCTGGCGCGGGCTCGCCATGCCGGGCGATGCGGCAAGCTGGCGCCGCTTTGCGTTCCAGGCCTGCCTCAACAGCGTCATACCGTTCACCCTGATCGCCGCGGCGGAACGCTCGGTCGACGCCGGCCTCGCCACCATCCTGAACGCGACCTCACCGATCTTCACCTTCCTTTTGACCGCGCTCATCACCCGCCACGAGCCCGTCACCTTGCGCAAGCTGATTGGCATCGGCGCCGGCATTGCCGGTATCTGCCTCATCATCGGCACCGAGGCGCTGGGTGGTCTCGGTCGTGAGCTGTGGGCACAGTTGGCAATCGTCGCGGCGACGATCTGCTATGCCGGCGCGGCGATTTTCGGCCGTGGCTTCAAGGGCCTCGACCCGATGCTGCCGGCCGCCGGTTCGATGCTCTGCGGCGCAGTCATTCTCGTGCCGCTCAGCCTTGTGTTCGACCAGCCGTGGCAACTGTCGCCGTCGACCGCGTCGATCCTGGCCTTGCTCGGCCTGTCGGTGTTTTCGACGGCGCTGGCCTTCGTCATCTATTTCCGCCTGATCCACACGCTGGGCTCGGTCGGCACCACCTCGCAAGCCTACCTGCGCGTGCCGATCGGCGTCGGTATCGGCGCCGTCTTCCTTGGCGAAAGCCTTGGTTCGACGGCATGGCTAGGCATGGGTTTTGTCGTTGCCGGCGTCGCTGCCATGACCATACCGGTTCGAAAGCCGGCGTTTGCGCGGTAGAGCAATTCCAGGAAAAGTGTGAAGCGGTTTTCCCGGGAAAAGCGCATAGCGCTTTCCCTTGGGAATTGCGTCAAAGCAAAGAACCAGCCCGCTTGTGCGCGCGACCTAAGCTGCCTATCTCGGAAGCGTCCGCCTTTTCGGCGGTGTCCGTTGACCCGGGGTTGAAGCACGGTGATTTTCGACGCAGCCCGCACCGCGGCCCTTGAGCTGCTCTCGCCTCCGTTTCGTGCCGTGTTCGTCAAGACGCTGGGCTTGACCGTGCTGGCGCTGGTGGCCTTGTGGTTCGGCCTGACCAGCCTTGTCGAGTGGCTGGCCCTGCCGTGGCTCCACACGCTGTTGCCCGGCATGCCGTCCTGGGCCGGCTGGCTGGGCGGCATCATAGCCGCCATTGCGCTCGCCTTCGGCATGGCGTTGCTCATCGCGCCGGTGACGGCTGTTGTCGCCGGCCTGTTTCTTGACGATATCGCCGAAGTGGTCGAGCGCAACGACTATCCCAGCGATCCGCCCGGCCGCGCTATGCCGGCGCTGCGCTCGCTGGTGCTGTCGATGCGATTCCTCGGTATCGTCATTCTCGGCAACATTGTCGCCCTGCTGCTTCTGCTGGTGCCGGGCGTCAACATCGCCGCTTTCTTCATCGTCAACGGCTATCTGCTCGGACGCGAGTTCTTCGAATTCGCCGCCATGCGCTTTCGCGGGGAAGAAGAGGCCAGGGCCCTGCGCAGGCACTATGCCGGCACGGTGTTTCTCGCCGGACTGGTCATCGCTGCCTTCCTCGCCGTGCCGTTGCTCAACCTGGTGACGCCGCTGTTCGCTGCCGCCATGATGGTGCATCTGCACAAGGCGATTTCGGTGCGGGAAGTGGCTCGATCCGGATATAGGCGCACTTAACGCAGGAGAAATCCGCGTCCGAGTTCGTCATCGGCCTCGACGATGAATTCGGCCCGCCCGGAATAATAGGCGCGGCCGCCGACGCGGGCGATGATCGCATCGTGCGGGCCAGCCGTCGCCGTCCGCACCACGGCGCCGGAAAAACGCGAGCCGGCAATGCTTTCGAATGTCCGCGTCTGCCCGATCGCGATTTCGCCCTTGGCATGCATAACCGCCAGCCTTGCGGTGACGCCGGAACCGGTCGGCGAACGATCGACCTCGGCCTCGGCAAAGACGCAGATGTTTTTCGTCACCTCGCTGGAAAAGGCATCCTTTCCGTCGGTCAGGATGGTGCCGTAGAGGAAGGCGAGGTCGGCGTGGCCGGGATGCGACAGTGGGAATTCGGCCTTGAGCCGGTTCGTCAGCGCCGTTGCCGCATCAACGAAATCGCGTACCCGGTCGCGGCCGAATTCGAGCCCGAATTGATGACAATCGGCAAGCGCGTAGAAAGCGCCGCCATAGGCGACGTCGAAGCCGATCGTGCCATGGCCCGCAAGCTCTGTCGTCTGCCCGCCGGCGAACAGGAACGCCGGCACGCTTTCGAACGACACCGCGCCGGCCTTGCCGTCCCTGACCTCGACCGAGGCGACGACCAGCCCGCATGGCGCCTCGATATTGACGATCGTCACCGGCTCGCGTTTCGTCACCAGCCCTTCATCGACGGCGTAGCGGCCGAGCGCGACGATGGCGTGGCCGCACATGGTCGAATAGCCCTCATTGTGCATGAACAGCACGGCCAGGTCGGCGCCGGGCAGGTCCGGTTCGACCAGCAAGGCACCATACATGTCGTAATGGCCGCGCGGCTCGAACATCAGGATTTTCCTGAGATGATCGAGATGGTCGCGCACATAGGCGCGCTTTTCCAGGATCGTGCCTCTCGGGATGTCCGGATAGCCGCCGGTGACGATCCGGAGCGGCTCGCCGCCGGTATGCATATCGACGACGGTCAGCGTCATGCGATGGGCCTCATCTAAGCTGAAGGTTTGCCGAACAGCGCCTGCAATTTGCCGAACGGCATAGCGGCGCGGGTGAAGCCGAATGTGCCGTCCTGCTGGATTTCGCGCGCCGCCGTCTCCAGCATGCCATAGGCGAAATTGGTCAGCCACGGCCCGAGCGAGATGCGCTTGACGCCGGCCATGGCGAGATCGGCGATGGTAAAGCCGGGCCTCGCCATGATGTTGATCGGCTTGCCGACCGCCGAGCAGATCGCACGCACCATCTCGACGTCGCCGATGCCCGGCGCATAGAGCACATCGGCGCCGGCTTTCTCGAAAGCCTGCAGCCGCTTGATGGTGTCGTCGAGATCGGACTTGCCCCACAGGAAATTCTCGGCGCGCGCGGTGAAGACGAAATCGCGCTTCAGCGCGCGAGCCGCCTCCACGGCCGCCGCGACGCGCTCGACGGCGTGCGAGAAATCATAGATCGGCTTGTCCGGGTCACCGGTGTGGTCCTCGATCGAGCAGCCGGCAAGGCCGGCCGCTTCCGCCGCGAAGACGGTTTCCGAGGCACTGGTCGGGCTGTCGCCCTTGCCCTTCTCGAGATCGGCCGAGACCGGCAGGCTGGTCGCCGCCGTCACCTCGCGGCAATGGTGGATCATCTGGTCGAAGGTCACGGTGCCATCCGGCAGGCCGCGCGAAAAGGCAAAGCCGGCGCTGGTCGTCGCCAGCGCGGTGAAGCCGAAAGAAGCCAGCAGCTTCGTCGTGCCGATATCCCAGGGATTGGGCATGACGAAGGTCGAGGCATGCAGGTCGCGAAAGATCTTGCCCTTGTCCATGGTAGTTCCCCCTTTGCGGTGTAGCTAAGTGGATTTTATCCTGCCTCATTTGGCCGGGCAAACGAATGCGGTTGGGTCAGAAGCGTTTGGCGTTCTCTCCTGCCAATTTGTCCAGCGCGTCGGAATCCTTGGCGTAGCGCGATGTCTTCTTATCCCACCGATAGGTGACGGAAATCGCATGAGACCCTGGGCGGGGCGTCGTCGCAGCTTTCGCCATTCAGCGCCGTGGCATTCGTCACGGTCACCCTGATGGCGGCATAAGGCTGACCGTCGGCGATGGCCTGGAAAGCCACGTCCTGCTTGCGGCTATAGGCGCACAAGTTCTCATCGAACGTATAGATCATGTCGATCAGTTCGAATTTATCATCGCGGATCATGATCAGCGGCGTGATCACATAGTTCTGGCTCGAATTGAAATGCGCGCTCATGGTGATGAGGACGTCATCGTTGGCACTGACGGAAAGCTTGCCTGGTTCGCGGAAATAGGTGCCACGGTCGAGCGCGACATTGACGGCGTCGAGCAGTTTTGGTTTGACCGCAATGTCGTAGAGCGCCAGCACCGCATAGCCCTCGGCGCTGTCGGGGGAATCCCCAAGATCGAACAGCATGGTCAGCCGGTCCTTGCCGCCGGCCTTGATGGCTAGCGCCGCGGCATTGGAAAAGCCCGACGTCTCGGGCGGCGAGCCGCCGCTGTCCGGCCCCTCGATATGACGCATCTCGATCGGTAGCCCACCCTTGTAGAAGCCGTCCTTGTCCGCGGCGAGATCCGGGATGACCATCCTCGCCAGGTCGAGATAGGTGACATCCTTGCGGCCCGGCAGCGTGCTTCCGAGTTCCGGGAAGCCGACGGCCTGCGCGCCGGCCGCGGTCCACAGGAACGGCAGCAGCATCAGGGCGAGGACGAAGCGAAGCAGGGTGGGTTTCATGCGTGGCCTCGAGTTGGCGGCGCCAAGCTAGCACGGACAATCGAGGCGTACAGCCGTGGGCTGGAGATCAGGTCAGTGGATCGGCACCAGCCCGGCCAGTTCGCGCATGTCGTCGAACAGGATGCCGCCGGCCTGGATCAGGCCGTCGCGGTCGGAATAGGGGTCGCCATGATAGGAAAACACCCGCATGCCGGCGGCAATGCCGGCCTGCGTGCCGGCGACGCTGTCTTCGATGACGATGCAGTCGGCGGGCGCAAAGCCCATGGTCTTGGCCGCATGCAGGAACAGGTCGGGGAACGGTTTGCCGCGCGCGACCATGGTCGAGGAAAACATCGCGTGCTCGAACAACGGCAACAGCCCGGTCTGGCCGAGCGTGATGTGCATCTTCGACACCCTGGCCGAAGTGGCGACGCAATAGGCGATGCCGGCTGAACGCACGGCTTCGACAAACTCGCGGACGTAAGGGATTGCCTCGACGCCATGGGCAAACAGATCAGGCAGGCCGGCATTCCAGCGATCGACAAAATCGGTGCCGAGTCTGACGCTGGTTTCCCCTTCGATCTCTTTCTGCACCGAAGCCATGCTGCGGCCGGAGAAATGCTTGCGGCAATATTCGAAGCTCGTCGGATAACCGGCAGCACTCAGCCATTCCGCGAGGCGCCGATTGGCCAAGTTCTCTGTATCGACCAGGATCCCGTCGCAGTCGAAGATGACAAGTTTAGGAATTCGCATCAGGCGGTGCCGGTCGATCCGAACCCACCGGAGCCACGCGCCGTTCCGCCGGCAAGTGTGCGCTCTTCCACGGCTGCCTGCGTCACGGCAGCGAAGACTATCTGGGCGATGCGCATGCCGCGCGTCACCGCGAAATCTTCGTCGCCGAGATTGATCAGCAGCACCTTCACCTCGCCGCGATAGTCGCTGTCGATGGTGCCGGGCGTGTTGAGGACGGTCAGGCCATGTTTGAAAGCAAGTCCGGAGCGCGGCCGGACCTGGCCTTCCATGCCTTCCGGAATCTCCAGGATCAGCCCGGTCGGCACCAAAGCGCGTTTGCCAGGCAGGATCAGCAGCGGCCGGTCGTCGGGCACCGCGGCGCGCAGATCCATGCCGGCCGCGCCGGTGCTTTCATAGGCAGGAAGCGGAAGTCCCTCAGCATGCGGCAACCTGACGAAGCCGACGGTGGGACCGATGACGGAGGGAGTTTGGAGGGCTGCGCGCATAAAATCGATCCTATCGGCGCGAACGGCGATTCGGTCAACTCGACCGCAATGCTATCAACGTCTTTCTTTCAGGCATCACTATGACCTGGCCATCGGAACGACGGTGGTCTCCTTGATCTCCTCCATCACGAAGGAAGCGGAGACATCGGACAGCGCTACCTTGGCGATCAGTCGCTGGTAGAGCCGGTCGTACGCCTTCACGTCGGCGACCCGGGCGCGCAAGACATAATCGAGGTCGCCGGACATGCGGTAGACGCCGGTGATCTCGGGGAAGCCGGTTACCGCCGCCCGGAATTTCTGCAGCCACTCCGGGTCGTGGTTGGACGTGCGGATCAGGATGAAGACGGAAAGGCCAAGCCCGAGCTTTTCGGCATCGACCAGCGCCACACGGCCGGTGATGACGCCATCCTCCTCCAGCCGCTTCACCCGGCGCCAGCAGGCATTGCGCGACAGCGCCACCCGTTCCGACAGCTGGTCGACCGACAGCGTGCCGTCTCGTTGCAATTCAGTCAGCAATCTTCGATCGATTTCGTCGATTTCCTGCGCCATATGGGATGTTTGTCCCATGAGTAGGCAAAATACAAGGATAATTTGAGACCAATGAACCGGCGAAGCGTGTCAGGATACTCATATCAGGAACTCGAGCGCTGAAGGGGAACCAGCATGTCGGTCGCAAGGATTTTCACCTCTCATCCGGCCAAGGTCGGCGAAACCTATCTCAGTCACATGGGTTTTGCCGCCTGGTTTTCGTCGCGGCTGCTGATGGCGGCGGGCGCCGCGCTCGTTCATGCTTTCTTGCCATTTCTGTTTGAAACTACCGCCAGCCGAATCGTTCGCGAGCTTTACGAGCGGACGCACAACAGAGGCACACACGCGATCAAGGAGCCTGCGGCTCTTATGGATCGCGCCTAGGGACGACAGAAGCGATGTGCCGGTGGGCGGCCTATCTCGGTGAAGCGGTCTTTCTCGAAGACATCCTCACCGCGCCCTGTCACTCGCTGATTGCCCAGAGCCATTGCGCCCAGGAAGCGAAGTCGCCGACCAATGGCGACGGTTTCGGCCTTGCCTGGTATGGCGACCGCCCGGAGCCGGGCCTCTATCGCGATATCCTGCCGGCTTGGTCCGATCCCAATCTGAAAAGTCTGTGCTGGCAGATCAAATCCGGCCTGTTCCTTGCCCATGTGCGGGCGTCGACCGGCGGCGCCACCAGCCGTATGAACTGCCATCCGTTCATCTCCAGAGCCTGGTCGTTCATGCACAACGGCCAGATCGGTGGCTTCGAGAAGATCCGCCGCGCGCTGGAGAACTCGCTGTCCGACGCGGTCTTCGACCAGCGCGAGGGCACCACCGATTCCGAATTGTTTTTCCTGCTGATGATCGATGAGGGATTGACCGGCGATCCGCAAGGCGCTGTTTCCCGCGCCACCAGCCGCGTGCTCGAAGCTTCGCGCCGCGCCGGCCTCGAACCGGCGCTGAAGCTCACCGCCGCCTTCTCCGACGGGCAGGCGCTGCATGCGGTGCGCTATGCCACCGACGCTCACGCACCGACGCTCTACACGTCTGTCCTGCGCAAGGGCGGCGGCCGCTGCATCGTTTCCGAACCGTTCGACCGCGAGGGCGGCGACTGGCAGGCGATCCCGCCGTCGAGTTTTGTGACGATCACTGGCGATGGCATGGTCATTCGTCCTTTCGCACCCGCATCGGCCAGGCTGGCACTGGCCGTCTAGTTGCAACAGTGCGGCAACGCCGCGGGACAGCGCCCCCCTCTGTCCTGCCGGACATCTCCCCCACACGGGGGGAGATTGGCACCTGCGACTGCCGCGCTATTCCTTGCAACGTCCGAGATTGGCGAAAGCTGTCGTGACATCCAATCTCCCCACCTGTGGGGGAGATGTCCGGCAGGACAGAGGGGGGCGCCGTAGAGCGCCGACCTCAACAGACTATCGGCACAATTTCGATCAAACGCGGCCAATGGTCGAATGCTCCACTCACTTGAAGTCATGCCGCTATCCGCCATCTTGATCAGGCGAGCGACCAGCCGGAGCATTCCTCATGGACATCGTCTTCTCCTCAACCGTCGATCTCGCCGCAGCCATCGCCAAGCGCAAAATCTCCGCCGTCGAGGCACTCGACGGCCACCTGGCGCAGATCGATGCGCACAACCATGCCGTCAACGCTGTCATCTCGCTAGACAGGGAAGGCGCCCGCGAGCGTGCCAAGAGGGCGGACGCCGCCCAGGCGCGCGGCGACGCTCTCGGACCTCTGCACGGCGTACCGTTCACACTGAAGGACACGCACGAAACGTCAGGCATGAAGACCACGGTCGGCTTCCCGCCCTTTGCCGACTATGTCGCCAAACAGGACAGCCCGGTCGTCATCAGACTGAAAGCGGCTGGCGGCGTGCTGATGGCCAAGACCAATGTCGCGACCATGCTTTCGGACTGGCAATCGAACAACCTGCTGTTCGGCCGTACCAACAATCCATGGAATCTCCAGCGCACCGCCGGCGGCTCCAGCGGCGGCGCGGCGGCCGCACTTTGCTCGGGGATGACGCCGTTTGACGTCGGCACCGACATGCAGGATTCGATCCGGCTGCCGGCCGCCTTTTGCGGTGCCTATGGCCTGAAGCCGACGGAGCACCGCGTCTCGCTGGCCGGCGCCTTCCCCGATCCTGGCGGTGCCGCGCGCGGCGTGCGGCTGATGTCCTGCCTCGGGCCGTTGGCGCGCAGCGTGGAAGATTTGGCGCTGATCTATCAAATCATCGCCGGCCCGGATGGAAGCGACACCGATCTTGCGCCGGTACCGGTCGACGACATGCCGAAGCTCGACCTCAAGACATTGCGCATTGCCTTCGCGCCGTCCTTTCCCGGATTTCCGGTGGCCGGCGACATCAGTGCCGCGGTCGAAAGTCTTGCAAGGCAGTTGCAAGGTGCCGGCGCCGTCGTCGAAGAAGCGAAAATGCCGAGACTCGATCTGCACGACGATCTGGAGCAGGGCGGCGCCCTGATCGGCATGATGATGGAGGCCGCGCAGCCGGAGCCGCCGGAGAACCCGACACCGGTGTCACGCTGGTTCGAAGCGCTCGCCCGCCGTGACAGGTCCATTCTCGCCTGGGACCGGTTTTTCGAAAATTATGACGTGTTGCTCTGCCCGGTCGCCATGACCACGGCCTTCCCGCATTGCGAGCCCGGCAAGCCGATCAAGGTCGACGGCAAGGAGCAGAGCTATTGGATGCTGCCGGCCTATGGCGCGGTGTTCAATTACAGCGGCCATCCGGCCCTTTCCATCCCATGCGGACAGGACAGCGCCGGCCTGCCGATCGGCCTGCAACTGGTCAGCCAACGCTGGTCGGAGTCACAGCTGCTCGGCATGGCCAGGGCAATCGAACCCCTGACCGGCGGCTTTCGCCGTCCGCCCGCCTATTGAGCGAAGCGCGACAATCCATAAGGGGCAAGTAAGGGGTCGCGCTCGCCGTCGAGAATTTCCCTTGTGGCGAACAGGCCGACGGCCGGCGCCAGTGTGATGCCCGAATGCATGACCGCGACATAGACACCGTCCATGCCTTCGGCGCGGCCGATGATCGGAAAGCCGTCGATCGGCGTCGGCCGGTAGCCGATCGTGTGGAAGTCGAATTCCAACCCGTCGCTGCCGCGCAACATGGCTTTCATGGCCGCAAACAGCGCGTGGGCGGTGGCTTCGGCATTCATACCCGGATCGGCGCCGCCGAAATCCGAGCCTGCGATGATGCGGCCTTCGGCCGTCTGGCGCATATGCAGCCGCTCGGCCAGCACGAGGCCGTTGAGCAGCTTTTTGGTGGGCTGGGAATGGACGATCAGGCCGGGCGGTGTTTCGATCGGCAGGCTGATCCCGGCCGTCGCGGCAATCTCCGGCGCGCCGACGCCAGCGGCGATCACCACCTCGTCTGATGCAATCAATCCGTGCGATGTGTCGACACCGGTGATCCTGCCGCCGGTCTGGACCAGGGCCGTCACCGTGCTGGAGATGGTCTTCGCGCCATGTCGCTTCGCGTCTGCCAATAGGGCATGGGCGGCGGCCACGGGCTCTGCGACACCTTCCTCAGCCACATGCAGAGCAAAATCCGGAAGCTCGGTGAGATTGGGCTCGATTCGCGCGGCACCGGCGCGGTCGACTTGGCTGATGCCATAGCCCCAGGCGGAATGTTCCGTGGCGTAGGTTTTCATGTCGGCCGCCGGCAAATCCCAGCACAGGCCGCCGCACCAGCTCAGCGGCAGGTCGGGCAGGTCCCGCGCCAGCCGCGACCATTCGGCCATCGCGCGGGTGCGCAGCCGGAAATACGGCTCCGGATTGCCCCAGCTGGCGTTGATCCAGGCGAAAGAATTCGGCGTCGCCACCCCGCCGGCAGCACTGTCGGCAATCACTGTCACTTGCGCACCCGCTCGGCTCAGATGCCAGGCGATGGACGCGCCGATGATGCCGGCGCCGATGACGATCACTTGTTTCGCCGCTGTCATGTTCGTTCCTTTGCCTCGTCATTCCGTGGGGTGTTCATCCAGTGCCATCCCGGCAATCGCTTGCCAACGCGAAATATGTGGCAATGCTCACCCGAACCACAGCATGTCTGAGCTCCATGCTCTGATGGCGAGGAGGCACCCGCGCCGTCGGACCGGTCGACAGCCCGGCACTGCGCTGCTAGAAGCCCGGCCTGTCACACGGAAATCCCAGAGAATGCCCGAAGCAATAGAAGAAGAAGTGGCGCGCCGCCGCACCTTCGCGATCATCGCGCACCCGGACGCCGGCAAGACCACGCTCACCGAAAAGCTGCTGCTGTTCGGCGGCGCTATCCAGCTTGCCGGCGAGGTCAAAGCGAAGAAGGACAAGATCCAGACCCGCTCCGACTGGATGAAGATCGAGCGCGAGCGCGGCATCTCGGTCGTCACCTCGGTGATGACCTTCGAGTATGAGGACAATGTCTTCAACCTGCTCGACACGCCCGGCCACGAGGATTTCGCCGACGACACCTATCGCACGCTGTCGGCGGTCGACTCGGCCGTCATGGTCATCGACGCCGCCAAGGGCATCGAGCCGCGCACGCTGAAGCTGTTCGAAGTCTGCCGGCTGCGCGATATCCCGATCATCACCTTCGTCAACAAGATGGATCGCGAAAGCCGCGACCCATTCGAGATCCTCGATGAGATCGAGCAGAAGCTGGCGCTCGACACCGCGCCGATCACCTGGCCGATCGGCCGAGGCAAGACGTTCTCCGGCACCTATCATCTGGCGCTGAACGCCGTCCGCAAAGGTGACGATGAGAAGGAGCGCACGCCGGTTAATGGTCCCGATTCCAACCGCGTTGCCGGCCTGCTGCCGGAAAACGAGCGCGAGGCCTTCATCGAGGAACTGGAGCTCGCGCGCGGAGCCTGTCGGCCGCTCGACATCGAGGCCTTCCGAGAGGGCCATCTGACGCCGGTCTATTTCGGCTCGGCGCTGCGCAATTATGGCGTGCGCGACCTGATCGAGGCGCTTGGCGCTTTTGGACCGCCGCCGCGCGCGCAGGAGGCCGACATCCGCAAGGTCGAGGCGACCGAGGAGAAGATGACGTCCTTCGTCTTCAAGATCCAGGCCAACATGGATCCCAACCACCGCGACCGCATTGCCTTCGTCCGCGTCTGCTCCGGCAAGCTCGAGCGCGGCATGAAGGCCAAGCTGGTGCGCACGGGAAAGCCAATGTCGCTGTCGGCGCCGCAATTCTTCTTTGCCCGCACCCGCGTCACCGCCGACGAGGCGTTCGCCGGCGATGTCGTCGGCATTCCCAACCACGGCACGCTGCGTATTGGCGACACGCTGACTGAGGGCGAGGAGATACTGTTCCGCGGCGTTCCGAATTTTGCCCCGGAAATCCTGCGTCGTGTGCGCCTCGGCGACGCGATGAAGGCGAAAAAACTCAAGGAAGCGCTGCACCAGATGGCCGAGGAGGGCGTCGTGCAGCTGTTTTCGCCGGAGGACGGCTCGCCGGCCATCGTCGGCGTCGTCGGCGCCCTGCAGCTCGACGTGTTGAAGGAGCGGCTGAACTTCGAATACACGCTGCCGGTCGAATTCGAGATGTCGCGGTTTTCGGTCTGCCGCTGGATCTCGGCCGACGACAAGGCCGAGGTCCTGCGCTTCATCGAGGCGCATCGCGGCGACATCGCCCGCGACCTCGACAACGATCCGGTGTTCCTGGCCCAGCACGCCTTTTCGCTGAACTACGAAGCGGAACGCTGGAAGGCGATCAAGTTTGCCACGATCAAGGATTATCAGGTCCGCGACAAGGCGGCGTAAGTCGCGCTTTTTCCTTCTCCCCGTTCGCGGGGAGAAGGTGCCCGAAGGGCGGATGAGGGCAGCGCCGGCGTTGAAGGTTTCGCTCAGCCTTTGGCCGCTTCTTCGATCTTGGCGATGTCGATCTTGCCCATCTGCATCATCGCCGACATCACCCGGCCGGCCTTGGCCCGGTCCGCATCCCCGAGCAGCCTGGGCAATTGCTCCGGCACGACCTGCCAGGAAACGCCGAATCTGTCCTTCAGCCAGCTGCAACGGCCGGGTTCGCCACCGCCTTCGGTGAGTTTGCTCCAGAAATGGTCGACTTCAGCCTGCGTCTTGCAGTCGATCGACAGCGACATGGCCTCTGTGAATTTGTATTGGGGGCCGCCATTGAGCGCCTGGAACTGCACGCCGTCGAGTTCGAATGAGGCCACCAACACCTTGCCTTCCTGGGCGTGGCCCTGTGGCCAGCGCGTGACGCTCAACACCTTGGAATTCTTGAAGATCGATACGTAGTGGTTCATGGCCTCTTCGGCCTGGCTGTCGAACCACAGGAAGGTGGTGATCTTTTGCATTGTCTGTCTCCTTGGCATTTCTTTGGGGAAGGGTCAGGCGGCGCCCTTGGCGGCGTCCTGGAGTGAAAAAAGATAGGCGTCGAGCTGGGCGTAGCTGTTGGCCATGCCGCTGGTCATGCCGGTGCCGAGAGCGCCGTCACGGGCTGTTTGCGAAGCGTAGAGCACCGTCTGCGTTAAAAGGGTTTTGCCGGTCTGATCGGTAAAGGTCACCGTTCCGATCGTTTCGCCACCGGTCCAGTCCTCGTCGAACAGTTCGGTTGCGACGATCCGGCTCGGCCGTACGATTTCGCGATAGGCGCCGCTCATACCCATACTGCGACCGTCGCGGTGCTGCCAGACATAACGCGTCGCGCCGCCGACTCTGAGGTCGATCTCGCAAACCGTCAGACGCCAGCCGCCCGGGCCGTGCAGCCAGCCCTTCAGCAGCTCCGGCACCGTCCAGCAGTCGAAGACCATCGGCCGTGGCGCCGCGAAGAGGCGGGTGATCTGGATCTCACGGTCGCTGGGCGTGGTCACTGTCAAGGTGGCGACGGTTGAGCCGGGCAGAATTGTGGTGCTCACGATGATCCTCCTTATGTTGTCCAAGGACGGCCGGCCGGCCGGCGATCCGACACAGGTCTCGATTTTTTCCGGCTATTGGTCTGCCTCGCCGGGAGCCTTTTCGGCTTGCATGGCGCCCAACACGGCGTCGAGGCGCTGGAAATTGCCTTCCCAGATTTTGCGATAACGCTCCAGCCAGTCATTGGCCTCGGCCAGCGGCTCGGCTTCCAGCCGGCATGGCCGGCGCTGCGCGTCGCGGCCACGAGAGATCAGCCCAGCGTTTTCCAGCACCTTGAGATGCTTGGAAATAGACGGTTGGCTCATCGCGAAGGGTTCGGCGAGCTCCATGACCGAAGCTTCGCCCTGGATGAGCCGCGCAAGGATGGCGCGCCGTGTTGGATCGGCGAGCGCGGCAAAGGTAGCGTCCAGCTGGTTCATCTGTCATCCATAGCCAATAAGGTATATACCCATTTGGCTATATACAGATGAATGACCCTCGTCAACCAAGTTGCGCCTTGCATTCTGGCGCATTGCAAAATTGTGGCCAGACCATATTTGCGCGTCTATAACGCCAGCGGTCCGAATTCAGCTCTGCCGCGCCATTCTTGGGCTGCGGCCAGCCACCAAGGAAAAAACATGCCTGCCTATCGCTCCCGCACCACCACCCATGGCCGCAACATGGCCGGCGCTCGCGGCCTCTGGCGCGCCACCGGCATGAAGGACTCGGATTTCGGCAAGCCGATCATCGCGGTGGTCAACTCCTTCACCCAATTCGTGCCGGGCCATGTCCATCTGAAGGATCTCGGCCAGTTGGTCGCGCGCGAGATCGAGAAGGCCGGCGGCGTTGCCAAGGAATTCAACACCATCGCCGTCGACGACGGCATCGCCATGGGCCATGACGGCATGCTCTATTCGCTGCCGTCGCGCGAGCTGATCGCCGACTCGGTCGAGTACATGGTCAACGCTCACTGTGCCGACGCCATGGTCTGCATCTCCAATTGCGACAAGATCACGCCCGGCATGCTGATGGCATCGTTGCGCCTCAACATCCCTACCGTCTTCGTTTCCGGCGGTCCGATGGAAGCCGGCAAGGTGGTGCTCGCCGGCAAGACGCAGGCTCTCGACCTCGTCGATGCCATGGTGGCGGCCGCCGACGACAGAATTTCCGACGAGGACGTCAAGGTCATCGAGCGCTCGGCCTGCCCGACCTGCGGCTCCTGCTCGGGCATGTTCACCGCCAATTCGATGAATTGCCTGACCGAGGCGCTTGGCCTGTCGCTGCCTGGCAACGGCTCGACATTGGCGACGCATGCCGACCGCAAGCGGCTGTTCGTCGAGGCGGGCCACCTGATCGTCGATCTCGCCCAGCGCTATTACGAGCAGGACGACGAAACCGCGCTGCCACGCAACATCGCCTCCAAAGGTGCGTTCGAGAACGCCATGACGCTCGACATCGCCATGGGCGGCTCGACCAACACCGTGCTGCACATCCTGGCTGCCGCGCATGAGGGCGAGATCGATTTCGATCAGGACGACATCGACGCGCTGTCGCGCAAGGTGCCGGTGCTGTGCAAGGTTGCTCCGGCCAAGTCCGACGTCCACATGGAAGACGTCCACCGCGCCGGCGGCATCATGGCCATCCTCGGCCAGCTCGACAATGCCGGCCTGCTCAACCGCGACCTGCCGACGGTCCATACGCGAACGCTGGGCGAAGCGCTCGACCATTGGGATATTTCCCGCACGACCAGCCAGAGTGTGCGCGATTTCTTCCTCGCCGCCCCTGGTGGCGTGCCGACACAGGTCGCTTTCAGCCAGGACCGCCGCTGGGACGAGCTCGATTTAGACCGCGAGAAAGGCGTCATCCGCTCGACCGAACATCCCTTTTCCAAGGATGGCGGCCTCGCCGTGCTGAAAGGCAATCTGGCGCTCGACGGCTGCATCGTGAAGACGGCGGGCGTCGATGAATCGATCCTGAAGTTCACCGGCCCGGCCCGCGTCTTCGAAAGCCAGGATTCCAGCGTCAAGGCGATCTTGTCGAACGAGATCAAGGCCGGCGATGTCGTCGTCATCCGCTATGAGGGGCCGCGCGGCGGCCCCGGCATGCAGGAAATGCTCTATCCGACCAGCTATCTGAAGTCGAAAGGCCTCGGCAAGGCCTGCGCTCTGGTCACCGACGGCCGCTTCTCCGGCGGCACCTCGGGCCTGTCGATCGGCCATGCGTCGCCGGAAGCCGCAGAAGGCGGGCTGATCGGGCTGGTGCAGGAGGGCGATACGATCGAGATCGACATCCCGAACCGCAGCATCCGTCTGGCTGTCGATGAGGCGGAACTCGCTGCGCGCCGGGCGGCGATGGAGGCCAAGGGCGCCCTGGCCTGGAAGCCAGAGGAAAAGCGCAAGCGCAAGGTGACGACCGCCTTGCGCGCCTATGCCGCCATGGCGACCAGCGCGGCCAAGGGGGCTGTCAGGTTCGTGCCGGAATAAGGTTCGCGCCCAGGCCCCCTCATCCGGCCGCTACGCGGCCACCTTCTCCCCGCTGGGGAGAAGAGGCTGGCGCCGGCGCTGACGATCTCTTCTCCCCTCGGGGAGAAGGTGGCCCGAAGGGCCGGATGAGGGGGCCTGGCTCCAACATCCGGAACACCATCACGGCATCAACTGATACTCATAAAGCTTCTGGTAGAGCCCGCCCTGCTTGAGCAAGGTCTTGTGCGGGCCGCTTTCCACCACCTTGCCGGCTTCGAGCACCACGATCGTGTCAGCCTGGTGCACGGTCGACAGACGGTGCGCGATAACGATCGTCGTGCGGCCTTCCGTCAATTGCTGCAGCGCGTCGCGGAACAGTGCTTCCGATTCGGCGTCGAGCGCGCTGGTCGCTTCGTCCAGAAGCAGGATCTCGGCATTGCGCAGCATGGCGCGTGCGATCGAGATCCGTTGGCGTTGGCCGCCCGATAGCAGGCCGCCATTCTCGCCGACATCCGTCTCGTAGCCTTTCGCCTGCGCGCTGATGAAGTCATGGGCGTTGGCCGCCTTGGCGGCGGCGATCACCTCTTCGTCGGTCGCACCCTCGCGTCCAAGCCGGATGTTGTGCATGATGGTGCCGGCAAACAGGAACGTGTCCTGGCTGACATAGGCGATCTTTTCCCGTAGCGATGTGAGCGTCGCATGGGAAATATCCTGACCATCGAACAGCACCTTGCCGCTCTTCGGGTCGTACATGCGCATGATCAGGTTTAGAATCGTCGACTTGCCGCCGCCGGAAGGCCCGACCAGCGCCGTCATCTTGCCGGGCGCAAGCGTCAGATCGAATCTGTCCAGCACCGGCGGCCCGTTCTGATAAGCGAAGTCGACGGCGTCGAACCGGATCTCGCCCGGTCCGGCCAGAAGCGGCTTCGCGTCGGGCTTCTCCACCAGAGTCAGCGGCTGGTCGGCGAGCTCGAACATCATGCGCACGCCGACAATACCGCTTTCCAGCGATATGCGCACGCGCGCGAGGCGCTTTGCCGGCTCATAGGCAAACAGGAGCGCCCCGATGAAGGCCATGATGTTTCCCGGCATCTGGCCGCCTTGCAAGACCAGGAAGCCGCTGACGAAGATGGCCCCGGCAATTGCCAGTCCGGCCAGCGTCTCCATCACCGGGCTTGTCGCAGCCTCCAGCGTCGCGATGTTGTTGGCCCGGTTCTCGACGTCCGACACGGCCTTGTACATGCGGTTGCGCATTGCGCCTTCGAGGTTGAAGGATTTGACGACGCGCACGCCGATTGCCGTTTCCTGCATCACCTGCACGATCTGGCCGACCGAGCGAAACTCCATCGCGGCGAACTTGCGAACACGTTTGAGGATGCGGTTGACCCCGTAGATAGCCAAGGGGCCGACGACAAAGCAGATTATGGACAAGGCTGGCTGCTGCCAGACCATGACTCCTACCAGGACAACCAGCGACAATAGGTCGCGCACATAGGACGTGACAACGAGGTCGAGCACGTTGCGCGCAGCCTGCGCATTGTTGGTCATGCGTGTGATCAGGTCGGACGACGAGGTCGAATGGTAGAATTCGATGCCTTGCGCCAGGATGCGGTCGTAGATCTTGCGCTGGCGATCGGCGATAATGGCGTTGCCGACCCGGCTCATGAAATAAGCCTGGATGAAGTTGGCGAGACCCTTGAGGATGAAGATCGTGGCAACCCCCGCCGCAATCAGGTTGACGCGGTCAATCCGCTTGAAGACCACGAATTCGTCGGTGATCTCTTTGAGAATCCAGGCGCTGGCGCCGGTCGTGGCGGCCACCACAAGCATCGACAAGATCGCGGCGCCGTAGCCAAACCTGTGCTGGTAAAAGGATTCCCGGATCAACCTCGCAACGAGGCGCTGGTTTTCCGTCGAGCGGAAGAAACGAAACAAACGGCGGATCCTTGAAAACGGGACAACGAAGGCGGCTTATAGAGGGAGTTGCGGGCGGATGGAACCATCCGCGGCCGCCGCGGACAAACCGCTGTTGCAAGCGGCATCGACGGGATGCGATTTTCAGCCTCGGCTATATCAGATGATTCTTTTGACGGGATGACGACAGATGGATTTCGACCTTATCGTTCGCGGCGGCACGCTGCCTGATGGCAGCGTTGCCGACATCGGCATCAGCGGCGAGACGATCGCGGCGATCGAGCGCACTCTGCAGGGTTCTGCGCGGACCGAGATCGACGCCCGTGACAATCTGGTCTCGCCGCCCTTCGTCGATCCGCATTTCCACATGGACGCGACGCTCTCCTACGGCATTCCGCGCATCAACGCGTCGGGTACGCTGCTCGAAGGCATTTCGCTATGGGGCGAGTTGAAGCCGCTTTTGACGCATGAGGCGGTACGCGACCGCGCGCTTGCCTATTGCGACTGGGCGGTGTCGATGGGCCTGCTCGCCATCCGCACCCATGTCGATGTCTGCGATGACAGGCTGCTGGCGGTCGAGGCGCTGCTCGAAGTCAAGAAGACGGTCGCCTCCTATATCGACCTGCAGCTGGTCGCTTTTCCGCAGGACGGGTTCTACCGCTCGCCGACGGCACGTGAGAACACCATCCGCGCATTGGACATGGGCGTCGACATTGTCGGCGGCATCCCCCATTTCGAGCGCACCATGGCCGACGGCACGCGTTCGGTAACGGAGCTGTGCGAGATCGCGGCCAAACGCGGCCTGATGGTCGACCTGCATTGCGACGAGACCGACGACCCGCTGTCGCGTCACATCGAACAGCTTGCCTATGAGACGCAGCGCCTTGGTCTGCAAAACAGGGTGGCCGGCTCGCATCTCACATCGATGCATTCGATGGACAATTACTACGTCTCGAAGCTGCTGCCGCTGATCGCCGAGGCCGGCGTCTCGGTCATTCCCAATCCGCTGATCAACATCATGCTGCAGGGCCGCCACGACACCTTCCCGAAGCGACGCGGCCTGACTCGGGTCAAGGAAATGCTGGCGCTCGGCATTCGCGTCGGCTGGGGTCAGGATTGCGTGCTCGATCCCTGGTATTCGCTTGGTACCGCCGACATGCTCGATGTCGCCTTCATGGGTCTGCACGTTGCTCAGATGTCGAGCCCGGCCGAGATGGCGCGCTGCTTCGACATGGTCACCAACGTCAATGCCGCGATCATGGGCCTCGATCATCTCGGCCTGGCGGTCGGCAAGCGCGCCAGCCTTGTCGTCCTCGATGCCGGCAATCCGGTCGAAGCCCTGCGGCTGCGCGCCGAGCGCCTGTGCGTCATCGCTAGGGGCAAGGTGGTGGCGGAGCGAACGAAGCAGGAAACCAGACTGTCCATCGACGGAAGGCCGGGAATGGTGAACCGGCGGCACATATCCGCCTAGATACAGCCGATTCCTGGCACTGGTCTTACCCATTGCCCGAATTCTCCTCGTCAAAGCCGCCGCTTCCGTCTACGACGCGGCTTACTAGGGAGGAATCGGGATCGGCATGACGCAGCCCGTGGCGCAGAATTCGACGATCAGGAATGTGCTTCTGGCCGGCATTCTGCTGATGCTGGCCGGCGACTTCCTGTTTGCGCTGAACGACGCCATGGGCAAGTGGCTGGTCGCCAGCTTCTCCGTCGGCCAGGTGGTGCTGATCCGCTCCATCGGCGCCTTCTTCGTGCTCGGCCCGATGATCGCCAATCAGGGCCCGGCCAAGCTGTTTCGCATGGAGCGCCTGGAGCTGCAGCTGCTGCGGGTGGTGATGACCACGCTCGACACCGCGCTCTTCTATGCCGCCGTGATCTATCTGCCGCTTGCCGATGTCATGAGCTTCTACATGGCCGGGCCGATCTATGTGGCGGCGCTCTCGCACCTCCTGCTTGGCGAGAAGGTCGGCTGGCGCCGCTGGATGGCGATCCTGCTCGGCTTCTGCGGCGTTTTGATCATGCTGAAACCGTCCTCGGCGGCGTTCTCGCTGTCATCGGGCTTTGCGCTGGTAGGCAGCATCTCCTTCGCCTTCGCCATCATCCTCAACCGCCGCCTGCGTGGCACCAGCGACACCAATCTGGTGACATGGCAGACCATCGGCACGCTGCTGGTCGGCGGTGTGCTGACCATCGGCGCCTGGCAGACGCCGTCGGCACTCGATCTCGGCGCCATGCTGCTGCTGGGCATCGTCTCCTGCGGCGCCCACCTGATGATCACCAGGGCGCTCAAGTTGGCGCCGGCTTCGACATTGGCGCCGCTGCACTACACGCTGCTGCTGTGGGCGGTGGTGTTCGGCCTGGTGTTCTTCGGCGACGTTCCCGGTCCGCGCATCCTGATCGGCTCGGCCATCATTGTTCTCGCCGGCCTGTTCATCTTCCATCGCCAGAAAGTGGTCGAGACCACGGTGCCGCCCGAAAACGTGCCGAAAGGCGTGAATTAGTCCAGGCTCAGCCCCGGTGTATTGCTGCCAGATGCCGCGAAAACTCCGGCGTCTCCATCAGCGCCTTGCAGCGCGCGAACCGCCCGTCGGCATAGGCACGGAAATCTTCAACCGGGTTGTTATTGGCGAGCTGGATCAGTCCCCATAGCGTCCACAACAGATCGCACATTGCCTTGTAGATGACGATGCGGCCGCGCTCCGCCGGCCTCGCCTCGCCGCCGAAATAGGCGCGTATCATCTCTTCGTCCTGGGCGGCGTCGAACTTGCCCTCCACGCTGAGGTCGCCAAGGTCCCAGAGCGGATCGTTCATGCCCGAATATTCCCAGTCGACGATCCACATCCTGTCGCCAGTATCGAGAAAGTTCTCGCACAGCGGGTCGCAGTGGCAGGCGACGATCGGCAGCGGATGGGCGGCCAGCGCCGAGCGCACGCTCTCGGCGTCGCGCACCACGTCATGATAACCGGCGGGCAGGGCGACCTCCTTGGTGGACAGCACCTTGAGGTAATCGTCGATCATCGCGAACAATTCGAAGCGGAAGGGAAACACCGCGCCTGAATCGTGCAGCTTGCGAAAGGCCTCGCCGGCGCGGGCCGGACTGCCCGGACGTGTCCGGAACTTCTCCGGCGACATCGTTTCGGCGCCGGCGATGTAGCGTGTCACCATCACCCCGGTACCGGGGTCGACATGCAGCACCTCGGGACTGACCCCTGCCTTTGCCGCTTCGCGTGCAGCCACCGCTTCGTTGGCCCGGTTGATGTATTCCTCGGTGCCCTTGCCGGGAATGCGCAGGCAGAAGTCGCCGGCCTTGAAGACGAGATTGGTGAGGCCGCCCAGCCGTTCCAGCGGCCCGCTGTAGCCGGCCCGCATGGGAATGGCGTCCAGTGCCGCACGCGCCTCGTCTGTCACCATGCCTGCGCCCCCACGCTGTTATTTGTCGCAGCGACGGTTCCACAATTTTCGTGCTTTGGCTATCATCACTGCGAGATCAAAAGTTGGCGGACCGGATAAAAGTGGCGGACAGCAAACATCAGGGCGCGCTCGGCGCGGCCTACGCGGCAAAGCGGCCCGAAGAGGTGGCCGCACTCTATGATCGCTGGTCGGAAACCTATGACGCCGACATGTCGGCCGCCGGCTATCGCCATCCGACGATCTGCCTTGCCTTGCTGGCCCGCCATCTGCCGCGCGGTTCAGCACCGCTGCTCGATGCCGGGGCCGGCACCGGGCTCATCGGCGAATGGCTTGATATTGCTGGTTACCCGCAAGTCGAGGCACTCGATATTTCACAAGGCATGCTGGATCAGGCGGCCCGCAAGGGCGTCTATTCCGCGCTCCATTGCCTGGCGCTCGGCGGTCATCTGCCCTTTGCCGATGATGCCTATGCCGGGATCATCTCGGCTGGCGTCTTCACCTCGGGTCATGTCGGCGTCGAGGGGCTGGACGAGCTAATCCGCATCTGCCGCCCGGGCGGCGTGATCGTGCTGACGGTCAAGAACACGCTGTGGGATGCCGGCTTTGCCACGCGTGTCGGCGAGATCGAGGCGCAAGGCCTCGTCACCCGCGTCGAGGAAACGCGCCCTTACGTCTCCATGCCGGGCGAAGCCGACACCGTGCCCAGCCGCGGTCTCGCACTGCGCGTGACCTGACCTACGCTTTGACCCTGGCGCCTGCCGGGTCGTACATCGGCTCGAGATGGATCTTGGCCGGTGTACTCTCCATCGCAACCACCAGTTCATAGTCGCCCGAGACCAGAAAGTCGTCGCTCACCCCGTCGGCGTTGCGCACATAGCCGTAGCCGATGTTCCTGCCCAGGGTGTAGCCGTAACCGCCGCTGCTGAGATAACCGACCGGTTCGCCATTGCGCAGGATGGTTTCGCGGCCGAGCAGCACGATCTCGGGGTCGTCGACCGTGAAGCCGGCAAAGCGTTTCTTCAGTGCCGCGCCGCTGGTCTTCTCCAGCGCGCGCCGTCCAACGAAATCGGTGTTCTTGCGCAGCTTGACCGCCCAGCCGAGCCCGGCTTCCTGCGGCGTGTCGTTGGGCGTGATGTCCGAGCCCCAGGCGCGATAGCCCTTTTCCAGCCGCAGCGATTCCAGTGCCCGGTAGCCGACCGGGCGGATGCCGTGCTTCTCGCCTGCCGCCAGCAGCGCGTCGAAGACTTCGCCGGTGGCCGCGATCGGCACATGCAGTTCCCAGCCGAGTTCGCCGACATAGGTGACGCGCAGCGCCCGAACCGTGTGGCCGGCGATGGCAATCTCATGCACATGGCCGAACGGGAAGCCGGCATTCGACACGTCGGCTCCGGTCGCCGCCGAGAGCACATCGCGCGCCCGAGGACCCATCAGCGACAGCGTGCCGAAATCCTCGGTGACGTCGACAAGCCTGGCGTCGAGCCCTTCGCCGATATGATCGCTGATCCATGAGAAATCATGCGTGCGGAAACCTGTGCCGGTGACGATGTAGAATTTCTCCTCGGCCAGCCTCGCCACAGTGAGATCAGCCTCGATACCGCCGCGCGTGTTGAGAAGCTGTGTGTAAGTCAGCCGGCCGACCGGCTTGCTGACGTCGTTGGCGCAGATCCAGTCCAGCGCCTTCAGCGCATCAGGCCCGGTCAGCTCGTATTTGGCGAAAGACGATTGATCGAAAATGCCGACCTTTTCACGCACATGCCGGTGTTCGTCGCCGACCGCCGCGAACCAGTTCTGCCGGCCCATCGAATAGATGTCCTCCGGCTCGACGCCTTGCGGTGCGAACCAGTTCGGCCGCTCCCATCCGAGCTTCGAGCCGAATACGGCGCGCTGCTGTTTCAGCCGGTCATAAAGCGGCGAGACGATGCGTGGTCTCCCGCTGGCATACTCCTCATGCGGGAAGCCGACCGTGTAATGCTTCCCATAGGCCTCCAGCGTGCGGTCGCGGACCCACTGCCGGTCGCGGTACAGTTTGGAAAAGCGCCTGACGTCGACCACCCACAGGTCGAGCGGCGCTTCGCCGTCGACCACCCATTGGGCCAGCACCCAGCCGGCGCCGCCGCCCGAGGCAATGCCGAAGGCGTTGAAGCCGGCGCCGACGAACATGTTGGCACATTCGGGCGCTGTGCCGAGAATGAAATTGCCGTCCGGCGTAAAACTCTCCGGCCCGTTGATCATCTGCTTGACGCCGACGGTTTCCAGCGCCGGCACGCGCGCGATCGCTTGGCTCATGTGCTGCTCGAAATGGTCGTAGTCGTCGTCGAACAGCCTGAACTCCCAATCATTGGGTACGTCGCCGCCGGGGAGACCAGTCGCCCAGGCCTGCGGGTTCGGCTCATAGCCGCCCATCACCAGCCCGCCGACTTCCTCCTTGAAATAGGTGCGTCGGTCAGGGTCGCGGATGGTCGGCGCGTCGGTCGCCAGACCGTCGATCTTCTCGGTGATGATGTACTGGTGCTTCACCGGCTGAAGCGGCACGTTGATGCCGGCCATGGCCCCCACTTGCCGCGCCCATTGGCCCGCACAGTTGACCACCTTGTCGCAGGCGATGTCGCCCTTGCTGGTCTTCACCGCCGTGATGCGGCCGTCCTTCATCTCGAAGCCGGTGACGCGAACATCCTCGAGCAGTTTGGCGCCATGCATGCGCGCGCCCTTGGCCAGCGACTGCGTGATGTCGGAGGGGCTCGCCTGGCCGTCGGTCGGCAGCCAGGAGGCGCCGACGAGATCGCCGGTCTCCAGCAGCGGCCACATTCTTTTCACCTCGTCCGGCGACAGCAATTGCATGTCCATGCCGAAGCTTTTTGCTGTCGTCGCCAGCCTTTTGTACTCCGTCCAGCGGTCGGCATTGGTGGCGAGCCTGAGGCAGCCGGTCATCTTCCAGCCGGTGGCGAGACCGGTCTCGGCCTCCAGTCCCTTGTAGAGGTCGACGGAGTATTTCAGCACGCGGGTGATAGACGCCGACGAGCGCAATTGCCCGACAAGGCCGGCGGCGTGCCAGGTCGAACCCGAGGTCAGCTTGCCCTGCTCCAGCAGCACCACGTCAGCCTTGTGGTCGCGCGCCAGATGATAGGCCGTCGAACAGCCGATGATGCCACCGCCGATGACGACGATGGCGGCCTGGCTCGGCAATGTCATGATTTCTGTATCCCGTATTTTGTCCGGTAGTTTTCCAGTGCCGCGTCGAGCCGGACGAGATTTTCCTCGGTGTAGGCGACGTAGTCGATGCCCGGCGCGTCCAGATAGAGCTCGGAGACCATGCTCCACATCGCCTCGCGCAGCAGCGAGGCGCATTGCATGGCCGCGTGCGAACGGCGGATCGCATCGTCCGGCTCCTTCATGAAGTAGGCTGTCAGGAAGGCGAAGGATTCCTCGTCGCTCATGCCGGCGTTGGAGGCGGCGCCTGCGAGGTCGAACATCGCCGTGTTGAAACCGGCATATTCGAAGTCGATCAGCCACAGCCTGTTGCCGTCATCGAGAATGTTGGCCGGCAGCAGATCATTGTGGCCAAAGACGATCGGCAGCAGCTTCTGCGCGCGCTCCAGTTCGTCGGCCAGCGTCAGCAGATGCGGCAAGTCGCTGCGCTTGCGGCTGCCGCCTTCTTCAAGCGTGCGCGCATAGTCGCGAATGACATGGAACACCCAGAACATGAAGCCGGCGCCGGAGACGTGATTGGGCATTTCCCGGTGGAAGGCGCGCATCAGAGCCGCGACGCGGCCGAGATTGGCGCGTACGTCCTCGGCGAGATAGGTCTTGGCGCCGAGAAACTCTGTGACCAGGATGCCCGGCTCGGCGTGGCGGACGGCTGGCGCGAAACCGGCGGCATGCGCCGCCCGCGCCGTCATCACCTCGCGCTCGCGAAAGACATGGTGGAACGGATAGTCCTTGCCGAAGCGCACGACATGTCGTCCGGCCGCGTCCGTAACCACATAATTCGCGTTGCTCAGACCGCCGGGCAGCGGTGCGATCTCGATGCCGCCGGTCCAGCAGGGCAGGGCGCGGATGCGATCTTCGGCGGTCACGGAATCATCCCTGGTTTGCTGGGCTTCGACAAGGCGCCGTGAACAGCGCAACGACGGCGGGGAGAAACGTAAATACTCTCGCCGGTGCGGGACGCCAGGATCGGTATCCCGCACCGCACCGACGAGCCCCTTGGCCAGGTTTTTGAGCCCGGCATCCGCCCCCGCGGATCTGAAAATTCCTTGTACAGGCACGTTCCAAACGGCCTGACCACTGAGTTGCGTCTCTGCCCCCAGTCGCAGATCTGAAGCCTGTTGATGTCTTTGATTTCACGCCCGGGTTGCCCGCTTGTCAATAAAAAGGTGTGACTTTTTTTGGGTATTTTGCCCGAAAGCATAAGGCAGTTCCTTTAAAAGCACTTGAATTACCTTAGAATCGGTCAGGAGCATCAGTTCGGGAAACCAGATGGCCCAGTCCAAACGACACGGCGAGATCCTGCGTCTCCTGCAGGAAGAGGGCACCGTCACCATCGCCAGTCTGGCCGACCGGCTGGGCGTGTCGCTCGAGACAGTGCGCCGCGACGTCAAGCCACTGACTGGTGATGGCTCTGTCCTCAAGATGCATGGTGCCATCGGCCTGCCGTCGATGATCGGCGAAGCGCCGTTCGAGCGGCGCATGCGTGAGAACGCCGACGCCAAGCGCGTGATTGCCCGCATGGTCGCCGCCACCATCCGCGACGGCGAATCGATCATGCTCGACACCGGAACGACGACCTCGTTCCTTGCGCGTGAACTGCTCGGCCACCGACGCCTGACGGTCGTCACCAATTCCTCGGACATTGCCCGCACGCTGGCCACCATCAACGGCAATAAGGTCTATATGGCGGGCGGCGAGCTGCGCAGCGATTCCGGCGCTGCTTTCGGCGCCTCGGCAATCGATTTTGTCAGTCGTTTTTCGGTCAGCCACGCCATCATTTCCACCGGCGGCGTCGACGCGGTGATGGGCGTCATGGATTTTGATCTGGATGAGGCCGAGTTCGCCCGCATGGTGCTGTCGCGCGGCCAGCGGTCCCTGGTCATCACCGATCACTCGAAATTCGGCCGTCTTGGTCTGGTCCAGGTCTGCGGCTTCGACAGCTTTTCCGAACTCGCCACCGACCGCTCGCCGCCGCACGACCTGGCCGCCGCCCTTGCGCAGGCCGGCGCGCGGCTCAGCATCGCCGACGAGGAAGCCGGGTTTTAGCCAAACACCAGCGACTGGTGGGCGCAGACGCCCGCAAAGGTGCCAGCCGATACCGCAAAGGCGATGTTGTGCATCGAACGTGCCGCGTCGCCGGCGGCGTAGACGCCGGGCACGGTCGTCTGCTGCCTGTCATCGACGGTGATTGCCGGACCGAGAAGGCCTTCGGTGAAACCGCAGCCGAGCTGTTCGGCCAGCGGGCTGGCCATGGTGTTGCGCGGCGCGGTGAACATCGCCCTGACGCCGGCCTTTCGGCTATCGTCAAGGTGGACGATCAACCCGCCGGAGCCGTCTTCCCGCAGCTCGGCAACGCTGGTGGGCTCAAACCGCACCTTTCGGCTCTCCAGCGCGCGCATCTGCTCTGTGTCAGGCTCGAACAGGCCGTTGCCGAACAGCGTGACATCGCCCCAATCGCTGATCAGCTGTGCCTGATGCATGGACATCGGACCGGTTGCGAGCACGCCGAGCGGCCCGCCGGAAACTTCGTAGCCGTGGCAATAGGGGCAGTGCAGCACTTTTCTGCCCCAGAGCTCGGCAAGACCGGCAACCTCCGGCAGGATATCGCGCACCCCGGTGGCCAGCACCAGCCGTGCGGCGCCGAATGTCTCATCATTCTCGGTGGTGATCTCGAAACCGTTGCTGCCGGCAGCAACAGCCTTGTCGGCACGCCCGCTGAAAACCCTGGCTGTCGGATAGGCCAGCAGCTGCCGCCTTGCGTCATCTAGGATCGCGCCCGGCGCGCGCCCGTCCTGGCCGAGGAAGCCGTGCGAATGCTCGGCAAAGCGGTTGCGTGGCTGGCCGGCGTCGATCACCAGCACCTTGCGTCCGGCCCGCGCCACCTGGATGGCGGCGGACAGGCCGGCAAAGCTGCCGCCGATGACGGCAAGATCATACTGCATGGCTGGAGACTCCAATGAGGTCAAAACGGCGGCGGAAATCGGCGGTCAGGTCGGCCAACGTGATGCGGCTCAGTTTCTCCGCCAGCAGCTTTTCGGCGGCGATGCGAAAATCGTCGAGCACGGCGATCACCGCCTGCTCGACGAGGCAGCCGGGGCTTTCCGGCTCGGTGCTGAACGGCAGCAGCGTCTCGCCAAGGGCGACGCTGATCTCGGCCAGCGATATGTTTTCAGGCGCACGCCCGAGCAGCCAGCCGCCGCCATGGCCGCGTGACGAGGTGACGATGCCGGCATCGCGCAGTCCGGCGATGGTACGGCGGACCACGACCGGATTGGTGTGGATGAAGGTCGCAAGCTGCTCGGAGGTCAGCGCCTGCTCGGGCTTCTCAGCCATGTGGACGAGAATGTGCAAGATCGAGGACAGTCGGCTGTTGCGTTTCATGTAACTTAGTTAGTTACGATTTGAGAGGCCGTCAAGTGTTCGCCGGTCGCCACTTCCCAGCATCGCCTCCGCCGTGTTTAGTCCGGGCCATGGCTTTCACCATCCGCCAGCTGCAGTTCTTCATCGCCGTGGCCGAGCAAGGCACGGTCTCGGGTGCCGCGCAGAACCTTTCCATCTCCCAATCGTCGGTCACCGAAGCGATCAAGGAGCTCGAAAGCGATCTCGGCGTCGAACTGTTCGAACGCCATCCGCGTGGCCTCAACATCACCCACAAGGGCCACCAGTTCCTGCGCCACGCGACGAAAATCCTCGCGGACGTTTCCGACGCGCGCCGCTCTTTCTCCGGCGAGCAGGCGGTGGCGGCCGGCCGGCTGCAACTCGGCGTCACCTCGCTGGTCGCCGGCTATGTGCTGTCGGATCTGCTCGCCCGCTACCGCCGCGCCTATCCCGGCGTCGAGGTCTCGGCCATCGAGGACAATGGCGATTATCTCGAACACCTCCTGATCGGCGGCAAGCTCGACATTGCCGTCATGGTCACCTCCAATCTGCGCGACCGCACCGCGTTGCAGTCGGAAATCCTCGAAGTCTCGGCCTATCGGCTGTGGCTGCCACTCGGTCATCCGCTTGTCGGCGCCGACATCATCAGCATTGGCGACATTGCCTCCGAAACACTGATCATGCTGACCGTCGACGAGATCGAGGAGAATACCGGCAAGCTGCTGACGGCGATCGGCGCCAAGCCGCATGTCGCCTTCCGCACCCGTTCCGTGGAGGCCGTGCGCAGTCTGGTCGCCACCGGCGCCGGTGTGGCGCTGCTGCCCGACCTCGTCTACCGGCCCTGGTCGCTGGAAGGCGACCGCATCGAATCGCGCGATATTTCCGGCTCCTTGCCGGTGGTCCAGGTCGGCATGGTCTGGCGGCGCGGCTCCGGTCTGCCGCAGGCGGCACGCGATTTCATCGGCCTTGCCCAGTCGCAACGGACGGTCCGCCAGCGTCCCTGAGAGATCGGCTGCCCACCTATCGGAAGAACCGATATCGCCCTTCTGATAAATGAATTTGCGAAACCGGAATTTTCAAAGCACTTTCGGTTCAGGGACCAAGCCGCCATCAGAGCGGCATCAAGCCCAACGGACGAACTGACAGTTTTCAGTCCGCGCGTGACCCCTAGCGAAGACCGAAACCGGCTTTCAGGGTCAGGCGCCTAAATGGGAGATCGACAATGAATTCATTCCTGAAATCGTGCACTGCTCTGACGGTCGCGCTGACCTTTTCCGGTCAGGCCTTCGCCCAGGTCAAGGAACTTGGCAAGGGCGAAGGCCAGGTCAACATCGTTGCCTGGCCGGGCTATATCGAGCGCGGCGAAACCGACAAGGGCTATGACTGGGTGACCTCCTTCGAGAAGGAGACCGGCTGCAAGGTCAACGTCAAGACCGCAAACACCTCCGACGAGATGGTCTCGCTGATGAATGAGGGCGGCTTCGACCTCGTCACCGCTTCGGGCGATGCCTCGCTGCGCCTCGTTGCCGGCAAGCGCGTGCAGCCGATCAACACCGATCTCATCCCGAGCTGGAAGACCGTCGACGAGCGCCTCAAGGACGCGCCGTGGTTCACAGTTGGCGGCGCCCACTACGGCGTTCCCTACCAGTGGGGTCCGAACGTCCTCATGTACAACACCGACGTGTTCAAGGAGGCTCCCAAGAGCTGGAACATCGTCTTCGAGGAAATGAAGCTGCCTGACGGCAAGTCCAACAAGGGCCGCGTCCAAGCCTATGACGGGCCGATCCACATCGCGGATGCCGCCAACTATCTGATGTTCCACAAGCCGGAACTCGGCATCAAGGACCCCTACGAACTGAACGAGGACCAGTACAAGGCGGCACTCGACCTGCTGCGCGTCCAGCGCACGCTGGTCGGCCGCTATTGGCACGACGCCGCCATTCAGGTCGACGATTTCCAGAACGAAGGCGTCGTCGCTTCCGGCTCGTGGCCGTATCAGGTCAACACGCTGGTCGCCGCCAAGAAGCCGGTCGCGTCCACCATCCCGGAGGAGGGCGCCACCGGTTGGGCCGACACCACGATGATGGAAGCCGATTCGGCCAATCCAAACTGCGCCTATATGTGGATGGAACATTCGCTGTCGCCCAAGGTGCAGGGCGATGTCTCGGCCTGGTTCGGTTCGCTGCCCGTCGTGCCCGCCGCCTGCAAGGGCAACGAGCTTTTGACCGACGAAGGCTGCAAGACCAACGGCTACGAGAATTTCGAGAAGATCAAGTTCTGGAAGACGCCGGTGTCGAAATGCACCACTCAGAACGATCAGTGCGTGCCCTACTACCGCTGGGTGTCGGACTATATCGGCGTCATCGGCGGACGGTGATTTTTCTTACCCTCCCCTTGTAGGGAGGGTCGACGCATAGCGTCGGGGTGGGGTGTGCTCGGCCGCTTGCGCCAGATCACCCCCACCCGCGGCTTTGTCGCGACCTCCCCACAAGGGGGAGGTGGGACCTCGCGCGACATCAACACACCAAACCGGCAACGGACTGACAGCCCATGACCTCCGCCGTCTCCTTCCAGAAAGCCTCGCGCCATTTCGGCAGCGTGCGCGCCGTCGACGCGGTCGATCTCGACATCGCGCCGGGGGAATTCTTCGCCATGCTCGGGCCGTCCGGTTCCGGCAAGACCACTTGCCTGCGCCTCATCGCCGGCTTCGAGCAGCCGACATCGGGCTCGATCTCGATCTTCGGCGAACGCGCCGAGGGCGTTCCGCCCTATCGCCGCAACGTCAACACCGTGTTTCAGGACTATGCGCTGTTCCCGCATCTGAACGTGCTCGACAACGTCGCCTACGGGCTGATGGTCAAGGGCGTCGGCAAGGCTCAGCGGCACAAGGCGGCGGAAGAGGCGCTGTCACTGGTGCGGCTGCCCGGCTATGGCGCCCGCCGCCCCGGCCAGCTTTCCGGCGGCCAGCGCCAGCGCGTCGCGCTCGCCCGTGCGCTGGTCAACCAGCCAAAGGTGCTGCTGCTCGACGAGCCGCTCGGCGCGCTCGACCTCAAATTGCGCGAGAACATGCAGGAGGAGCTGAAGTCGCTGCAGAAGGCGCTCTGCATCACCTTCGTCTTCGTCACCCACGACCAGGGCGAAGCACTGTCGATGGCCGACCGCGTCGCCGTCTTCAACGATGGCAAGATCATGCAGGTCGGCACGCCGGAGGATATCTACCAGCGACCGAAGACCCGTTTCGTCGCTGATTTCGTCGGCTCCTCCAATGTGCTGCCGCCGGATTTCGTCCAGCGTTATTCCGGCCAGCATCGCTGGGGCAGCCTGCGCCCTGAATCCATTCGCGTCGGCCGCGCGGCCAGCGGGGGCACAAGTGGTGAAGGCGTGTCCGCCCGCCTCGTCTCGACCAACTATCTCGGCGCCACGACAAAACTGGCGCTCGACGCCGACGGGCTGCGGCTGCACGCCATCGTGCCCGCCGGCGCGGCCTTGCCCGGGGAAGGCGAGGCGGTCGTGCTGACTTTCAACCGCGAGCACCTGCATCTGATGGACGAGCCGGCATGATGGAGGTTTGTGCGCAGCACCCCCCTCTGTCCTGCCGGACATCTCCCCCGCAAGGGGGGAGATCAGCAGTTTGTCTGTCCCGCCAGTTCTGTAACGTCGGAGATTGGCGAAGCCAGCGGCGACAGCCAATCTCCCCCCTTGCGGGGGAGATGTCCGGCAGGACAGAGGGGGGTGTGAAGGAACGCGGCCTCACCGTCGTTGATCCAACCACTGCGATGTCGCCATGACAATCGCCGCGCTCGACTCCAATCCCACCCCCGCCATCCTGCCGGGTAGCGGCGGTCTGCGCGGCGCCCTGTCGGATCTTTTCTGGCGCAAGCCGAAGGTCCTTCTGTTGCTCATGCTGCTGCCGCCGGTTCTATGGCTTGGCATCGTCTATATCGGCTCGCTGTTTGCGCTCCTGGCGCAGAGCTTTTTCTCCATCGACGAGTTTTCCGGTCTCATCAACCGTGAGTTCACGCTCAAGACCTATGGTGACCTGTTCCAGGCCGCCAATCTCGATATCATCCTGCGCACGGTGACGATGGCGGCCCTGGTCACGCTGGCCTCGGCCGTCATCGCTTTCCCCATCGCCTACTACGCCGCGCGTTATGCGCGCGGCCGCTGGAAGGCCTTGTTCTATCTCGGCATCATGCTGCCGCTGTGGTCGAGCTATCTGGTCAAGATCTACGCCTGGAAGCTGATCCTCGCCAAGGAAGGCATCCTCACCTGGCTGCTCGCCAAGCTGCATTTGTTGTGGGTGCTCGACGCCTGGCTGTCGCTGCCGATCGTCGGCGGCAATTCGCTGTCGGTATCGTTCACCGGCACCTTCATCGTCTTCGTCTACGTCTGGCTGCCGTTCATGATCCTGCCGGTACAGGCGGCGCTCGAGCGCGTGCCCGGCAATCTCGTCGAGGCCTCGTCCGATTTGGGCGCTTCGCCCGGCCAGACCTTCCGCAACGTGCTGTTCCCGCTGGCGCTGCCGGGCATCGTCGCCGGTTCGATCTTCACCTTCTCGCTGACGCTCGGCGACTATATCATTCCGCAGATCATCGGCACCTCGCGGCTGTTCATCGGCCAAGCCGTCTATTCGCAGCAAGGCACCGCCGGCAACATCCCGCTCGCCGCCGCCTTCACCGTGGTGCCGATCGTCATCATGGGCTTCTATCTCTGGGGCGCCAAGCGCATGGGGGCCTTCGATGCGCTCTGATGGTTCCCAGTCGGCGCCGCTCGGCCTGAAGATCGCCGCCGCCTGCGGCCTGCTGTTCCTGCATCTGCCGATCCTGCTGATCTTCGTCTACGCCTTCACCACCGAGGAGAAGAGCTTCGTCTGGCCGCCGCCAGGGCTGACGACGCAATGGTTCGCCGTCACCTGGAACCGGCCGGATGTCTGGCAGGCGCTGTCGCTATCGGTCAGGGTTGCCTCGATCTCGACAGCGATTGCTTTGGTCCTCGGGACGCTCTGTTCGGCGGCGGTGTCGCGGACAAAATTCTTCGGCCGCGAAACCATCTCGCTGCTGGTCATCCTGCCGATCGCGCTGCCCGGCATCATCACCGGCATCGCGCTGCGCTCGGCCTTTTCGCTGGCCGATATCCCGTTCTCGTTCTGGACGATCGTGCTTGGCCACGCCACCTTCTGCGTCGTTGTCGTCTACAACAACGCCGTCGCCCGTTTCCGCCGCACATCGGGATCGATGATCGAGGCATCGATGGATCTCGGCGCCGACGGTTTCCAGACCTTCCGTCATATCGTGCTGCCCAACATCGCCACGGCACTGCTTGCCGGCGGCATGCTGGCCTTCGCGCTGTCCTTCGACGAGGTCATCGTCACCACCTTCACCGCCGGACAGCAGCAGACGCTGCCGATCTGGATGCTGGAAGAGCTGATCCGCCCGCGCCAGCGCCCGGTCACCAATGTCGTCGCCATGGTCGTCATGCTGGTGACGCTGCTGCCGATCCTTGCCGCCTATTTCCTCACCCGTGACGGCGACCAGATCGCCGGAAGCGGGAAATGAAAAACAGCGAGTAGGGAGTAGCGAATAGGGAATTTCGACGGTCAAACCCTACTCGCTACTCCCCATTCGCTCCTGTTAAGGGAGAAACCTTATGGACACCCATATGCTGATCGGCTCGAAATTCGAGAAGGGCACCGAAACCGAGGAGCCGATCCTCAATCCAAAGACCGGGGCGACCATCCTCAACCTGCCCGAGGCCAGCCAGGCACAGATTGAGGCGGCGGTCACCGCCGCCGAACAAGCGTTCGTCACGTGGTCGCGCACCACGCCGGCACAGCGCTCGGGCTATTTGCTGAAGATCGCCGACCGCATCGAGGCCGATGCCAAGGAATTCGCCACGCTCGAGGCGCTCAATTGCGGCAAGCCGATCAACGCCGTGCTCAATGACGAAATCCCGGCGATCGTCGACTGCTACCGCTTCTTCGCCGGTGCCGTCCGTTCGATGCCCGGCGTCGTCGCCGGCGAATACATTCCCGGCCATACTTCGATGGTCCGCCGCGACGCCATCGGCATCGTCGCTTCCATCGCGCCGTGGAACTACCCGCTGATGATGATGGCCTGGAAGCTGGCACCGGCAATCGCCGGCGGCAACACCGTCGTCTTCAAACCGTCCGAGCAGACACCGCTGACGGCGCTGAAGCTGGCGAAAATCCTTGCGGACATCTTGCCCGAAGGCGTGGTCAATGTCGTGCTCGGCCGCGGCGACAGCGTCGGCAACACGCTGATCAACCATCCCAAGGTCAACATGATCTCGATCACCGGCGATGTCGCCACCGGCAAGAAGGTGCTGCAGGCAGCTGCCAAGTCGGTCAAGCGCACGCATCTCGAACTCGGCGGCAAGGCGCCGGTGATCGTCTTCGACGACGCCGATCTTGGCGCCGTGGTCAACGGGCTGCGCGCCTTCGGCTATTACAATGCCGGCCAGGACTGCACCGCCGCCTGCCGTATCTACGCCGGCAAGAAGATTTACGACAAACTCGTCGCCGATCTCTCCTCGGCCGTCTCGACCATCAAGTACAACCGTCCTGACGACACCGAAAACGAGATCGGCCCGCTCATCTCCCGCCGCCAGCGCGACCGCGTCTCCAGCTTCGTCGAGCGCGCCTCGGAACTGAAGCACATCGAGATCACCACCGGCGGCAAGCCGGGCGAGGGCTCAGGCTTCTACTATCAGCCGACCGTCGTTGCCGGCGCGCTGCAGGAGGACGAGATCGTGCGCCGCGAAGTGTTCGGACCGGTCGTCTCCATCACCCGTTTTTCGGAGGTCGACGAGGCGGTGAACTGGGCCAATGACAGCGACTACGGCCTCGCATCCTCAGTATGGACCAAGGATGTCTCGCGCGCCATGGCGACGGCCGCCCGCCTGCAATATGGCTGCACCTGGATCAACACCCACTTCATGCTGACCAACGAGATGCCGCATGGCGGGCTGAAGCAGTCCGGCTACGGCAAGGACATGTCGCTCTATGCGCTCGAGGATTATACCGCCGTGCGCCATGTGATGGTGGCGCATGGTTGAGAAGTGGTCCGCGTAGCGGACGAAAAGCCAATTGCTTGGCTTTTCGAGCTTCGAACGCCCTGCGCCTGCGAAGGGCCGGGCGTGGCTATTTTCTCTTCTCCCCGTTTTACGGGGAGAAGAGTCGCTACTCCACAACGCGATAAATATTCCATAGGCTGGTGCCCGACACGACATAGGGCTCGATCTCCTTGCCCCATTTCGCGTGCGCGTCGATCTTGCCGATCTTGGCGAAGAACGCCTCCAACTGGGCCAGGCTTTCGACCTGGTGATGGGACTCGACGGTCGCCTCCCGCGCGCCGATAGAACCGGTCATGATCTGGAACTCCAGCTCGGCGAGGCCGACCTGCGAGCCGATCTCGCGTTCCCATTTCTTCAACAGGTCGAGCACGGTCTGCTTGTGTCCGAACTTGGCGTCGATCTGCCATCTGGCGCTGAACATCGTCTTCTCCTCCAGGTTTGCGGCCCAGGCCGCGGTTGACCCACCGGCTGTTGCCTACTCGTCCCAGGCCTGCACGACGGTCTGCCTTGCGATCCGCCCGTTCTTCAGCTCCAGCATCGCCGCGCAGAACACCTTGGTTCCGTCCGGATAGGCGCAGGCCTGGGTGAAGGCGAGGCTGTCGCCGTCGGCGATGGTGGTGTCGACCTTGTGGGTCATCGCCCGGCTGCAGATGTCGTCCCAGAATGTGGTGATCGCGGCGCGTCCGCGGATCTCGCGCGGCTTGCTCGGCGGGTTGTTGCGGTCGATTACCCGCACCAGCGCGTCATCGGCATAGAAGCTCGACAGCATCTTGCCGTCACGGGTCTCGATGGCCTTCTTGATCGCCGCGCCATCCACTGTTTGGGTCTTGGTCAGCATTTCATCCTCCATTGGCCCGTCTTCCGGGCGGTTGATGGTCGAAGTGCTGCCCGGCGCTCGTCGCCGGGCAGGGATTCTTACTGCGACTTCGCCTTGACGGCTGCGAACACGTCGTCGGCCTGCTTCTTGAAGGTCGTCAGATCGACCTGGCTGCCGTTGAGCATCGTCGACCAGTGGCGCACGATGGCGGCCATCGCCACCGCCTCCTTGATCTCCTCGTCACTGGCGCCGTTGAGCTTGGCCGCCTCGGTGTGGAAATAGATGCAATACTGGCACGGGATCTGCGACGCGACGGCGAGGCCCAAAAGTTCCTTGGTCTTGCCGTCAAGCGCCGTCTTCGGGTTGAGCTGCACGCCCTTGATCTCGGCCCAGGCACCGGCGACGGCAACATCCGGCAGCGTCCTGAACATGTCCGGCACCGAGCCGAGCGTTGCCTCGATGTCCTTGTAGGCGGCCGCCGCGGACGCGTCCTCGGCCTCTGCCGGAGCGATGGCGAACAACGCGCCCACGCTTGCAGCGATCACAAGCAATTTGAGTGTCCGGTTCGACTTCAGCATTTCCTCCTCCGTTCGCAGCACCTTTTCCGGCGACATCCGCCTGGCCTGCATGGAGAACACTGATACCGCTTACCCGCCCTTGGCCGCTTCCCCCGAAAGCGCCATGGCTCTCATGGCCCGTGCGGGCCAGGGTGCCTGACCGAGAACGCGGCCGCCGCCGCCCGCGACGGCAGGTCCAGCTTGAGCAGTATGTTGGCGACATGGCGCTTGACCGTATGTTCGCTCAGCCTCAATTCGGCGGCGATCGCGGCATTGCTCTTGCCGTCGGCGACGAGGCTCACCACCTGGCTTTCGCGCGCCGTCAATGCGGCCGGCTCGGCAGCCTTGGGTTTGGGCCGGCAGGCGGGTTCCAGATGTTGTTCGGACGTCGCATGGACCAGCGCCAGCGGCTCCTCCAACTCGTCGACGCTGATGCGCCCGGCGTCGGTGAAATGCAGGCCCGACCCAGCCGCCAGGTCGGCGATCAGACGCGACGCGATAATGTCGCCGCGGCCGGCATGGGCGGCCAGTTGCATCGCCACCCGCGCCGTCATCCCGACCGGCGGACCGCGCACTTCGATCTCGCCGACATGCGCACCTTGCGCGCTTGCCACGCCGATTTCCTGCGCCGCCTCGCGCAGCGCTGCCGCGCAGCGAATGGCGCGTGCCGGGCCGTCGAAGCGCGAAATCATCAACTCGCCATGCAGGCCCACAGAGCGCCCACCATGGCGCCCGACCAGCAGCCGCCAGGTTTCCTGGAAGCGTTGGCTGCGTTCGCTCCACATGCGGTCGCCGAGCCGTGCCGTGTCGTAGATGCGTGTCACCAGAAGTGCAGCCAGCACGCGGTCCACTTCGCCCACGGCGCGCTCGCCGGTCAGGAATTCCTCTATCAGGTCGGCCACCCCATCGACATCGCCGGTCCAGATCGGATGATCGCGTCCTGGAATCTCGACGAGCCGGGCACCGGGAATCTTTTGCGCAAGGAAGCGGCTGGCATCGGGGTCGACCCGCGCATCGTTGCGGCGATGTATCACAAGCGTCGGCGCGCTGATCACGCTCAGGATATGGCGGATGTCGACGTCGGCGTTCATGCGCGCCTGCGCCGCCGCCGCCGTCGGGCTCGCGGACAATCGTTCGAAACGTGCCCACCACTGGGCGAAATGCGCGTCGTCGATCCGGCTCGGCGCGAAATGGGGCAGCGTGGCGCCGGTGCCCCAGGCTGTCTCCGCCATCTCGATGAAAGCGTCGAGGCGTTCGGGCGACATCACCCATTTGTGGAAATGCGCATAGCCGCCATAGAGCGCCAGAGCTCGCGTCCGCTCCGGATAGGTGGCGGCGAACAGCATCGCCATCGGCGCGCCTTCGGAGGAGCCGAGCAGGGCTGCACGGCCGCTGCCGGCGGCGTCCATAACCGCGCGCACATCGTCCATCCGCGTTTCGAGACTGGGCAGGTTATGCGCGTCGACGCGGTCGGAAAGACCGGTGCCGCGCTTGTCGAACAGGATCAGCCGCGAGAATGCCGAAAGCCGCTTCAAGAGCCTGGTATAGCCCTCGTCTTCCCAGTGCAGGTCGAGGTTGGAAATGAAACCCGGCACGAAGACGAGATCGAACGATCCCTGCCCGACCACCTGATAGGCGATCCGCACATCGCCGCTACGGGCGTATCGCGTCTCGATCGGCCTCACGAGATTTCCACCCCGGCCTGACGATTTCTGGTCGTCAAACCATAGCAGAACAGCGCAGATTGCGGCAGCTAAACTTTAGCGATGGAGAATATAGCCGGCGCGGCTTGGCGACTATTCCTGCGAGGCGGCGACATCGGCAGGGGAGGGCTCGAGTCCGAGTTTGAGGTCGGCCGCAGCCGGCGTGATCGGCCGCCTGATCCTGGCGGAGGCGGCCACCACCAACTCGTTGAAGTTCCCGGTGCCGTCGTCCAGCATTTCGAAGAACTGCCGCCGCATCCTCGGCTCCCAGAACTTGTTGATGTGCTCGGCGACGCCGGCAATGCCTTCCTCGCGCGGCTTGGAATGGAAGAAATCGGCGATCTGGTTTGCCATGCGCACCAGCTTCTCGGCGGTGCTCATAATGTGTTCTTCGTCATGCGACATGCTTGGCAACTCCGCAAACCACCCGGTCGGGGTGGGTGAAAATATCAAAATCGTCGCCGCGAACCAGCGCCACCAGCGTCATGCCAGCCTCTTGCGCCGTGCGGATGGCAAGTGCGGTCGGGGCCGAGACGGCGATGATGAAGGCCGAGCCGATAGAAGCCGTCTTCTGCACCATTTCAACCGAAACCCTGGATGTCACCACGACAGCACCGGATGCGCCATCGATGCCGGCTTTGGCCAGCGCGCCGGCCAGCTTGTCGAGCGCATTGTGACGGCCGACATCTTCGCGCGCCATGACGATGCCCTTGCCAGGTACATAGAAGCCGGCGGCGTGCACGGCGCCGGTCTCGGTGTGCAGCGGCTGCACTTTCGACAGAAGCTTGACCGAACGGACGATGTCGTCGGCATCAAGCGTAAGCTTTGAAGCACCAACCGCGTCGACCGAGCGCATTGCTTCCTCGATCGATTCGATGCCGCAGAGCCCGCAGCCGACCGGACCCGCGAGCCTTCGCCGCCGCGCTTCGAAGCGGGTGTTGGCTCGGTCTTTCAGCCGGATCTGGATGTCGATGCCGGCGCCATGATCCTCGACCTCGATCGCCTCGATCTCGTCAGGTGCGGCGATTATGCCTTCGGTCAGCGAGAAACCGAGCGCGAAATCCTCGAAATCGGCCGGGCTTGCCATCATCACCGCATGCGTCGTGCCGGCAAAGGAGAACGCCACCGGCGTCTCTTCCGGCACCATGCGATTGGCCGCCGCAGTGCCGCTGGCGCGATGGGCGAGACGGGAAATCTGGCTGGTAGGCCGGCGGGAACGCATCAGCTTTGCTTCATCCAAACAGGCGTCAGTTCGGGAACATCATGCGCAATGGCTTCAAACGCCTCGTAGTGCCCATTGCCCATTATCTTGCCGACGATGCTCCGAAGCTTTTCGAAATCCTCTTTGGCAGCATGTCCCTGAATATCACTTAGGAAGCGATCCAGATCGGCGCCTTGCTTCTCACAAAGGCGAAGGAGCATTTCGTAGGCTTCCTTTCGAGTCACCTTTGTTCCTCCGTCATTGCAACGTCGCCTTCATTTTATCGAAAGCGAGGTTCCCAAAAGCTATTCCGCCGCTTCCAGCTTCGCGATGCGGCGGCTCTGCTCGGCCTGCTCGTTATAGTCGCGCTGCCATTCCGACGGTCCGTTGGAGGCGCCGACCTGCACCGCCGTCACCTTGTATTCCGGACAGTTCGTCGCCCAGTCGGAGAAGTCGGTGGTGATCACGTTGGCCTGCGTGTCCGGATGATGGAACGTCGTGTAGACCACACCGGGCGACACACGGTCGGTGATCAGCGCGCGCAGCGTCGTTTCTCCCGAGCGACTCGTCAGCCGGACCCAGTCGCCGTCGCGCAAGCCGCGGTTCTCGGCATCGTGCGGATGGATCTCCAGCCGGTCCTCCGAGTGCCACATGCTGTTGTCGGTGCGCCTGGTCTGCGCGCCGACATTGTACTGGCTGAGGATGCGGCCGGTGGTGAGCAGCAGCGGGAAGCGCGGCCCCGTCCTTTCGTCCGTCGCCACATATTCGGTCCGGATGAACTTGCCCTTGCCGCGCACGAACCCGTCGATATGCATGATCGGGGTGCCGAGCGGCGCCTTCTCGTTGCAGGGCCATTGCACGGATCCGACACGGTCGAGCAGCTCGAAGGAGACGCCAGCGAAGCTCGGCGTGGTCATCGCGATCTCGTCCATGATCTGCGAGGGATGCTGATAGTTCCAGTCCAGCCCGATCGCGCGGGCAAGCTCCTGCGTCGCCTCCCAATCGGCGTAGCGCGCCTTCGGCTCAAGAACCTTGCGCACCATGTTGATGCGGCGCTCTGCGTTGGTGAAGGTGCCGTCCTTCTCCAGGAAGGTCGAGCCCGGCAGGAAGACATGCGCGTAGTTCGCCGTCTCGTTGAGGAAGAGGTCGTGCACGACGACGCATTCCATCGCGGCAAGGCCGGCGGCGACATGCTTGGTGTCGGGATCGGACTGCAGAATGTCTTCGCCCTGGATGTAGATGCCCTTGAAACTGCCGTCAACGGCGGCGTCCAGCATGTTGGGGATGCGCAGGCCGGGTTCGTCGTCCAGCTTCACGCCCCACAAGGTCTCATAGATATCGCGCACGGCTTCGCCGGAGATGTGGCGATATCCCGGCAGTTCGTGCGGGAAGGAGCCCATGTCGCACGAGCCCTGCACATTGTTCTGGCCGCGCAGCGGATTCACGCCGACGCCGGGCCGGCCGATATTGCCGGTGGCCATGGCGAGATTGGCGATTGCCATCACAGTGGTCGAACCCTGGCTGTGTTCCGTCACGCCGAGGCCGTAATAGATCGCGCCGTTGCCGCCGGTGGCGTAGAGACGCGCAGCACCGCGGATCAGCTCGGGATCGACGCCGGACAATTTGCCGACGGTTTCGGGGCTGTTTTCCGGCAAGGCGACGAACGATGCCCAATCCTGGAACTCCGTCCAGTCGCAGCGTTCGCGGATAAAGGCTTCGTCGAACAGGCCCTCGGTGACGATCACATGCGCCAGCGCCGTCAGCACAGCCACATTGGTGCCGGGCTTCAGCGGCAGGTGGTAATCCGCTTCGATATGGGCCGACTTGACCATCTCGGTGCGGCGCGGATCGAGCACGATCAGCTTGGCGCCCTGGCGCAGCCGCTTCTTCAGCCGCGAGGCGAACACCGGGTGGGCGGAAGCCGGATTGGCGCCGATGATGACGGCGACGTCGGTGAAGTCGACGGAATCGAAATCCTGCGTGCCGGCGGAGGTGCCATAGGTCTGGCCGAGCCCGTAGCCCGTCGGCGAATGGCAGACTCGTGCGCAGGTGTCGACATTGTTGTTGCGGAAACCTTGCCGCACCATCTTCTGGACTAGGTAAGTTTCCTCATTGGTGCAGCGCGAGGAGGTTATGCCGCCGATCGAGGTGCGTCCATACTGGTACTGGATGCGGCGGAATTCCTTGGCCGTATGGGCGATCGCCTCTTCCCAACTCACCTCGCGCCACGGGTCGGTGACCTTTTCCCGGATCATCGGCGACAGGATGCGGTCTTTATGGGTGGCATAGCCATAGGCGAAACGGCCCTTGACGCAGGAATGGCCGTGGTTCGCCTTGCCCTCCTTATAGGGCATCATGCGAACGACTTCGTCACCCTTCACCTCGGCCTTGAATGAGCAGCCGACGCCGCAATAGGCACAGGTGGTGACGGCGGAGCGCTCCGGCAGGCCCTTGGCAAGCACCGTCTTCTCACGCAGCGCATCGGTTGGACAGGCCTGGACGCAGGCGCCGCAGGACACGCATTCCGAATCGATGAACGCCTCGTGCATCCCCGCCGAAACCCGGGATTCGAAGCCTCGTCCCTCGATGGTCAGCGCGAAGGTGCCCTGCACCTCTTCGCAGGCCCGCACGCAGCGCGAGCAGACGATGCATTGCGAGGCATCATAGGTGAAATAGGGGTTGGATTCATCGCGGGCGATGTAGTCGACCGCCAGCGAGCCATGGCCGGGCGCCACGCCACCTTCCGGCTTGACGTGGTTGCGACCTTCGATGCCGTAGCGGTTCTCGATCAGGCCGATCGACTTTGCCACTGCATCGAACTCGCTGGCGCCGGTTCCGGCCTGTTCGTTCCAGCCGGTCGGATGGTCGGAGACGTAGAGTTCCATGACGCCGCGGCGAATGGCGTCGAGCCGCTCGGTCTGCGTGCGCACGATCATGCCTTCGCCGACGGGCGTCGTGCAGGACGCCGGCGTGCCGCCACGTCCTTCGATCTCGACAAGGCAGACACGGCACGACCCGAAGGAGTCCAGCATGTCGGTGGCGCAAAGCTTCGGGATCTCGACCCCGCCCTCCATGGCCGCACGCATGATCGAGGTGCCTTCCGGCACGGTGATGCTGCGCCCGTCGACGTTCAGCGTGACCTGCTTCTGCGCCTTCGATTGGGGGGTTCCGTAGTCGATCTCTTCGACGAGGGAGGGGAAGTCGGCCTTGATGTTCATCTGCCAGCTCCTATTCGGCAGCCACGCGCACGGGCGCTGGCTTGAAGTCGTCGGGGAAATGGGTGATCGAGCTCATCACGGGATAGGGCGTGAAGCCGCCCAGCGCGCAGAGCGAACCGAACTTCATCGTGTTGCAGAGATCGGTGACCAGAGCGAGGTTTTTCTCCGGTTCAATGCCCGCAACTATTCTGTCGATGGTCTCGACCCCGCGCGTCGAGCCGATGCGGCAGGGCGTGCACTTGCCGCAACTTTCGATGGCGCAGAACTCCATGGCGAAGCGCGCCTGTTTCAGCATGTCGGCGGTGTCGTCGAACACCACGATGCCGGCATGGCCGATCAGCCCGTCCTTGGCCGCGAAGGCTTCATAATCGAATGGCGTGTCGAACAGCGCGCGCGGGAAATAGGCGCCGAGCGGCCCGCCAACCTGCACGGCCTTGACCGGGCGCCCCGTGGCAGTGCCGCCGCCGATCTCGTCGACGATCTCGCCCAGCGTCATGCCGAAAGCGGCTTCGAACAGCCCGGCATATTTGACATTGCCGGCGATCTGGATCGGGATCGTGCCGCGCGAGCGGCCCATGCCGAAATCCTTGTAGTAGGCCGCACCCTTGTCCATGATGACAGGCACGGATGCGAGCGAGATGACGTTGTTGATCACCGTCGGCTTGCCGAACAGCCCTTTGTGAGCCGGCAGCGGTGGCTTTGCCCGCACCATGCCGCGCTTGCCTTCGAGCGAATCGAGCAGCGCCGTCTCCTCGCCGCAGACATAGGCGCCGGCGCCGACCCGGATCTCCATGTCGAAAGCGTAGGGTGAGCCCAGCACGCTGGCGCCAAGAACGCCAGCCTTGCGGGCGATCTCGACGGCCTTGTTCATCACCGCCACCGCATGCGGATATTCCGAGCGGACATAGACGAAGCCCTTCGTCGCGCCCGTGGCTATACCGGCGATCGTCATGCCTTCGATCAGCACGAAGGGATCGCCCTCCATGATCATGCGGTCGGCGAAGGTGCCTGAATCGCCCTCGTCGGCGTTGCAGACGATGTATTTGCGGTCGCCTGCGGTATCGAGCACCGTTTTCCACTTGATGCCGGTCGGGAAGCCGGCGCCGCCGCGCCCGCGCAGGCCCGACTCGGTAACCTGGGCGACGATGGCGGCAGGCGTCAGCGCCAGCGCGTTCGTCAGTCCGTTCAACCCGCCATGTTTTTTGTAGGATTCGAGCGAAAGCGGATCCGTGACGCCGCAACGCGCGAAGGTCAGCCGCGTCTGCTTGGCCAGGAAGGGGATCTTGTCCGGCGCGCCCAGCCAGCGCTTGTGATGGCCGCCGGTAAGGAAGCCGCCGTCGAACAGGCTTTTGACGTCGGACGGTTTGACCGGCCCATAGGCGACGCGGCCATTGGCTGTCGCGACTTCGACCATAGGCTCGAGGAAATAGGCGCCGCGCGACCCGTTGCGCACGATCTTGGCTTCGATGCCGCGCTCGGCGAGTTCGCCGGCGATCGCCTTGGCGACCTTTTCGGCGCCAAGCGCCAGCGCACCGGAATCGCCGGGAATGTAGATACGCGGGATCATGAGCGCACCTCTGCAACGATCTCGTCGAGCTTCTCGTCATCGAGCCGCCCGATCACCTCGCCATCCAGCATGGCGGCGGGCGAACAGGCGCACAGGCCGAGACAATAGACCGGTTCCAGCGTCACCGAACCATCGCGGGTCGTTTCATGAAAGCCGATGCCCAGCAATTGCTTCAGCTTGGCGGCGATGGCGTCCGAACCCATCGACTGGCAGGATTCCGCCTGGCAGAGCTTCAGCACATGGCGGCCTGCCGGGTGGCTGCGGTAATCATGATAAAAGCTGACGACGCCGTGCACCTCGGCCCTGGAAATGTTCAGCGCCTCGGCGATGACCGGCAGCGCATCCTTGGGCACATGGCCGAACTCTTCCTGGATGCCGTGAAGGATCGGCAGCAATGGGCCTTCGAGGCCCTTCATCTCCTGGATGATCGCGGCCGTGCGCGACGTAATCTCGGTACTTGCAGGCTGCATTGTCATGCAGCGCCCTCCCTATCGTAGCGACCATACATATCGGCCAAGAGCATCAAGCTGTTTTGGAACAACGACATGCGCGTGCCGCTTTATCGCTAAGTGCTTAAGAAACCAGAGAAAACCTCTGAAATCAATAAAGCGGTTTCGTTGTACGATAGAAATTTTCTATCGTTCCGTTTGGCTAACTCTGTCTAGCGGAACGGTTGGCGTGGAAATCGTCCGCCAGCGCCATTGCCTCGTCCAGCAGCGCCGAGACCAAAGGTGTGTGCGGTTCGCGCGGTGTCGCCACCAGGCCGACCGTGTGGCTGGCATCTGGCTCGATGATCGGAATGGCCCGGATCGGCTCGGAAAAGCCGAATGTTTCCGCAAGGTTGAGCGGCATGATCGACGACCATTTGCCGGTGCGGATGTGCGAAAACAGCACGATCATCGAATTGGATTCCAGCGTCGGTCGCACCTGCACGCCGGCTTCGGCCAGATGCTGATCGATTATGCGGCGGTTCTGCATGTCCGGCGTCAACAGACACAGCGGCAGGCTCGAGAGCTCCGCCCATGTCACTTTGTCGCGGTCGGAATAGGGATTCCCCATCGCGGTGATCAGTTGGTAGCGCTCGTCATAGAGCGGCACGCTGGTCACCCGCCCCAACGGCTCGTTGTCGAGATAGGTGATGCCGGCATCGATGTCGAAATTGCCGAGCAGCGACAGCACCTCGATCGAGGTCCGCGATAGCACCGAAAAGGTGACGCCGGGATGCTTTTCGCGAAACGGCGTCGTCAGCCGCGGCAGCATGGCGAGCGCCGTCGGGATGGCGGCGATGCGGATACGGCCGGAAAGTCCGTGGCGCGCCGCGCGCATTTCCTCGCGCATGGTTCTGGTGTCGCCGACGATGCGGCGTGCCCACACCAGCACCTGTTTTCCCTCCGGCGTCAGCCCCTGGAAGCGTGAGCCGCGCAGAACCAGCATGACGCCAAGCTGGCCTTCCAACTGCTTGATGCCGGCCGAGAGCGTCGGTTGGGTGACACCGCATACCTCCGCCGCCCGGCCGAAATGCTCCTCCCTGGCGAGCGCGATGAAGAATTCCAGCTTGTCGATCATGCGATCTTTCCGGTCGTTCGCTGCAAGGTCGGGGAAATTGTGCTCTACCGCAAGCACCACGCACAATTGCCCGGCATCCACACCTTTAAGCCGGCTACCTGTTTCCCGTGGCGCAATGCGGCGCTATGTGGATGAAACTGGGAGATCGACCATGCTGGGCTGGTTCCGCAAGCTTTTGCCGCGCGAAGATCGCTTCTTCGACCTGTTTGAACGACATTCGCGCACCGTGGTCGGCGGCGCCGAGGCGCTGGAGCAGCTTCTCCAGGGCAGGGATATCGACCTCTGGTGCCAGAAAATCATCGATCTCGAAGATGAGGCCGACCATATCACCGCGGAAGTCCTGCTGGCGGTGCGGCGCTCCTTCATCACGCCTTTCGATCGCGGCGACATCAAGGACCTGATCCAGTCGATGGATGATGCCATCGACATGATGCACAAGACGGTCAAGACGGTGAAGCTGTTCGAGCGCAAGGAGTTCGATCCGCTGATGCAGGAAATGGGTGGCGTCATCGTCGCCGCCGCCAAGCTGGTGGCCGAGGCGATCCCGCTGCTCAACAAGGTCGCGACGCATACTGTGCGCCTCAACGCCATCGCCGAAGAGGTGATGCGGGTCGAAAGCCGGGCCGACGACCTGCATGAGCAAGGGCTGAAGGATCTCTTCAGGAAGCACGGCAGCAGCGATCCGATGGCCTATATGATCGGCAGCGAGATTTATGGCCAGCTGGAAAAGGTCGTGGACCGCTTCGAGGACGTCGCCAACGAGATCAGCGGCATCGTCATTGAGAATGTCTAGGTGATGGAAGCAACCATCGCCTTTCCGGTACTGGTCGGCCTCGTCGGCGTTGCGCTGTTCTTCGACTTTCTCAATGGCCTGCACGATGCCGCCAATTCCATCGCCACCATCGTTTCCACCCGCGTGCTGCGGCCGCAATACGCGGTGCTGTGGGCGGCATTCTTCAACTTCATCGCCTTCATGTTCTTCGGCCTCCACGTTGCCGAGACCGTGGGCAAGGGTATCATCGACGTCAGCATCGTCACCCCGGCGGTGATCTTTGCAGCGCTCGTCGGCGCCATCGTCTGGAACATCGTCACCTGGATCGCCGGCATCCCGTCGAGCAGCTCGCACGCGCTGATCGGCGGCCTGGTCGGGGCCGGTGTGGCAAAGGCAGGCGTGGGCGCCATCGTCTGGACAGGGCTTGGCAAGACGGTTGCGGCAATCGTCGTGTCGCCGGCGACCGGCTTTGTCCTGGCTCTTGTCCTGATCCTTGCCGTTTCCTGGCTCTTCGTGCGCCAGACGCCGTTTGCGGTCGACAGCACCTTTCGCGTCATGCAGTTCTTTTCTGCCTCGCTCTATTCGCTCGGGCACGGCGGCAACGACGCCCAGAAAACCATGGGCATCATCGCCGTGCTGCTCTATTCGCAAGGCATGCTCGGCGAAAAATTCTACGTGCCGCTGTGGGTCGTGCTCACCTGTCAGACGGCGCTGGCGCTCGGTACGTTGTTCGGCGGCTGGCGCATCGTCCACACCATGGGCTCGAAGATCACCCGGCTGAACCCGATGCAGGGTTTTTGCGCCGAAACCGGCGGGGCGATCACGCTGTTTGCCGCTACCTGGCTCGGCGTTCCCGTATCGACCACGCACACCATCACCGGCGCCATCATCGGCGTCGGCGCCGCCCGTCGCGTCTCGGCCGTGCGCTGGGGCATTGCCGGCAATATCGTCATTGCCTGGATCGTCACTTTGCCGGCCACCGCTTTGCTTTCGGCGCTCACCTACCTCGCGGTTGGCCTGGCGAGGTGAGGTGAAGACATCTACCTGTCCACAAGGTTCAGGATGTTGCCGTCTGGATCCTTGAACCAGGCGACCTTCATTCCGTAACCGACGTGGAGATCGCCCTCCAGCGTCAAGCCCGGCATCTGATAGTGCTCGAAGGCGACGCCCTTCGACTTCAGCTCCTTGACGATATCGCCGATCTCGTCGCCAACCATCCAGGTCACCGCTGTCGCCTTGTTGGTTCCGGCAAATTGGGAATGATAGACGTTGAGGGTGGTATCGCCACTTTTGTAGACGATCAGTTCGCCGCCCTCATCGTGCACCTGTTGCAGGCCAAGCGTTCCCTCGTAGAAAGCCTTGGCCTTTGCCAGGTCGCTTACCGCCAGATTTGCCGTTGCGTTGCTGTTTGCGAGCATGATGGTCTCCTTTCCTGGTTGTCGGCCCGTGCTGGTCACCGAAATAGGTCGCCGCGATCGTTTGACGACTGTCGCTTGACCTGATTGTTGGCCGCATCGGCGCTCGATTATCTGGAAGACGTTTGGCGCGGATGAAATCCGACAGGACCCGCCGCTTTTTCAGGCACGCCAAGACAGCCATTGCTCCACGGCTTGGTTCTGTCCGGAAACTGCATTATCTCAGGTGCAAGCTGCATCTCAGGCGCAAGCTGCGTAAGGAAAAACTGCTATGTCCGTCACCAAGGAAATCGTCACCGAGCGTCTGAAGACGGTCAACGGGCCGGATTTCACCGGCAACATCGTCGACCTCGGCATGGTTTCGGAAATTTTCATCGCCGACGGGAAGGTCTTCTTCTCGATTACCGTTCCCGCCGCCCGCGCCCAGGAAATGGAGCCGCTGCGCGCTGCCGCCGAGCGTGTCGTCAAGGCGATCCCCGGTGTCGCCGGCGCCGTCGTCGCGCTGACGGCCGAAAAGAAGGGCGGCGGCATGGAGGCGCCGGTTCCGTCGCGCCCCGCACCCAGGCCCGCTCCACCGGCTGTGCCCGCTGCCGCCGCGCCGCGCGCCGCCCCCCACGCGCCTGCCTCGCACAGCTCGGGCAAGCGTGGCGTGCCAGGTATCGAGGCGATCATTGCCGTTGCCTCCGGCAAGGGCGGCGTCGGCAAGTCGACCACCGCCGTCAACATCGCGCTCGGCCTCGCCGCCAACGGCTTGCGCGTCGGCGTGCTCGACGCCGATATCTACGGCCCTTCCATGCCCAGGCTGCTCAACATCCACGGCCGGCCGCAGACCGTCGACGGCAAGATCCTGAAACCTATGGAGAATTACGGGCTGAAGGTGATGTCGATGGGTTTCCTCGTCGACGAGGAAACCCCGATGATCTGGCGTGGCCCGATGGTGATGTCGGCGCTGACGCAGATGCTGCGTGAAGTCGAATGGGGTCGGCTCGACGTGCTCGTCGTCGACATGCCGCCCGGTACCGGCGACGCGCAACTGACCATGGCCCAGCAGGTGCCGCTGGCTGGTGCTGTCATCGTCTCGACGCCACAGGATCTGGCCCTGATCGACGCGCGAAAAGGCCTCAACATGTTCAAGAAGGTCGACGTGCCGTTGCTCGGCATCGTCGAGAACATGAGCTATTTCATCGCCCCGGACACCGGCAAGCGCTACGACATCTTTGGCCATGGCGGCGCGCGCCGCGAGGCCGAGCGTCTCGGCGTCACCTTCCTTGGCGAAGTGCCGCTCGAGATGGGCATTCGCGAAAGCTCGGATGCCGGCACGCCGGTTGTCGTCTCGAAGCCCGACGGCGCCGAGGCGAAAATCTACCGCGATATTGCCTCGAAGGTCTGGGACCGGGTCAATGAAGAGCGTGGCGCGGCGGCAGCGGCGGTGCCGAGTATTGTGTTTGAATAGCAGGCGCCGCCGTGCTGCAGCCTAGGCCGCGCCGACCTTCTCGCCAAAGCTGGAAAAAAACTGTCCAGCCAGTTTCTTCGAGGTCGATTCGATCAGACGGCTGCCAAGCTGTGCGATCTTGCCGCCGACATCGGCCTTGGCCGCGTAGTTCAATATCGTGGCGTCAGGTCCATCTGCCGTCAGCGTCACGTCGGCGCCACCCTTGGCGAAGCCGGCAATGCCGCCCTTGCCTTCGCCCTGGATGGTGTAGGAGTGCGGCGGCTTCAGGTTCTTCAGCGTCACTTCGCCGTTGAACGTCGCCTTGATCGGTCCGATCTTCACCACCACGGTTGCCGCCATCTCGGTGGGCGACTTCATCTCCAGGCTCTGGCAGCCGGGAATGGTCGCCTTCAACACCTCGGGATCGTTCAGCGCTTCCCACACTTTTTGCAGCGGTGCGGCAATGCGCTCCTCGCCTTCGATCACCAAAGCCATGAAAACCTCCCGGACAAGACTGTCCGAACCCGTAACGCACGGCTTGGTGCGTGTCTATCGCACCAAAGTCCGGTTGCGACCGCACGCCCTCTTGCCTGCTCCCGCGCGTTGCCATATCGATTTGTCTTACAAATACGGAGACCATGATGGCAGGCGCCCCCACCCACAAGAAAAAATTTCGCTCGCAGGAGTGGTTCGACAATCCCGACAATCCGGGCATGACGGCGCTCTATCTCGAGCGCTATCTCAATTACGGCCTGACGCGCGCCGAACTGATGTCCGGCAAGCCGCTGATCGGCATCGCACAGACCGGCTCGGATCTGTCGCCTTGCAACCGTCACCATATCGAACTCGCCAAGCGTGTGCGCGAAGGCATCGTCTCGATGGGCGGCATTCCTTTCGAATTCCCCTGCCATCCGATCCAGGAGACCGGCAAGCGCCCGACCGCGGCACTTGACCGCAACCTTGCCTATCTCAGCCTTGTCGAAGTGCTCTACGGCTATCCGCTCGATGGCGTCGTGCTCACCATCGGTTGCGACAAGACGACGCCGGCGCTGCTGATGGCGGCGGCCACCGTCAACATCCCGGCGATCGCGCTGTCGGTCGGGCCGATGCTCAATGGCTGGCACAAGGGCAAGCGCACCGGCTCCGGCACCATCGTTTGGGAATCGCGCCAGCGCCTGTCGGCCGGCGAGATCGATTATGACGAGTTCATGGATATCGTTGCCTCGTCGGCGCCGTCCACCGGTTATTGCAACACCATGGGCACCGCCACCACGATGAACTCGCTGGCCGAGGCGCTTGGCATGCAGTTGCCGGGCTCGGCCGCCATTCCCGCGCCCTACCGCGAGCGCGGCCAGATTTCCTATGAGACGGGAAAGCGCATCGTCGAGATGGTGCATGAGGATCTGAAGCCGTCCGACATCATGACGAGAGAAGCTTTCGAGAACGCTATCGTCGTCAATTCGGCCATTGGCGGCTCGACCAACGCGCCGATCCATCTCAACGCCATCGCGCGCCACCTCGGAGTCAAGCTCGACAATGACGACTGGCAGACGGTCGGCCTCAATGTGCCGCTGCTGGTCAATTTGCAGCCGACGGGCGAATACCTTGGCGAGGACTACCACCATGCCGGCGGCGTGCCGGCGGTCATCGCCGAACTGATGAAAGGCGGGCTGTTGCCGCATCCCGGCGCGCGCACCGTCAACGGCAAGTCGATCGGTGAGAATAGCGAGGGCGTCGCCAACGAAAATCCCGACGTCATCCGCTCTGTCGCCAAGCCGCTGAAGGCCAATGCCGGCTTCATCAATCTTCGGGGCAATCTGTTCGATTCGGCGATCATGAAGACCAGCGGCATCTCGCCGGAATTCCGCGAACGCTATCTCTCCAACCCCAAGGATCCCGAGGCTTTCGAAGGCAACGCCATGGTTTTTGACGGGCCGGAGGATTACCACGCCCGCATCGACGACCCGGCGCAAGGCATCGACGAACACACCATCCTGTTCATGCGTGGCGCTGGCCCGGTCGGCTATCCCGGCGGTGCCGAGGTCGTCAACATGCAGCCGCCGGCCTACCTCATCAAGAAGGGCATCCACGCGCTCGCCTGCATCGGTGACGGCCGCCAGTCGGGTACGTCGGGTTCGCCGTCGATCCTCAACGCCTCGCCGGAAGCGGCGATCGGCGGCGGACTGGCGCTGCTCAAGACCGGCGACCGTGTCCGCATCGACTTGCGCAAGGGCACGGCCGACATCCTCGTTACCGACGACGAGATCACCCGGCGCCGCGCCGAACTGCAGAACAACGGTGGCTTCCACTATCCCAAGCACCAGACACCCTGGCAGGAGATCCAGCGCGGCATGGTCGCGCAGTTCTCGGAGGGAATGGTGCTGAAGCCGGCGGTGAAGTATCAGGACGTCGCGCACACCAGCGGCGTCCCAAGGGACAATCACTGACACGCATCGACAACTGGCGGCTTGATCAGTCAGGTCGCCAGTCCCGACCAATAGGTCGAGCCCGTCACTATCCTTGACAAGCCCGCGCGTTGTATCCACCATCATGACAAGGGGTGCATCGCGACGACCCCGTGAGGCGTCAGCCCAACGTTCGCGTCCAAGCTTCTCTTTTCAGGAGGTGGACGCCATGCCGTCAACAACCGCTATCACTGTATCGCAACTGTCCCGGCTCATCGGTCTGCCGGGCGCGCCTGTCATTATCGATGTTCGCATCGATGACGATTTCGACGCCGACCCGCGCCTGTTGCCGGCTTCGTGCCGGCGCGATTTCAAAACCGTTTCGACCTGGGCGGCCGCATTCGCCGGCAAGCCGGTGGCCGTCGTATGCCAGAAGGGGCAAAAGCTCTCGCAAGGCGTCGTTGCATGGCTGCGCCATGAGGGGATATCAGCCGAATCCCTTGAAAGCGGGTTTGAGGCCTGGCGCGATGCCGGGGGACTTCTGGTCCGCACCGCCAAAATGCCGCCACGCAATGAAAAGGGCGCCACCGTCTGGGTGACGCGATCGCGCCCGAAGGTCGACCGCATCGCTTGCCCATGGCTGATCCGGCGTTTCCTCGACCCCGACGCGGTGTTCCTGTTTGTCGAGCCCGCTGAAGTATTGGCTGTTGCCGACCGCTTTCAGGCCGTGCCGTTCGACATCGACAATGTGTTCTGGAGCCATCGTGGCGAACGCTGCACCTTCGACACGATGATCGAGGAGTTCGGGTTGGAATCCGAGGCGCTCGATCGCCTCGCCGTAATCGTGCGCGCGGCCGACACCGCAAGCCTCGACCTGGTGCCCCAGGCGGCCGGTTTTCTGGCTGCCTCGCTGGGTCTGTCGCGTATGTACCGCGACGATCTGGAACAACTGGAAGCAGGCATGCTGCTCTACGACGCGTTCTTCCGCTGGTGTCGCGACGCCACCGAAGAAACGCACAACTGGCCCGCTGCGGGTAAGCCGTCATGACCATTCTTGTCCCCGACAACAAGGCGATGGCCGTCGAGCCGCCGGCTGCGCCGACCTTCGCGGAAGCCACGAAGGTCTGGGCGAGGATCGGATTGCTCAGCTTCGGCGGACCTGCCGGGCAGATCGCGCTGATGCACAAGGAACTGGTCGAGGACCGGCGCTGGATCGGTGAACAGCGCTTCCTGCATGCGTTGAACTACTGCATGTTGCTGCCTGGCCCGGAAGCCCAGCAACTCGCCATCTATGTCGGCTGGCTGCTGCACAGGACGATCGGCGGCCTTGTCGCCGGCATCCTGTTCGTCTTCCCGGGCGCGCTCGTCATGCTCGCCTTGAGCAGCCTTTACATGCTCTACGGCGACATGCCACTCGTCGCGGCGCTGTTTTTCGGGGTGAAGGCGGCGGTGCTTGCCATCGTCATCGAGGCAGTGATCCGGATCGGACGGCGCGCCCTGAAAAACCCGGTCATGGTGTCGATCGCGGTCGCGGCGTTCATCGCCATCTATGCGTTGAATGTGCCGTTTCCGCTCATCGTCTTGTTCGCCGGCCTGACGGGATGGCTGGGGGATCGCATTGCTCCCGGCCTGTTTTCCGGCTCGGCCCATGGCAAGGACGATGTTGCCGACTTCAAGGGAGCGGTCGACCTGATGTTCGAGCGTGGCGAACTGGCCCATGTCAAACCGACCAAATGGCACGCGCCGCGCACCTTCGCCATCTGGCTGCCGATCTGGCTCGGGCCTGCACTTTTGATCTGGTGGTTCACCGGCTCCGCAAGCGTCTGGACCGAGATAGGCCGGTTCTTCAGCCTGATGGCTGTCGTCACCTTCGGTGGCGCCTATGCGGTCCTCGCCTATGTCGCGCAGGCAGCCGTCCAGTCCTTCGGCTGGCTGGCCCCGGGTGAAATGGTCGACGGTCTTGGACTTGCAGAAACGACGCCGGGTCCGCTCATCCTGGTGTTGCAGTTCGTCGGCTTCATCGCCGCGTTCCGCCATTCCGGCTCGCTCGACCCGTTGCTTGCCGGATCGCTGGGGGCGTTGCTCACCCTGTGGGTGACGTTCACGCCCTGCTTTTTCTGGATATTCCTCGGGGCGCCCTACATCGAGGCGTTGCGCGGCAACAAGGCACTGTCGGCCGCACTGGGCGCGATCACCGCCGCAATTGTCGGGGTGATTATGAATCTGGCCCTATGGTTTGGCTTGCACGTCATCTTCCGTGAGGTGCATGCGACGGGTCTTGGCATGAATGTGCCGGTGCTTTCGTCGATCGACTGGCGCGCGGCCTTGCTTTCGGGTGCCGCCATGATCGCCATCCTGAAGCTGAAGATCGGCATGCTGCCGACACTCGCGCTATCCGCCCTTGCAGGGGTCTTGCTAGCGGCGGCTGGTTAGATAGCACCGCCTTTGTAATTCGCTTGCCCACCACCTAAGTGGGCTGGAACGGAAGGAAACATCATGGCCGGACGGCGCTCTTCCCTCGGCTTCCTCGGAATGTTCGGCCGTTCGGGCGACTTGAGGCAGCTCGACGATGCATTGCGCGGCGCCGATCTGCATCCAGCCCTTGTGCCGGAGGGCGTGAAGCTTACCCTGGTCAATCTCATGAAGGATCGCTGGCCCGACGAGCCGCCACGGGGTACCTATGCGTCGGTGGCACAATTATGCAGCTATTGCATCGCGGGTCCCGAAACCTTCGAGCAAGCCAATGGCCATGAGCAGACGCTGGAAGCCGAGCGCCGCATCGAGGCGGCGCTTGAAACCGGCGACAGCCTCGACGCGCAGATCGTGCTGATGACACTGCATGCCAAGCTCATCAACCCCGAAGTCGTCGACCGATACGGGCTCAGCGCGGAATGACGCGAAAGGCAGGATCTGCCTGATTCTCCCAAGGCAGCCGAGCCGTTCAGGCCCGGCTGATCTCCTCGAGATACCAGCCGATGTAGCGCAGTTCGTTGTATTCCATAGGCGCGATAGGTCCGGGCACGAAATAGTGCGAGCGCACGCCGCGCGCGGTGTGCTCGATGATCTTCTTGTCCTCTTCTGTGGTGATCTTCCACAGCCAGGTCAGCTTCTCCAGATCGTAGTCCTGTCCCTCGACCGCGTCGCCGCGCACCAGCCAGATCAGTTCCATCTCGCATGTACCAGCCGTTTTCGGGATGAATCGGTAGATCATGCCGTGATCGGGATAGCAGACGAGAAAGGTCGTGCCGCCGAGATGGATGGAGGTGACGCCACCGTCATAGTCGGTGAAGCGGCCCATCAGCGGGGCCACCGGAGAGCCGTCCTGGCTGCCGCTCGAAACGCCGTCATAGAGCGCGTAGCGGAAGGTGTCGATTGCTTCCTGACCGGCCGCCGAGTTCTGCCAGCGGTTGGCGCTGCCGATCTCGATGCCGAGCGCGCAGGTGCGCTGCTCCATCGCCTCATTGAGCTGCTCGATCATCTCGGCCGGTTTTTCCAGCGCATGCGTCTGCGAATATTCCGGATGCGCCGGTCCGCAATGGTAACATTCTACATAGTTCTCGACGGCCAGCTTCCAGTTCGCGTCGAGCGGATAGGACTGACGATACGCCACCTTGGCGTCGCCCCAGCCATATTGGCCGCAACTCGTGCGCAGCGACTGTTCGATCGGATCGAAATCGAGCGGCGTCTCCGCGAAGGAAATGAAGACCAGACCGGATGCGACGCGGACATGAAGCTTCCTCAGCCCGTGCGCCGTGCGGTCGAAATCCTTCGGCATCAGGCGGGCAGCGCGCAATGAGCCGTCGTTGGAATAGCTCCAGGCGTGGTAGGGGCACACGAACATCTTCGCGTTGCCCTTTTCCTTGGTGCAGACCTCGGCGCCGCGGTGGCGGCAGACATTGAGCATGGCATGCACGGTGCCATCCATGCCGCGTGTCAGGATGACCGCCTCGTCGCCCAGTTTGAACAGCTCGAAATCGCCGGGGTTCGGGATAACGCTGGCATGGGCCAGGCAATGCCAGTGGCGGCGAAAGACACGTTCCATGTCGCGCTCGAAGATCGCCGGGTCATGATAGAAGGCACGCACCAGGCCGTGGCCTGGCCGATGAGATGCCACCAGCCGATCGATCGCGTCGCCATCGGCGGGGGCTTGCTGGATAGGATGCACACTCATTTGTCATTCTGCCCGATGGTTGTCCCCAGAGCAATTTCAGGAAAGGTGTGAAGCGGTTTTCCGTCCTGAATTGGCTCCGGGTGGTGGCTGTATGGCTGCACGAACTCGTCTCCTGTCAGCCGCCCATATGCGTGCGCGGCAGGTGGATCAGGTTGCCGAAACGGGCACGCAATCTGTCGTCGACCTGTTTTGGCACGTGGCGCGGAAATCGTTCGGCAAGAATGCGCTTCTTCTCGGTGATCGCACGCAGCAATATATCAGGCCGGCCTTTTTCGTTCCATTCCTTCGGCGAGGAACGATCGCCGAGGGCAGGATAGAAGTGCTCGGTCTGCATCAGCTTGAGCGTTTGTTCGTTGTCGAGATAGTGGCCTGGGCCTTTGAGGCAGACGTCGGCGATACCATCGATCGACAGGGCCTCGTCAGTCACGTCGATGCCACGCGCGCAGCCCAGGCAATGACCGAGCATGTCGTTGTCGATGACCAGGCTTTCCAGACAGAAGCCGAGCAGCGAGGCATGCATGCCGGCCGCCTCGTAGACGAGGTTGAGGCCGGAGAGGCCGGCCATCACATTGGTGATGCCCTTTTCGTAGCCGGACTGAATATCGGGCAGTTTCGAATCCGTCATGCCGGCGGCGGAGCCGCCGGGCAGATCGTAGAATTGCGCCATCTGGGCACAGGCCGCCGTTGCCACCGACTGCTCGGCCGACCCGCCGGCCATGGCGCCGGTGCGCAGGTCCGACATGAACGGCCATGCGCCGAAAATCGCCGGATGGCCGGGCTTGAGCGCGTTGACATAGACCAGGCCGGCCAGCACTTCGGCCACTGCTTGCACGACGGCGCCGGCCATCGCCGCGGGTGCCGTGGTGCCGGACTGGCCGGTCGACAGCAGCAGGATCGGGATGCCGCCTTCGACGCAGGCCTCAAGCACGCCGCAGGCATCCTCGGCGAACTTCATCGGCGGCACGACGAATGAGTTGGAGTTGGAAACGAATGGCCGGGCGCGGAAATTCTCCTCGCCGCCGGCGATGGCGTACAGCATTTCAAGCGCAGGCTTCACGTTCTCACGCACGGTGAAGGATGTTCCGACGTGCTTCGATGTTCCCATCACACAGGCATAAAGCGTGTTGAAATCCATCTCGAGCGGATCGGCGATGTCGCGCGCCACCATCGGCCGCTGGAAGAAATGGATATTCTCCAGCCCATCGACGATGCGGGCGGCATCATAAATATCCTGCAGCTTGGATTCGCGGTACTCGCGCTTCTCCAGATCCACCAGGTGCACGGCGATGCCTGCCGTGCCGTAGTGCACGCGCTTGCCCTGGACTACCATGTCGTGCCTGGGGTCCTGGCCATGAAGCGTGAAATGTCGTGCCGCCCGCTTGATGGTGTCGAGCACGAGCGCGCGCGGAAAGCGGACCCGGCCATCGTCGCCGTGGACCGCTCCCACCTTGGTCAGCACCTTTATGCAGGAAGGAATGGCGTTGGCGAAGCCCACTGTCTCCAGGAGCGTCAGCACGCCCTCGTGGATACGCTCGCGGTCATCCCCGCGCAGCGGCCCGTAGCCGCCGCCCTCGATGGTCTTGTGCTGTGGTCTGGTATCCTCCACCAGGGGAGATGATCGCATGGCATGTCCTGTTTCGCGAAGACCGGAGCGCTGCGGACGACGGTTCGCCGGCGTGTCCTGCTGTTCGACAGCCACTGGCATGGAAGCACTCCACCTTCGTCGGCAGGGAACTCGTGGCGGTTGGTCCACCATCGGCCTGCTTCTTCCCCTGACGCCGACTATGCCGCCGGCACAGGCCCATCCTATGAGCCAGCTGGCCCAGTTGCATGTGCCAGAACTAAAATACCGGAGCCGCTGCGAGCGGCTCCGGTCACGAGAGATCAACGATGGATCAGGCGGCTGCGGGTCTGCGTCCGGCGGCCGTGGCCAGTTCGCGGATGCCTGGCTCGATGTGCTGCAGTGCGATCGACGAGATGCCCAGCCGCATGAAACGCGAAGGCTTTTCAGTGCGATCGAAGAAACGGTCGCCTGGCTCGATGATGACGCTGCGCGAGGCGGCTGCCTCGGCCAGCCCACGCGAATCAGTGCCGCGCGGCCCTTCGAGCCACAGCGACGTGCCGCCGGCCGAATCGGTCGAGCGCCATTCCGGCAGGAAGGCGGAAATCGCATGGACCAGCCGCTTGCGCCGCTCGTCGAAGGCTGAAGACAGCCGCCGCACCAGCGCCTCGTGGTGGCCGAGCGACAGGAACAGCGCTACGGCGCGCTGGTTGTTGGCCGGCGGATGACGCAGCATGAAGCGACGCAGCGCCCTGAGTTCCGCGATCAGTCCGGCGGACGCCACGATGTAGCCGAGCCGCAGGCCCGGAGCCAGCGTCTTGGACATCGAGCCGACATAGACCACGCGGCCGGAGCGATCGAGGCTCTTCAGTGCCTGCTGCGGTGCCTCGTCGAGAAGCTGGCTGTCATAGCCGTCCTCGATGATGATCTGGTTGTAGCGGTTGGCTCGCGCCAGAAGATCCTGCCGCCGCTCGGCCGACAACGGCACCATGGTCGGGCAATGATGGCTGGGCGTGACGAAGACGAAGCCGGAATCATTGGGAATAGAAGCGGTTACGATGCCGGACTGGTCGACCGGCACCGGCTGTATCTCCGCGCCCGCAAGGCGGAAGATCGAGCGGGCGTCGGGGTAGCCGGGGTCCTCCATCGCCACCTTGGAGCCTTTGGACATCAGCAGCGTCGCAAGCATGTAGAGCGCGTTCTGGGCGCCCAGCGTGACGATGATCTCGTCGGGATTGGCGAAGATGCCGCGCCGGGGCAGGAGCCGCGCCTGGATTTGCTCGATCAGCAGCGGATCGTCACGGTCGACCATGTCGGACGCCCAGTTGCGGATTTCCAACACCGCCAGCGCCATGCGGTTGCACTCGCGCCATTCGGCGGTCGGGAACAGCGCCGGATCGAACTGGCCGTAGACGAAGGGGTAGGACGACTTGATCCAGTTCTCGTGCTTGGCCGGCGGCGGCATGTCGCTGGCGAAGATCTTGCGGCGTGCCTTCCAGTCGATCTCGTTGGCCTGGTCGGGCGCCTTCTGGTGCGGCTTGGCCGGCGTCGCCAGCACATCGGGATTGACGAAATGGCCACGCCGCTCGCGCGCCACCAGGAAACCCTGGTCGACTAGCTGCTGGAACGCCAGCACCACGGTTCCGCGCGCCACGCCGAGTTTTTCAGCCAGGATCCGGCAGGAAGGAAGCGGCATCGAAGCGGCGATCTGGCGGTCGAGAATGGCGGCTACGATGGCCTGGCGGATCTGCGCCTGAAGGGTTTGGCCGGATTCAGCCGAAATCCGGAACAGGCCGGACCATATCGCCGTGTCGTTTCGCTGTGGCATGGGAGATTTCCTCGATGGCCAGCCTTTTTCGTTTGGCTGGACCAGCCGAACGTAACCGTGGCACAAGGGGTTGCGCCAATCAATTTTTCTGATCGTTGGGATTTATGCCAGTGATCCTTCACGCCATTTTGATGCTGCGCCGCGGCATAGCTGCGTGACTCCGTGCGTCATCGCTGCGCATTGAAACGGGTGGAGTTCGGCCCGATAGATTGTCGCGACGACACGCGCCGGAAACATCCGGTCCGTAATGATGGCTCGAGGTCTCGGAGTTTGGCAGTGGATCAATCGTCCTTTCAAAAACAGCTCGCCGCCTTGCGCGATCACCGCGCTGCAGCGCCCGCCAGCATGCGCCAGGCCTTCGCCGCCGATCCCAAGCGGTTCGTGGAATTCTCCGCCACCGATGGCGATCTGCTGCTCGACTGGTCGAAATGCGCGGTCGATGCGACCGCCATGGAACTGCTGGAAAAGCTCGCCCTGGCCGCCGATCTCGAAGGTCGTCGCGCCGCCATGTTCGCCGGCAAGAAGATCAACGTCACCGAGGACCGTGCCGTGCTGCACACGGCGCTGCGCAACCTGACCGGCAAGGGCGTCACCGTCGATGGCCAGGATGTCAAGGCTGACGTCATCGCCGTGCTCGACGCCATGGGCGCCTTTGCCGATGCCGTGCGCTCCGGCAAGGCGGCCGGCGCCACCGGCAAGAAGATCACCGACATCGTCAACATAGGCATCGGCGGTTCCGATCTCGGCCCGGCCATGGCGACGCTGGCGCTGGCGCCCTATCATGACGGGCCGCGCGCGCATTACGTTTCCAACATCGACGGCGCCCATATCCACGACACGCTGAAGGGGCTGTCCGCCGAGACCACGCTTTTCATCATCGCTTCCAAGACCTTCACCACCGTCGAGACGATGACCAATGCGCAGACGGCGCGCGACTGGGTGCAGAAGGCGCTCGGCAAGGAAGCGGTCGGCAAGCACTTCGCCGCCGTGTCGACCGCGCTCGACCTTGTGGCCAAGTTCGGCATCGCGCCCGATCGCGTCTTCGGCTTCTGGGATTGGGTCGGTGGCCGCTATTCGCTCTGGGGCGCCATCGGCCTGCCGGTGATGATCGCTGTCGGCCCGCGGAATTTTCGCGCCTTCCTCGATGGCGCGCATGAGATGGACGAGCATTTCCGTACCGCACCGGTGCAGGAGAACCTGCCGGCGCTGCTGGGGCTGGTCGGCTGGTGGCATCGCGTCATCTGCGGCTACCCGGCGCGCGCCGTCATCCCTTACGACCAGCGCCTGTCCAGGCTGCCGGCCTATCTGCAGCAGCTCGACATGGAATCGAACGGCAAGAGCGTCACCCTCGAAGGCACGGCGGCGACGACGCCGACCGGACCGCTGGTTTGGGGCGAGCCCGGCACCAATGGCCAGCATGCCTTCTTCCAGCTGCTGCACCAGGGCACCGATTTCATCCCGGTTGAATTCCTTGCCGCGGCCGTGGGGCATGAGCCCGATCTCAAGCATCAGCACGATCTGCTGCTCGCCAACTGCCTGGCGCAGTCGGAAGCGCTGATGAAGGGCCGCACGCTGGACGAGGCCCGCGCCCAGATGCTGGCCAAGGGCATGAAGCCGGCCGAGGTCGACAAAATCGCCCCGCATCGCGTCTTCTCCGGCAACCGGCCCTCGGTCACCATCCTCTACCGCAAACTCGACCCGCGCACCTTCGGCCGGCTGATCGCGCTCTACGAGCACCGCGTCTTCGTCGAGGGAACGCTGTTCAACATCAACTCCTTCGACCAGTGGGGCGTCGAACTCGGCAAGGAACTGGCCACCGGCCTTTTGCCTGTCGTGGAGGGCAAGGAAAGTGCCGCCAAGCGGGATGCATCGACCGCTGGCCTCGTGGGATTCATCCACCATTTGCGTGGATCGGAGTGAAAAGCTTGGCAGACATCAAGGGAATATTGTTCGACAAGGATGGAACGCTTGTCGACTTCAACGCGACCTGGCTCGGCGTCGCCGATTTCATGGCCATGGATGCGTCGGAAGGCGATCGCTGGAAAGCCGACAGGCTGCTGGCCGCCGCCGGCTTCGATTTCGCCAACAAGCGCTTTAAGCCTGACTCGATATTTGCCTCCGGCACCAATCTCGACGTCGTCGAATTGTGGTTTCCGCGCCTCTCCAACGAGGACCAGATGCTGGCGGTCGCCCGCTTCAACGAGATCACCTCGGTGCAAGGCTCGGCGATGGCCGTGGCGCTGCCGGGCATCGTCGACACGCTGACGGCACTGCACAGGAAGTCCTACCGTCTTGGCGTCGCCACCAACGATTCGACCAGCGGCGCGGAAAAGACGCTGGTCACGCTCGGCGTCGCCCAGCTGTTCGATGCGGCCTATGGCTACGACGCGGTCGCCAATCCGAAACCGGCGCCCGATACCATCCTGGCCTTCAGCGATCTCACCGGGCTGAAGCCGGCGGAAATCGCCATGGTCGGAGACAACCGCCATGATCTCGAAATGGCGCGTGCCGGCGGCTGCGGGCTGGCGGTCGGCGTGCTCTCCGGCACCGGCACCCGCGAATCGCTGGCCGGGATTGCCGACGCTATCCTGGAGTCGGTTGCCGATCTGCCGGATTTTCTCTCGGCACGGGTCAAGGAGACGATCTGAGTCCAACACCGGCGCAAAATCAACTTGGGCTTTTCCGCCAACGGCTGAGATCGGGTGGAAAGGAGACAGGCAGTTCCTCGGTCTGTTTCTTCAAAGGCGGACCTTGGTCGCCAGATTTGGGATCGCTACGCAACTGCGGAACGGCGCGATCGATTTTGCACGATCAGAGCTACCTCGGGCGTATGATGGGTTCCCCATTCGCACAAGGGCGCGAGTACTCCGGCCAGGCTGTAACCAAAGTCGGTTAGTTCATACTCGACGTGCGGCGGCACCGTCTGAAAGTCAATGCGACGAATAACGCCATCATCCGTCAGTTCTTTCAGGTGCTGAATCAGCATTTTTTCGCTCACATTGGTAACGAGCCTGCGGAGTTGACCGGTGCGTTTGGGCCCGCTGGCCAGATGATAAACGATAAGCGGCTTCCACTTGCCGCCAAGGATGGCAAGAACCGCTTCAAGGCCGCATCGGAAGTTCGTCTCGGTCAACTTGATCTCCGAATCTTGGCACTTACCAAATAGTCGGTACTGGTTTGCAGGTATGTTTTGTCCTAGCTGGGTCGGACGACAATGTCGATGTGCAAAAAAGTCCAAAGGAAATCACCATGGCCAAGATCCTCGTAACTGGCGCAACCGGCAATATCGGCCGAAAGACTCTCCAACATCTCCTGAAGCGGTTGCCCGCCACCGATCTCGTCGGCCTGGCCCGCGATCCCGCCAAGGCGGCCGATCTGGCGGCCGATAGGATTGAGACCCGCCAGGGCGACTATCTCGAGTATGACGGACTGGTGCGCGCGTTCGAGGGCATTGATAAGCTAATGCTCGTATCCGCCACGGCCTTTACCGATCGCAATACCCAGCACCAAAATGCCATTAGCGCAGCTCGGCAGGCGGGCGTTAAGCACATCGTCTATATGCCGATCATCCACGAAGCAGGATCCGCCTTCACCTTGCCGGATATCACCGAGCAGGATCTGTTCGTCGAGGAAAAACTGAAGGCATCCGGCCTAGCCTACACGCTCGTCCGTCATCCGCCCTTTATCGAGAGCATCTCATTCTACATCGGCGAAAACGCCCTGGAGACCGGGGTTCACGTGCCGGCTGGTGCGGGCAAGGCGGGCTATGCCAGCCGTGACGACCTGGCAGAGGCGCATGCCATTGTGCTGAGCGAAGAAGGCCATGAATACAAAACTTACTCGCTGTATGGCGATCCCGCCGTATCCTTCGCGGATGTCGCACAGATCCTGTCGGATATCAGCGGCAAGCCAGTGCCGTTTGTTCCCGGCTCGGATCAGGATTACATCGACCACTTAGCGGCGGCGGGTCTGCCCGAGCAGGCCGCCCGCTTCGCGCTTGTGTGGGTGCAAGGCATCAACGCCGGAGAATGGGGCGGCACGGCGGGGGATCTCGAGAAACTCTTGGGCCGCAAGCCGGTGACGGCGACCGAGTTCTTGCGAGCCAACCTGCGGCACTCCAAGCTTGAGACCGTGACCTGAACAACTGGGCGTTAGACAACACAACATCGACATTGGCAGCAACGCGCCATCCCGCCGTTTTGCGACTCGCCGAGCCACCCTACGACGCTCAACTGGTGCGCCTTGGATCATACCCCAATTTTGCGCCGCCGAACGTCAGCTCTGTATGGCAGCTTTCTGGCAGTCGTACTCACCTGACAAAGGTCCGAAACGAGGTCGAATCTGGTCATTCCGAGTGACTGGGATTGATCTCAGCGTCAGCGCTCTTCCGCCTCAAACGAAAAAACACCGCTCGGCTTGCTCGCGGCACCCTTCGCGTCGCCGAAATCCGGCACCTGATATTCGGCGAGCAATCGCAGCCGGGACAGCGGCAGGTCGTTGCGACGGGGATCGCCGACCAGCACGTCGATGCCGGCTGCCAGGCAGCGGTCGAGGAACGGGATGACGCGTAGAGCGACCTCGCGGCCGTAGAACACGTCTCCTGCAAGCACGAGGTCGACCGCCGGTGGCGGACCCGCGGTGATATCCTTGTCGACAATGGCGATCTCGACGCCGTTGGCCGCCGTATTGAGGCCGATCGCGGCAACGCCGTTGCGGTCTATCTCGGCGGCGATGACTTCGCGCGCGCCGGCCATGGCGGCGGCAATGCCGACAAGGCCGGAACCGGCGCCAAGGTCGAGCACGCGGCGACCGGCCACCATTTGCGGATGGTCCAGTATGTGGCGCGCGAGCACCGCGCCGCCGGCCCACACATAGGCCCAATAGGGCGGCTGCGGCTCAGGTCCATCATCGTCCGTCTCTTCATCGACGTCGATGCTTTGGTGCGGATCGGTAAGCCGCCGCAGGCCACTGGCCGGATGCGGCGTATAGAGGCGGATCTCAGGCACCGACGGCACCGGGGCGAGGCGCATGTTCGTCCTGATGAATTCTGCCGGGTCAGGACGGCAAGGTGCATTTACGGCATCCGCGCCGCCGGCTGCAATCATTCGCGCAGCCCTCGCCGCAGGATCTTGCCGACCGGCGTCTTCGGCAGCTCGGTGCGGAATTCGATGTATTTGGGCCGCTTGTAGCCGGTCAGGTTCTCACGGCAAAAGGCGGTGATTGCTTCGGCGGTCAGCGCCGGATCTTTCTTGACGATGAACAGCTTCGGCACTTCGCCCGAATGCTCGTCCGGCACGCCGACCGCCGCCACTTCGAGCACGCCCGGATGCATCGCCACGACTTCCTCGAGCTCGTTGGGGTAGACGTTGAAGCCCGAGACCAGGATCATGTCCTTCTTGCGGTCGACGATCTTGGTGTAGCCGCGTTCGTCCATGAAGCCCATGTCGCCGGATTTGAAGTAGCCATCCTTGGTCATCACCTTGGCGGTCTCATCGGGCCGGTTCCAGTAGCCCGCCATCACTTGCGGTCCTCGGATGCAGACCTCGCCGACCTCGCCGAGCGGCAAATTGTTGCCGTCGTCGTCGCGGATGGCGATCTCGGTCGAGGGCAGCGGCAAGCCGATGGTGCCGGTGAAGTCGCCGGCGGTGAACTTGTTGGCGGTGGCCACCGGCGAGGTTTCCGAGAGGCCGTAGCCTTCGGTGACCGAACAACCGGTCAGGGTCTTCCAGCGTTCGGCGACGCCCTTCTGCACCGCCATGCCGCCGCCCAGCGTCAGCACCAGCGGCTTGAAGTCGAGCTTGCGGAAATCCTCATTGTTGAGCAGCGCGTTGAAAAGCGTGTTGAGGCCGGGAAAGATGTGCACCGGATATTTCTGCAATTCCTTGACGAAGCCGGGAATGTCGCGCGGGTTGGGAATGAGCACATTGCGGGCGCCTTGCTGCATGCCCATCAGCGCGTTCACGGTCAGCGCGAAAATATGATAGAGCGGCAGCGCGCAGATGAAGTTGGGGTGCGCCGGTTTCGGCTTGATCGTGTAGGCATCCTCCATCCACTGCGCGTTCTGCGCGACGTTGGCGAGCACGTTTCTGTGCAGCAGTGTGGCGCCCTTCGACACGCCCGTGGTGCCGCCCGTATATTGCAGGAAGGCGACATCGTCGGCTTCCACCTTGGCCGGCTTGAAGCCCATGCCGGCGCCGGCCTTCATGGCGGCATTGAACTTGACATGGCCGGGCAAGGACCATGCCGGCACCATCTTCTTCACACGGCGCACGACGAAATTGACGATCGTGCCCTTCAGGCCGCCAAGCAGGTCGCCCATCGCGGCGACCACCACATGCTTGACCGTGGTCCTGGCGATCACCGCCTGCAAGGTGTTGGCGAAGTTCTCCAGGATGACGATGGCTTGCGCACCGGAATCCTTCAACTGGTGTTCGAGCTCGCGCGGCGTGTAGAGCGGATTGATGTTCACCACCACATAACCCGCTCGCAAGATCGCCATCATCGCCACCGGATATTGCAGCACGTTCGGCATCATCAGCGCGACGCGCGCGCCTTTCTGCAGGCCTTTCGATTGCAGGTAGGCGCCGAAGGCTGCCGACAGCCGCTCGACATCGGTGTAGCTGATGGACCTGTCCATGCAGGTGAAGGCCGGCTGCGCGGAAAACTGCTTGCAGGCGGCGACGAGGAAATCGCCGATCGAGCTGTAGGGCAGGGCACCGATCTCGGCCTGCACGTTTTTCGGATAGCTCTTGAGCCACGGCTTTTCCGGCAAGCCGGCGGCCAGCGCCGTCAGCGTTTTTGGCAATCGGTTGGCGGTGGCGTCGGCCGGCTTTGCCGCCGGTGGGGTCTTCATCGCCGCGGCGGCTTTCGACGCCGGCCTGGCAGCGGGCTTTGCCGCACCCGCTTTATTTCCCGACGCCGTCTTTCCGGCCGCGGCCTTGGCCGGGGCTTTCACCACTGGCCTTGTGCTTGCCCTTACGGGCGCCGCGGCCGCCTTCGGCGTGGCGGCTTTGGAAACGGGTGCTTTCGGCTTGGCAGTACCGGCTGCTTTCGACGGCGCCTTGGCTCCCGCTTTCACCGGCGCCGTCGTCCTTGATGCTTTTGCCAACCGTTCCTCCCTGGACAAGTCTTGTTCATCCGCGCCGCGCTCGCCCCTGAATTGACAAGGACGCCCTCCGCTGCGGCCGTTACACCCTATGTATTGCCTCCGTTGGTGACCGTGCAAGTCTTGCCCTTGCGGCAACATGGCGAAAGATTTGCCGTCGAAAGTCTTTGCCGCCGCCAGCGCTCCCAGGCGGTGTCCTGGCGCATCCCTCGGCCGCTCGGAAGCGCCGGGAACATTTATATCGTCAGCTTGGCGATCAATAAAAAAATTCGGTTGTTAATAATCTCGTGAATGGAAGAAACTGCTAATTTTTTCTGCAATTTGGCAAAATAGCGGATTTTTTTCCTGCTTCCCGCGGGGTAAGCAAACGGGGTGTTCCAAAGCCGGAAAAACGGTGCTTATATGCGCGCTTCGCGAGCCTGATAGAGGGGCTTGGAAGAACATCAGGGAGTGCTCAATGAATAAGAAGCTGACTTTTGCAGCCGCGTTGCTGGCTGCAAGCGTCCTGAGCGGCATGGCCAATGCGAAAACTCTGGTCTACTGCGCGGAAGCTTCGCCGGAAGGTTTCGATCCGGCGCCGTATACCGCAGGCCAGACGTTCGACGCGTCATCGCGCACCGTCTTCAACCGCCTTGTCGAATTCGATCACGGCAAGACGACGACCTCGCCGGGCCTGGCCGAGAGCTGGACGATCTCCGACGATGGCAAGGAATATGTCTTCAAGCTGCGCAAGGGCGTCAAGTTCGCCGCAACCGACTATTTCACCCCGACGCGCGACTTCAACGCCGACGACGTGGTGTTCTCGTTCGAACGCCAGGTCGACAAGAACGGCCCCTGGTTCCAGTACATTCCGGGCATTGCCTACCAGTATTACAATGACCAGTTCGGCGACAACATTACCAAGGTCGAGAAGGTCGATGACCTGACGGTGAAGTTCACCCTCAAGGAGCCGGCGATCACCTTCATTCCGACGCTGGGCATGGATTTCGCCTCGGTCGTCTCCAAGGAATATGCCGACAAGCTGCAGGCCGACAAGACGCCTGAGCTGTTCAACCAGAAGCCGATCGGCACCGGCCCGTTCATCTTCGTCGACTACCAGACCGACGCCGCCATCCGCTACAAGGCCAACCCGGACTATTGGGGCGGCAAGCACAAGATCGACGATCTGGTCTTCGCCATCACCACCGATCCGGCGGTGCGCGCGCAGAAGCTCAAGGCCGGCGAATGCAACATCATGTCGTACCCGGCACCGGCCGACATCGCCGGTCTGCAGGCCGATGCGAACCTGAAGGTCGAGGAGCAGGAAGGCCTCAATGTCGGCGCGCTGATGTACAACACCCAGCAGAAGCCGTTCGACGACGTGCGCGTCCGCAAGGCGCTCAACATGGCCATCAACAAGAAGGCCATCATCGATGCCGTCTTCCAGGGCGCCGGCCAGGTGGCGATCAATCCGATCCCGCCGACCATGTGGTCCTACAACAAGGAAGTGAAGGACGATCCTTACGATCCGGATGCAGCCAAGAAGCTGCTTGAAGAAGCCGGCGTCAAGGACCTCAAGATGAACGTCTGGGCCATGCCTGTGTCGCGCCCCTACATGCCGAATGCGCGCCGCACCGCCGAACTGATCCAGGCGGATTTCGCCAAGGTCGGCGTCACCGTCGAGATCGTCAGCTACGATTGGGGTGAATACCTTAAGCGCGCTTCCGCGGTCGATCACGACGGCGCCGTCATCGTCGGCTGGACCGGCGACAATGGCGATCCGGACAACTTCCTCGGCGTGCTCCTGAGCTGCGCTTCCGTCGGTTCGAACAACCGCGCGGAATGGTGCAACAAGGACTTCGATGCGCTCATCAACAAGGCCAAGACCGTTTCGGATCAGGCCGAGCGCACCAAGCTCTATGAACAGGCACAGGTCATCTTCAAGGAACAGGCACCCTGGGCGACGCTCGCTCACTCCAAGGTGTTCATGCCGATGCAGAAGACCGTCACCGGCTTTGCGATGGATCCGCTCGGTATCCACCGCTTCGACGGCGTCGATATCGCCGAATAAGGTTGCGAAACGGGGGCGCCACCATGTGGTGACGCCCCCACTCGCCCGCCATGCTGCGTTATATCCTCGGCAAGCTCGCCCTCATCATCCCGACCTTCATCGGGATAACCATCCTCGCCTTTGGCTTCGTGCGCATCCTGCCCGGTGATCCGGTGCTGGTGCTTGCGGGCGAACGCGGCCTGTCGCCCGAACGTCACTCGGCGCTGATGCACCAGTTCGGTTTCGACCTGCCGATATGGCAACAATATTTGACCTATCTGACGAACATCCTCGGCGGTGATTTCGGCACCTCGTTTTCCACCAAGACGCCGGTGCTCAGGGATTTCCTGGTGCGCTTCCCGGCAACGGTCGAACTCGCCATCTTCGCCATGATCTTTGCCGTCATCCTGGGGGTCGCCGCCGGCATCTTCGCCGCCATCCGCCGCGGCTCCTGGTTCGATCAGCTGACGATGGGCACGGCGCTGGCGGGCTATTCCATGCCGATCTTCTGGTGGGGTCTGCTGCTGATCATCGTGTTCTCCGGCACGCTGCACTGGACGCCGGTTTCCGGCCGCATCGACCTTCTCTATTTCTTCAAGCCGGTGACCGGCTTCATGACCATCGATTCGCTGATCTCGGGGCAGAAGGGCGCATTCCGCTCGGCACTGTCGCACCTCGTCCTGCCCACGATCGTGCTCGGCACTATCCCGCTCGCAGTAATCGCCAGGCAGACGCGCTCGGCGATGCTCGAAGTGCTGGGTGAGGACTATGTCCGCACCGCGCGCGCCAAGGGCCTGGCGCCGCGCCGCGTCATCGGCCTGCATGCCTTCCGCAACGCGCTGATCCCGGTCGTCACCACCATCGGCCTGCAGGTCGGCACGCTCTTGACCGGCGCCATCCTGACCGAGAGCATCTTCTCCTGGCCCGGCATCGGCAAATGGATGATCGACGCCATTTCCAAGCGCGACTATTTCACCGTGCAGGGCGGGTTGCTTTTGATCGCGCTGATCGTCATGTCGGTCAACCTCATCGTCGACGTGCTCTACGCCGTCATCAACCCACGCATCCGGGCCAACTGACATGAGCAACGAAGGCCCAGCCACCATCGAAGCCGCCACCGTCGTCAAGCAGCAGGACGCAAGGCTGCAGATGTTCGGCGAGTTCTGGCATTACTTCTCCGTCAACAAGGGCGCGGTGATCGGGCTCTTTGTCTTTGCGCTGCTGATCCTGATCGCCATCTTCGCGCCGCTGCTGGCGCCGCATTCGCCAGACGATCAGTTCCGCGACTTCTTCCTGACGCCGCCGGCCTGGCAGGAAGGCGGCAACGCGCAGTTCCTGCTCGGCACCGACGCTGTCGGCCGCGATATGCTGTCGCGGCTGATCTACGGCTCGCGCTTCTCGCTCGCCATCGGCTTCGTCGTCGTCACGTCAGCGCTGATCTCAGGCGTCATTCTCGGCCTGCTCGCCGGCTACTGCCGCGGCTGGGTTGACACGCTGATCATGCGCATCATGGACATCATCCTGGCCTTCCCGTCGCTGCTATTGGCCCTGGTGCTGGTCGCGGTGCTTGGCCCCGGCCTGGTCAACGCCATGATCGCCATCGCCTTCGTGCTGCAGCCGCATTTCGCCCGGCTCACCCGCGCCGCCGTGATGGCCGAGAAGACCCGCGAATATGTCGTTTCGGCCAAGGTCGCCGGCGCCAGCCATCTCAGGCTGATGCTGGTCACTATCCTGCCCAACTGCATCGCGCCGCTGATCGTGCAGGCGACGCTGTCCTTCTCCAACGCCATCCTCGAGGCGGCGGCCCTTGGCTTCCTCGGCATGGGCGCGCAGCCGCCGACGCCGGAATGGGGCACCATGCTGGCCGAAGCACGCGAGTTCATCCTGCGCGCCTGGTGGGTGGTGACCTTCCCCGGCCTCGCCATCCTGATCACCGTCTTCGCCATCAACCTGATCGGCGACGGCCTGCGCGACGCGCTCGACCCCAAGCTGAAGAGGTCGTGAGTATGCCTCTGCTCGAGATCAAGAATCTCACCGTTTCCTTCGACACCGCGGCCGGACCGTTCATGGCCGTGCAAGGCATCGACCTCTCGATCGAGCCGCGCGAAGTGCTGGCGATCGTCGGCGAGTCCGGTTCCGGCAAGTCTGTGGCGATGCTCGCGGTAATGGGCCTGTTGCCCAACACCGCAACCGTCAAGGCAGACCGCATGGCCTTCGACGGCGTCGATCTCCTGAAGCTCAGCCCGTCCGAACGCCGCAAGATCGTCGGCAAGGACATCTCGATGATCTTCCAGGAGCCGATCGCCAGCCTCAATCCGTGCTTCACCGTCGGCTTCCAGATCGAGGAGGTGCTGCGCTTCCATATGGGTATGGATCGCGCTCAGCGGCGCGCGCGGGCCATCGAATTGATGAAGCTGGTCGGCATCGCCGATCCGGAAGAACGGCTTAGCTCGTTTCCACACCAGATGTCGGGCGGCCAATGCCAGCGCGTCATGATCGCCATCGCCATCGCCTGCAATCCGAAGCTGCTGATCGCCGACGAGCCGACGACGGCGCTCGACGTCACCATCCAGAAGCAGATCCTCGATCTGCTGGTTTCGCTGCAGGCCAAATACGGTATGGGCCTGATCATGATCACCCACAATATGGGCGTGGTGGCCGAGACCGCCGACCGTGTCATCGTCCAGTACAAGGGCCGCAAGATGGAAGAGGCCGACGTGCTGTCGCTGTTTGAATCGCCGAAGAGCAATTACACGCGTGCGCTGTTGTCGGCGCTGCCGGAGAACGCCGTCGGCGACCGGCTGCCGACCGTTTCCGACATGATGTTCGAGCCGGCCCCCTCTGCCGCGGGAGCCGCCTCATGAGCACGACCGTTCTCGAAGGCAAGAACATCGTCCGCGACTACCACATCGGCGGCGGCCTGTTCACCGGGCCGCGCACCGTGCATGCGGTCAAGGGCGTCTCCTTCAAGGTGGAAAAGGGCAAGACGCTGGCCATCGTCGGCGAAAGCGGCTGCGGCAAGTCCACGCTCGCCCGCATCATCACGCTGATCGATCCGGCGACGGCGGGCGACCTTTTCATCGACGGCAACAAGGTTGACATCGCCAGGAACCCCCTGACGAAGGAAATGCGCCGCAAGGTGCAGATCGTCTTCCAGAACCCCTATGGATCGCTCAACCCGCGCCAGAAGATCGGCGACGTACTGGGCGAGCCTCTGCTGATCAACACCGACAAGCCGGCGGCCGAGCGGCGCGACCTGGCGATGAAGATGCTGAAGAAGGTCGGCCTCGGTCACGAGCACTACAATCGCTACCCGCACATGTTCTCGGGCGGCCAGCGCCAGCGCATTGCCATTGCCCGTGCGCTGATGCTCAATCCAAGCCTGCTGGTGCTGGACGAGCCGGTCTCGGCGCTCGATCTGTCGGTGCAGGCGCAGGTGCTCAACCTGCTCGCCGACCTGCAGGACGAGTTCCAGCTGACCTATGTCTTCATCAGCCACGATCTGTCCGTGGTGCGCTACATCGCCGACGATGTGATGGTGATGTATTTCGGCGAAGCGGTCGAATACGGCTCGCGCGACGAGGTCTTCGCCGACCCCAAGCACAGCTACACCAGGACGCTGTTCGCCGCGACGCCGCGTGCCGACGTGGCTTCGATCAAGGCGAGGCTGGCGAAGAAGAAGGCGGCTTAACGTCTCTTCGTCATCCTAGGGCGGAGCGGCGCGAAGCGTCGCGCAGACCCTAGGATCCTGTGTGTTGTTCCCATGCTATGTCTGAAGTGGGAAGGAGACCGAGGGGATCCTGGTCGTCCTTTCGAGGACAGGCCGTGGCATGGCTCGGTCCCTTCCCACCGGTGAACCATCAACCTGAA